>JBBQNE010000014.1:0-37020 GCA_038329675.1 Hyphomicrobiales bacterium | reverse complement strand
GAAGTTCTTTGATCAGGTCCTGAAGCAAAATAAAGAAAAGACGAAGTTCTCCGAAGGGTCCGTTGAGAAAGAAGCCCAATAGAACATCTAGCGTTTACACTTTCGCAACCTTAATAGAAATCATTGACTGTTGCGACATAGATTTAGACCCCTCACTCAGGTAACGTCAAAACATACGAATGCGTGAGTGAGGGGTCGTCCTGTGTACCTTATGATTAAGCCTTGGAAGACTGGCTTCAGGCGTAACGAGTCGGGCGCGACAGCCGTTGAGTTCGGCTTCATCGCGCTTCCGTTCTTTATGTTCATCTTCGGGATCATCAATTCGGGTTGGTTTTTCTTCAACCAACACTTGCTCGATCGCGGCGTCGAAGACGCAGCGCGACGCATTCGGACTGGTGAAGCGCAGAAAGCGGGCGTCAACGTTGCCCAGTTTCGCAATCTGGTGTGCAACTCGATCAATGGCGACCAGTCCTACGCTACAAATACCGGTGGCTTTCTCGATTGCTCCAAAATTACGATCTTACTTCAAAGCGGAAACACCTGGGCTGACATTGGGCCGCAAGGCTGCTTGTCTGCGGGCTCACAAACGGTAAGTTCGGGCACCGGAACGGCCGCCTTGACAACCATATCGGGCGCCCAGAGCCGTCGGGTCTTGATGACAGCATGTTATCAATGGGACTTCGCCAATAGTTTGCCGTTTCTCAGGCTCGGAAATATGGCGTCCGGCGCTTACATGTATTCGTCCAGCACGGCATTCGTAACCGAAGAATACTAGAGTTAGGGCTCGCGTCGCCATGAAATATTTGCGCAATCAGCTGAACCGGCTGACGGACTACATTCGTGATCCGTCCGGCGTCGCCGCCGTCGAATTCGCTTTGATCCTGCCAATCCTCTTCGCGTTGTTCCTCGGTACCGTCGAATATGCCAGAGCGACAATGTTTGCCCGGCGGATGGGGCAAGTCACCTCCATGGTCAGCGACTTGGTCGCCCGCGAGTTTCAGATTACCGACGCCGCATTCCAGGGCATTAAAGCTGGTGCCGACACTTCGTGGGGCAGCTTTGACAATATCGACACGCTGAAATTTCATATCAAGCATGTTCGGCGCGCCAGCAACCTTGCAACCAAGGTCCCGCCAAACTCGGCATACGTTGAATGGGACTACAGCATTCGTGGCGCCGCAACCGTCCCGCGCTGCTCGCCTTACACGCTCCCGTCCCCAGACATGATCGCATCTGGCACAAGCGTTGTGATCGTTACGTCGACCTACACATATTCGACCCTGTTTGGCGTCACAGCCCCCGGCATCACGTCGTCGCAACTGAATTGGACGACGGAATCGAACCATGCGCCGCGCGACTTTTGCGTGGATTATCTTGGGAACAACTGTATCTCAAACTGCGAATGAACGAGCGTTTGAACGGCTGATCATCAACCTGGCCAACACAAAGCCACCGTACACGGACCGACCTTCGCCGTTCTGGATAATTTGATGTTCCAATCGCGTTGGGTTGTCAGCGCTCTCCTCGTGCTCCCTATACTCAGGATCAGCACAACAGGAGCGGCTCACGCCGGAACAGCATGGGTCGCCGTTCGTCGCACACGCCAGACCAGTTGCGGGAGCTGATCGTATCAGCCGCGACCAGTCTCATCGTAGAGCGCGGCCTATCTGGACTGTCGGCGCGGGAAATCGCCCGGAAGATCAATTATTCTCCAGGCACGATCTACAATGTGTTCCGCGACTTAGATGACTTGATCTTCACGATCGAGACACGAATGTTGGTAGACTTGGCCGCTCGGATCAATGCGCTTCCAGCAAACACGGATACCGAAAAGCGCCTAACGGCACTCGCAAAAGTCTACCTTCAGTTCAGCCTGGAAAAACCGCAGCTTTGGAACTTGCTGATGGAGCATGTTCCAGCCTCACGCGCAAACTTACCAGCGGACTTTCAACAGCGGATTAGGGCCGTTGTCGCCGCCGTCGAGCGCGTGGTGGAACCCCTGGCAGGGCCAGACGAGGCCCACGTACGCCGAGCGACCGCCGTGTTATGGTCCGGGCTGCACGGCATCTCGACGCTTGCAACGGCAAACAAGCTTTCGCACGTGACCACCGCTGATGCGGCGAGCCTGGTCGATGATTTTCTGACGATGTACCTAGCTGGCCTCAATGCCAGCCAGGCGATCACCGAGCCCGCCTTGGCGACTAAGCAGAAGCGCCGCGTCTCCGCAAAGTCTTAACATCAGGGTTTCGCATTGGGTAACTCATCCGTTGCAATCGTCCGGAACGGATTTGCGCGTGGCGGTAGTGATCCCGTTGTTGCCAGCGCTGGAAGCGATGCCCCCGAAGCCGCCTGACTTGCGGGCGGTTGCGGTGTGCTTGTAGCTGGAACCGCTGAACGATCCGTCGTCAGCGTTCGGCGCTCAATATCGACCACGCCAAACCATGCGTCCTTCGGCAACATCCGATCCCGCAACCCGGCCCACATCTGCTCCGACGACAGCCCTTTGGTAAAGGTGTCGTAAGGCGGTGCGACAGCCGCCGCGCCAATCGCTAGGACTGCCATGGCAATCGAGTGGCGCCACTGGTTGTAATCGACCAGCTTGAGAGCTGTTCCAAAAGAGGCCTTGATACGCGTGTCCATCACGTCGACGGAGTATAGCTCGTCGAGGATCAGGTGTGTCACGTACCCAACGACCAAAAATGCGGCGCCGAGCCACGCAATGCCATCGGGCGTGCCCAGAATGTATTTGAACACAAGCGACGTCAGCAATCCGCAGAACACAGCGGCAAGAAGTGAATGCCACACGCCGCGGTGGACGGCGATACGGTGAAAAACGGCATGGACCCCGTAACGGACGCCAACCAAGGTACCGAGCCAAAGGATCCATAATTCAACGAGCGAATAGCTAGGCGATGCGCAAAACAAGACGGCAAAAGAAAAAAAGATGCCCAGGCCGGCAAATAGCGCCCGGCTGGGGCGGCTTTCCTTGAGGTCGATGTCTGGCAAAATCGAACCAACGACGCCAGCCATCGTGACCGCCACAAGGCTACCATGGTTGATGACATTGGCGCCCAGCGTGATGGTTGCAAGCGCACCAGACACCACGGTGCCAACCGCAATATGGGTCGTGAAATTGGCCATGAAATTGGTGCTCCATATGGCGGTGGCCGCGGTTTCATCCGCGATTACTGGAACGCCAACTAGGGTTCGATTCGCAGCTCACCGCCAACATTCCCGCCCACACAAATGTGGAAATCGACCGCAGAGTCGCAGGGTTCGGGCGAAATCATGTCGGCTGACCGACTGCCGCGGTCTTATTCGCGCTTGAGGGGCACAAACAAAGATCACGAAGCTTGGACGATCTAAGCGCTGCGGGACGATCCTTTACATCCTGTTTACCGACGCAGCCTAGCCAAGAAGGTCAGCGCAGATTTGCGCGCCGCCAGTCGCGGCCATGTGTGGAACATCAAGTTGCATCCGCCCCCTTTGAGTCAAACCGTTTTGCATCAACCCGTTTGCATCCCAGTCTTGCAGTCCCGTCGACTTTCCGCCCCGCGCCTGGAGCTCCGGCCCGATGTTTCGCCACGTTATAGCGATGATGACGCTCGCCATCGCGGGATGCGCTGGTCCAGACACCGGGCGGTTCCGAGAACCGCTGACCGATTGGCAAATGCGAAACATCGGCGGCCAGCACGAAACGGCGCCATCGGTCGACGAAACGAGCGCGATCAACGGGCCCGTTGGCGTCGACAACGGCCGCGGGAAATCGGTTATCTATTCGGGCGGCGGAACGCTAGCGGCACCGCATCCCGGCTTAACGTACGCCAGCAGTGGCAATATCACCGTCAGCTTTGACGGCGTCGACGTGAAGGAGGCCGCCAAGGTCATCCTCGACGACGTCCTACAGACGACATACGCGATTGACCCAAAAGTCGACGGCAAGATCACGATTAAGACCGGCAAGCCCGTGCCGCCTCAAGACGCGCTACGGTTACTGGAGACCGGGTTGCAACAAGCCGGCGCGGTGCTGGTCGTTCGAAATGGCGTCCACCACATTATTCCAAAGGGTCAAGCGCTACCCGATGGGCCGAATGCGATCGTCCCAGCCTCACGCGGATCGGTCGCTGGTTTCATGACCCGCGCTGTTCAGTTACGCCATATCGCTGCTGCCGAGATGTCTGAAATCTTAAAGCCGATAATGTCAAAAGACGGCATGGTCCGTGTCGACCAGGCGCGCAACGTTGTGGTGCTCGCAGGCTCAGGCGCAGACCACGACGCCTGGATGGAAACGATCCGAACCTTTGACGTCGATTGGTTGTCGAACCGCTCAGTCGCCGTGTTCAAGATCACATCGATGCCGATCGAGGCGATGACCAAGAGCCTCACTGAGGTATTGCGCAACGAAAACGTCGGCGAACAACTCGTCAAGTTCATGCCGATCGAATCTGGAAACTCACTTCTCGCCGTCGCCAAAACGCCAGAAGCACTGGAGACCGCACGCGGGTGGGTCAAACGTCTGGAGGCCGCAGGCGGGCAAAAGTTGCAACTGTTCAGCCACCAGATGCGATACGCGCAAGCGTCGCAAGTCGCGCCGATCCTTGGTAAAGTATTCGGTGTCACTGCCGCGAGTGACGGTGAGGTCGCCGCTCTCTCCAACCGGCCAGGCAGCGGCGGTCTAAGCCGACCGCGTGCGGGTTCTTCCCCGTCAAATTCCAACCGCTCTTTGTCGACCAACGGATCCGCGACGGCCTCCATTGCCGCGGCCACAGGCGCCGCACCAACCCCCGCTGCCCCGGCACTGCCAGCGCCTCCAAGTGGGGCGACGCTCGGCGCATCGGGCTCCCTCACGTTGCCGTTTAACGGTGGTGGCGGTGGCGCGCAGGGCGGAGAAGGCGCACTGCCAACATCCATGCGGATCATCGCGAATGAGCCGACCAACACGCTGCTTATCTATGCGACCGAAGCCGAGTACGAGAAAGTCAAGAATGTTTTGCGAACCGTCGATATCCCGCCCAAGCAAGTTCTGGTTGAAGCGACGATTGTCGAAGTCGGCTTGAATGACGATCTGCGCTACGGCGTGCAGTATTTCCTTCAGGGGTCGATCAAGGGTCTGCCAATTCAGGCCGCACTAACAAACGGCAACTTTGGCGGCGTTGCGCCCACCTCGCCTGGGTTCGGCCTGACACTTGATGCGCCAGCCAAGGTTGTGATCGATGCCCTGAACGACGTGACGCACGTCAACGTCGTGTCTGCACCCAACGTCATGGTGTTGAACAACCAGTCGGCGCGCTTGGTCGTTGGTGATCAGGTGCCGATCGCAACGCAATCCAGCAGCGACCCGCTTCAAGGCAACCAGGTCATCGTCAACACGATCGAACTGCGGGATACGGGCGTGATTTTCGAAGTGACCCCGCGGATCAATTCATCAGGTTCGGTCCAGCTCGACATCGTGCAGGAAGTGTCGAGTGTAAAACGTCAGGCCGATCCAACGCTGACGCCAACGATTTCACAACGTAAGTTGGCGAGCTCCGTCACTGTTGAGAACGGCGAAACCATCGTGCTCGGCGGACTGTTTTCGACGCAAGGTAACGTCGGCCGAGCGGGCCTGCCAATTCTGTCTGAACTGCCCTTTATCGGCGGCGCATTTGGCCGCACGACCGACATAAACGCACGAACCGAACTTATCGTTTTGATCTCGCCGAAGATCGTCGGCGACAAGTTCCAGGCGCGCGCCGCGACCAACGAAATGCGCCGCCGAATTCAAGAACTGCGCTTCGAAGATGCAAACGTTTATGAAAAGCCGCTACTGCCGCCCGACGTGATCGTCGAAAAACCGATCCCGGCAACGCCAATTATATCCAACGATACCACTTGCGAGACGCCGTGCTCAACGATCCCACTGACGCAAGCGCCAGCTTTCGGCGCAGGCAGCACCAAAGATGTGGGGCCGCTGACGACTTCGAGCATCAACAAGGCGAAAGCGCAGACAACGGCGACGGCGCCGACAGCTACACCGCCTGCACCGACAAAGGCACCATTAAAGCCGACGACAAAAGCGCCCCCGTCGGCGGCGACCAAGTCTACGACGGCAGCACCAGTGGTGTTGAATAAAGCCACGCCGCCGTCCCCTGAGGCGGTGAAAGCTCCAGCACCAAAGCCGGCGCAGCGACCTGTTGCAAATAGCCCCGCCGCCATTGGTGAACTACGCACCGGCGTCTATTGACCCATCGCGACGACAGACGTCGTATCGCCGATACGGTCAGCGTGCGCTTAAAGCCTAGAAAACCGACGTCGGCGCCTTCGAGCTGCGCCGACTAAGTGATGGTAAGTTGCGCTACGGAACCGCAGCTTTTCTAGCGCACGAGCTTCAGAAACGCCTTGCCCTTGGCACCGCTGAGTTCTTTGCACTCAAGCGTTTGATCCCCGTCCGGATTTGCGGCCTTGAAGCGGGCTTCCGTCAGCGCCAGCCACTCGGGCAACTCAAGCGTCTTGTCCTTATCGGAGTTGGCCGCGCTGAATTCTTTCGCCGTTAGCCGCCCGCGGACTTCCTTGAGCTCAAGCGTCTTATCGCCGTCTTTGTTGATCTTCTTAAAAACCCTTTCGGCGGCAGCCTTGGCTTCGGCAAGGTCAAGCTGGCCATCGGTATCATCGTCGACCGCTTTAATCTGAGCACACAACTTGGCGGCGGCTTTATCGCTCTTCTTATCGGCAGCGGACGCGCCAGGCACGGCGACCGCAGCAGCTAGCGTAAAAGTCGTGATCATCACGGCTGCGAATTTGACCATTGGTTTCCCCAGGACGTTTGTTGGTTTGAATTTTTTTGTCGCAGCACTGCATACCAAGGTTCCGAGCGCCTGGAAATAGGCCTCAACGTTGGCGTTCGATCGCAACGTAAGTGCTCTGACCGACCTATGCACGTCCGGGGCTTAATCGTGCCTGAACTTAGTCAGCGGCCAGGTGGCGACCAGGTTACGCTCCTCGATTTGGCAAAATGGCGACCAATGGCTGTCATAAGGGCCTTTGCGGGCAAAAATGTCGAAGAGGCGATCGTCGAGAACAGAAATGCCGCAGCGACGTCAGTCATCATCTTAAGCCGTAGGGCAAATCGCAGAGACGTGCATGGCAGAAGGCTTTCCTGTCCGCTGCCGTTCGATGCAGACGACGACGCGTTGAGCCCAGAAGCTAAATCGCAAATCAGGATTGCATGAAGCGCGTGTCGGCCAGTTCCTTCTTCAGCCCGGTTAAGAATGATCGCACGCGCGGGACTGCAAGCCGACCTGGAGGTGTCGCTGCGAAGATTGCCACTTTGCCTACCCGAATGTTGGGCAAGATGGGCATCAGATCACCGCTTGCGATGAAGCATTTGGCGATGAATTCAGGCAAGGCTGCAACGGCTGTTGTAGTTGACGCGATCTGGCAGGCGGCCGCGGGATCATTGACGGTGCAGACAACGGGCAATTCCACCTGCCAAGTGCGGTGGCCGTCATTCAAATGAAGGATCAGTTCGTTGCTGACTTCGTTTGAAGTCTTGATGACTTTATGCGTCTTCAAGTCGCTCGCGTGCTTGATAGAAGCCGCAATAGGTGGCGACGCGTACAGCTTTAGATCAGCGGTGCCGAGCTTCGTGCGAACTAAGTAGGGTGCCTTGGGCTCAGAAGTTTGAATTGCGATATCGAATTCGTCCCGAAGAGGGTCAACAAGCTCGTTGGCAAACCTCAAGGTGATCTTGATGTCCTCGTGATCGGCAATAAACCGTCCCACAAATGGGGCGAGCACCAACCGCCCGAATATAAATGGCGATGCAATTCTCAGACTGCCGCCATTTCCGCCCCTTGCCGCATCGGCAACGGATTGAGCGCCTGCCAACGCCACCCGGATTGCCGCCGCTGGGCCAGCGAGGCTCAGCCCCAGAGGGGTCGGCCGCAGCCTCCGTGACGTCCGATCGAAAAGAGGCGACCCTACGGCCTTCTCTAAACGTTGGAGACGTCGACTGATCGTTGCTTTGGGTTCACCGAGCTTTCGCGCAGCTTCGGTTATGCTGCCTTCGCTCATGATCGCATCCAACAGCAAGAGATCACGAGGGTTCATTTTAAGTTCCAAAAATGAGATGTAGCGTCTCATCTTGTAGTACTTTCGCAACGCAGTTGCACTCTCCAGGTCCTGACGGCGAGTGGCGCGGGCTGCTTAACAACGGAGCCATCCCAGGGAAATAATATCGCAACAACATTGCGGCATTTGCTAAGTTCAGCACGTTGTTCGAGATGCCAACGGCCGTTGTCGGTAAAGAAAACGACTACTACGGAACATTCTTGCCAGAGATCAAAGCGCTGATCGGCACGGGCGGCAGGACCTTCGCTCCTCGATCAACGCCGTCGGCCTACACGCAAGAATTTGCAAGCTGGCTCAAATCCACAGGACGCCAAAATGTCGTCATCGGCGGGATCTCCATCGATAACTGCACACTGCACACTGCACACGTCGCTCGACCTCCTTCGCAACGGCTACAACGCGTTTGTAGTTGTCGACGTATCGAGCACCAACAGCAAGCTCGCCGAGGACGCCGCGATCCAGCGGCTCATTCAGGCAGGCGCGGTCCCGGTCGGCTGGTTGAACGCGCTAACGGAGTTGGGCAAAGACTTCGCCGGGCCGCATGGCAAAGGGATGATGGGGATCATCCAGGCGCATTGGCCGGCGTCGACGGTTGGCGTGGTCGATGACACAACGCCAGACGGTCGGGGTATGCAATTGCCCAAGTGACCAACGCTAGCGCGTCGCGGGCCTATCTGCGGTGCGCTGAACAATATCTCCGGCAGATCCCCGCTATCGTAGACGGCCATAGGCCCCCGATCGCGCTCAACAACAACTACGCCTCGCTGGCCCAAACTCGCTAATCAGAGCGCCTACGCTAATATCCGGCCACTCGACAACCGGGTCGATCCTTCAGCGTTTAGCCCGCAGGTCTATAAGCTCCGCAACCATGTCGAACGCTTCTTTTACCGCACTCGGCGCTTCCGTTCGGTGGCGACGCGTTTCGACTGGCACAACTCAAACTGAATGGTGTCAGTGAAGCTCGCTTCCATACGACTTTGGATGCGGTTAAATCCGTCCGCGACCTAGCGCGTCGATGTGATTGCGGCGCGCGCGCGTGGCTTTTGCATCTCGACGGCGGCTGCCTTCACCGCCGTTTGCACTTTTTCGAACGCTCGTACCTCGATTTGCCGGATCCGCTCACGACTGACGTTAAATTCTGCAGACAGCTCTTCGAGCGTCACCGGCTCGTCCGCGAGTCGACGGGCCTCAAAGATGCGGCGTTCACGATCATTCAGAACTTGCAGCGCCCCCGTCAGCATATCCCGGCGTTGAACGCGCTCTTCGGTGTCGAGCAACAATTCTTCCTGGCCCGGCGTGTCGTCGACGAGCCAATCTTGCCATTCACCACCTTCAACGTCGGCACGGATCGGCGCGTTTAAGGACGTGTCACCGCCCAGACGCCGGTTCATCGACACCACGTCATCTTCCGAAACGCCAAGTTTCGTTGCGATCGCTTTGACGTTTTCTGGTCGTAGATCGCCCTCTTCGAGGGCCTGCATCTGCGCTTTTGTTCGGCGCAGGTTGAAGAACAGCTTCTTTTGAGCAGCAGTGGTCCCCATCTTCACAAGGCTCCATGACCGCAGGATGTATTCTTGGATCGACGCGCGGATCCACCACATCGCATAAGTCGACAGCCGGAAACCCTTGTCTGGCTCAAACCGTTTGACGGCTTGCATCAAGCCAACGTTGCCCTCGGAGATGATCTCTGACACGGGCAAGCCGTACCCGCGATAACCCATCGCGATCCGGGCAACGAGCCGTAGATGCGACGTCACCAGCCGTTCAGCCGATTGAGGGTCGCCGTGGTCCTGCCATTTCTTGGCGAGGATGAATTCTTCCGACGGTTCCAGCAGCGGAAACTTGCGGATTTCTTGAAGGTAGCGCGCCAGTCCCATCGACCCATCGGCGATGGCCGGCATAGACGATTTAATGGCCATTGGACGTCTCCCTAGAGCTCCTTTTTGCTTGCCGCCTAAGACCCCGCCAGTCCTGCATGGCGGGCAAGGCCAAGAGGCATGTGCGCAATTCCTACGATCTTGTCCATTAGTTCAGCATTTATGAACTAGTTTTCAAGTGAGCACTAGAATTGTTACAATTATTTCAGCTTGCTACAATTCGTGATTATGTAAGTGTCGATATGCGGCGAAGTCGTGTTCGGATCAATCGACGTCGAGGCTGTTGTCATCGGCCGCGTCTCTATCTTCAACGGATCCGCCGCCTTTTCGTTGCGGGTGGACAATGCCTTTTGTCACCGAAATTTTTTTACGGCTGCGCGGAGCCGCAGATGCCGCCACAACGGCTGGCCCGCCCCGTAGCGCATCCGCCAGGGCTGCCATATCGGATGGTGGCGGACTTTCAAACCGCAGCGTTTCGCCGGTCACCGGGTGCTCGAAACCGAGCACGGTCGCGTGCAGCGCCTGTCGCCCAAGCTCAGCTAAAGCTGCAGCTTGACGGTCATCAAGACGCCGCTCGCTCGATTTGAAGCCAGCACCATACGTCGTATCGCCCAACACTGGATGGCCAATGTGGGCCATGTGCACGCGTATTTGGTGCGTGCGACCGGTTTCAAGGGCAACGCGGAGTTGGGCGGCCAGTGGCACGATCGGGCGGTTTGCGCCTTTTGAGTGATCGCGCGGTGCATCTCTCATGGCTTCGCGCATGAACGTCTCTTCGACGCGGTAATGCGTGATCGCCTCGCGCGGCATGCGCGGTCCGCCCGCCCGCAGCCCGCCGTCAAACACTTGACTGGCCTCCTCCGCCGCCAGGTCGTCCTCGTCAATCCACGTTCCGCCGCGGCCAATCCGCGACCGCGATCCCTTGGGCACGACCTGCATCCGGGTGCGGTTAACTTGGCTACGCGCTAACGGCGCATCGATTGTCCCCGTGATGGCTGGCAACGCCCCCCAAACGATTGCAACGTATTCCCGTTGCAGCCGTCCATCGCGCCCGTGCGCGGCAAACTGTTCGGCCAAACCGGCATGTGCCGTGTCGGTTTTGGCAACGACGATCAGACCGGTCGTATCTTTATCGAGGCGGTGCACAATCCCCGGCCGCTTGACGCCGCCAATCCCCGACAAGCTATCGCCGCAGTGGGCAATCAGCGCGTTCACCAGCGTTCCACCCTCGTGCCCGGCTGAGGGGTGTACGACGAGCCCAGCAGGCTTATCGATGACAATCAGTGCATCGTCCTCGTAGACGATGACCAGCGGCAGGTCCTCGCCCGCAGGCTCGGCAATCGTTGGCGGCGGCACGGCGATTACAATCGTCTCGCCCGGTTTAAGCTTGTGACCAGCGTCAAGCAACGGCGCCCCATTAAGCCGCGCTTGACCGCTGGCGATCAGCGCCTGGATCCGCGAACGGCTGAGCCCGTCAAGCGCTGCTGCGAGAAAGCGGTCAACGCGATTGCCAGCTTGGTCGGGCGCAACCATAAACTCATGTTGCAGATCAACCCCGAACGTCGGCTCACTGGCCTCATACGGTAGGTTGCTGGACGGCGCATCACCCGACGGCGGGTCACTCAACGGCAGCTGTGGGCCGGTTGCGGCGGCAGAAACGGATTTTCGACTGGTGGCAGAGGCCATTGTTACACTATGCGTTATGCGATGCGGAGGACGCCGCGTAAGCTTACAGACTATCACATCACGGAAGGCGTCCGCGCGAGGAATGTCCAAACGGTCTGACACGGCGGCAGCAACGTTCAATGATCACGCAACAACGGCCATACCCTACGGGCTACCCGAAGAGCAGCTGGCGCAAAGCCCAGGGGCGGGACAAGCGGCTCGACCAGCGGTTGTGCGAGAGCCCGCAACCGTGAACGAGCAAGTGAAAGAGCCCATGTTAGGGGCACCGATATCGCCGCGGATGCCGCCCCCTCGGCTCGCGACCTCCGTTTCAAACGAAACGACCGAGGCCGTCTCCGCACGTGCCGACGACGAAGATGCGCCGTTATTCGAACTGTTCCGGCCGCGCTCCGATGATCCCAAAAACATCCGCCAACTGCGACTTGCAGTCATGGCAATGGGCGTCGTGCTGATCGCCCTATTAATGGCAGTGATCCTCCGGATCGGCTATCTGATGACGCGCGATACCGCCCGGTCTTCACCACCGCCATCGCCAATCGTGTCGACAACTGGCGATCAGGCGGCTCTTCCCCGAGCGGTCCGTTTGACCGCCGATGTTGCGGTCCAGCTTCCACCTGATGCGCGGCTCAAAAGTCACACTCTATCCGGCACGGTCATGTCCCTGCACTACGAGGCACCAGGCGGCGAAGGCATTGTGATCATCGATCTCGAGACAGGCCAACCGGTGAGCCACGTTCGGCTGCGCGGTCCGAACTAACACGCCACGCCCCAGCGCTGTCATTCGGCTCAATGCAATGGCTTAGACCGAATTCGCGGCGGAGTTTCGCCCCGGACACGAATTGCCGACCAGCTACATAGTCGCTAAACAGCCAGTGGTAGTTGACCCTGGCTCCCGATGGCGCCGGGCATCATGATCACGGGTGTGCGTCAGGAGGGACAGTTCGATGTCGGGCAATATTTTAGAAGCGGTTCAAGGCTTTGCGACCCCCGCAATGATCGCGGCAGCGACCTCAACCCTGGGCCTGAACGACAAGCAGGCCTCCGGTGCGCTCGGCGCAGCTGTGACCTCGATCCTCGGCGGCGCGATGCAAAAAAGCAACGACGCTGGCGTCATGACCCAGATCGCCAGCCTTGCCGGCGCCGTCGTGCCCGACGCTGGCATGTTTTCGAATATTGCCGGGATGTTGACCGGCGGGGTCGCATCATCACCGTTGCAAATTCTCGGCAACCGTTTGATGGGCCAAGTTTTTGGCGGCAATCAGGCAAGCTCGATTATGGCCCTCGCGTCTGCCACCGGCATCAGCGGCAAGGCAGCTGCGGGGCTGATGACGCTGGCCGCCCCGATGGCGCTAGCCGCGATCCGCACCAAACTCGGCCCAACTCCGACCGCGGCGAGCGTTGCAAGCTTGCTGAACCAGGACCGGAACTTGATAGGACAGGCCATGCCCGCACCGTTGCGGGCGATGTATGGGTTCGCCGATCTGGCCGCACCAGCGGCAGCGCAGGTCGCTGCGGCGGCAGCTGCGGGTGCCCCCATCGTCAAGCCTGCTGCAGCGGTCGCGGCAGCTAAATTAACCGCACCAGATTCACCAACGGTGTCGAGCGCAGCTAGTACGATTGCCGCTGCAACGGCTGCAACGGCGATCGCGGCATCGGCCGCAGCAAAACCGGCAGTCTCCTCAACCGTGGCCCCAGCGGCCGCAGCTACACCCGCACCCGCTGTTGCTAATCTGGCCGCTTCAGCGCCCGTCGTTCCAGCCGCCGTTGTTCCAGCGCCCGTCTCACCGGCCCCGGTCGCAACCGTCCTCGCAACGGCAAAAGCCGCAGCGGCGCCAATGGCTGCCGCGCCCGCCGTCGAACGCTTGACGCGCGAAGATACGGAAGCGCCGACGATCTTCCCGCTGATGATGATCGCGTTGATGCTCGCTCTGATCGGACTGTCATGGTATTGGGCATTCGGCGGCGGACGGGATGCCTTTGTTGGCGCGCCGCCCAAGCCCGTGGCAGCCGTCACCGCTCCCACCCCGACACCGGCACCGGCGCCTGCTCCAGTCGCGGCAAAACCAGCCAGTACGGCCCCACTTATTGGTCAACCGACCCTTGGCGGGGCGCTAAAGTACGCGCTGCCAAACGGTCAGACGATCGAGGTCGCTAAAAACGGCGTCGAGCAAAAGCTGATCGAATTCGTCACCTCGACCTCGATCATCGACAAGGGGTTGTGGTTTGACTTTGACCGCCTTGGCTTTGAAACCGGGTCGAGCGAGGTGACGGCCGCCTCACGGGCTCAGCTCGACGCGCTCGGAGCGATCCTAAAGTCTTATCCTGCAGCCAAAATTAAAATCGGCGGCTACACCGACAATCAAGGCGACCCGGCCGCCAACCTCAAGCTATCGGACACGCGCGCCAAGCGCGTCGCAGAAGAACTCGTCAAGCTCGGCGTCACAGCTGATCGAATTGAAGCGCAGGGGTACGGCGATCAGTTCGCGATCGGCGATAACACCACGCCTGAGGGCCGAGCTAAAAACCGCCGCACCGCCCTCAACATTCGCGCGAAGTAGCCCCGGACAGTCAATGGCGATGTGCCGTGTCATGATGCGATAGCACCTGCGTTGGATCAGCCAACGTGGGTGCCAAGTCCGAGCCAGAAATGACGTCGGATCACCGCGGCCGAACTGCCGATCAGGTCAGACATCGGCTATGGACAAGAACGCTGCGAAAACTGCAAAAAAAGACTGTGGCGTATAAGCGCCACTGTTTCGGTTTGGCCATACACAGATCGGTCATGCGAATCGCATACCTTGCTAAATAGGGAGCGATCCTCGGCGGCTTAAGCGTTGCCAGTGCGCGCGTTTAGAGCGGAAGGGCAACGCTTGTCCTCTCTCAACCACTCGCGGAGACGTTCTCCGCTGGACCAACGGACCGCAGCAGACCTGGACCGGGCTGCTTCGATCATCCGTCCCGTCCAATCCGGGTGGCGACTTCGATCCGGTCTTCTCCCGCCAGTCTCGCAAAGCCAAACCGTGTTCACTCGACCAGAAGCCCGCGACTCCGCGTGCGATGGCCGATCAAACACGGCTACGGCCGATCGCGACTGGCATTCCATGACCCATGGAGTGGCCTATGACGATGAACAATCATCTCGGGGGCGTTGCGTTGTTGGGCAAAAGGAAGCAACAGCGGCCGCCCGTGCGCCGCCGTCGCACGACGTCAATGCCGTGGCTATCGAAATTGCTGTTTATGATCAAGCCTCAAGGGCCTCCAAGTAGGCTCTGACGCGAACCAGCTGGGTTCTGTTTCAGCCGATGAATGTAGGGATTGTTCGTAGCGCCTGAGCAGAACCCGACACAATGACAGCCGGCAGCTCAAACACGGGCGCCGGCTGTTCCATATTCCCGTCCATACGTTGCGCCGCCGACGGCCCGGCCTCAAACCGCCAACCAGGCTGGTGATCAGCAGTAGGTGCAGCCAGCTTTTCGCAAATCGGCGATGCTGGCCGCCAGTTTGTTCTTGAGATCAGGCGGCACGCCCGCGATAGAGCGGTCGCCGACCAAGAAGTGCGGTGTGCCTTCGATCCCCATCTTCTGGGCAAGTTTACGCACCGCGTCGATTTCGGCCTTGACGGCCTCGCCCTCGGCGTCGACTTTCAACTTAGCCGTATCGAGCCCGAGCTTGGTCGCGACCGCCAAGGCGCTTTCGCCGGTGGCCCGGCCCTTTTGCTCAAGCAAAGCTGAATGAACTTCCCAATATTTGCCCTGCTGCTTGGCGGCGAGCGCAATCTTGGCAGCATCCATGCTGTCTTGCGACAGGATCGGCAATTCTTTCAACACAACCCGGACCTTGTTGTCGGAAGCGATCAACGCCTGAATGTCGGTCAGGCTCTTTTTGCAATAGCCGCAATTGTAATCGAAGAACTCGGTCACGGTGATATCGCCGTTCACGTTGCCAGCGACCGGGGCCTCGACCCGCCGATAGATGTCTTTAGCGTTTTCAGCCAACGCAGCCTTAAACTTTTCAGCCTGTTGCTTTTCCATCTTGGCTTCGAGCGCTGCCTGAATTTCCAAGAAAACTTCAGGATTTTCAATCAGGTAGTCTTTCACGATCTTTTCGATGGCCGCTTTGTCCGCGCCCGAAAATCGACTGGTAGCAGTATCGCCAGCTGCCGTCGCTAGCGGCACAGCTGCCGTGTTATCAGCTTGCGGCTTCGTCAATGGCACCAGGAAAATGGCGAGTAATACGGCAGCTGACGCGATGGCAGCAAACGTCACGGGTTTCATAGATGCTCCTCGCCGTCAGCTTTGCGGCGGTTTGTAATTGATGATGTCGTCTGTTTTGATCCAGTCAGGCGTGCCTGGTTGCAACCGGGTCTGGGCGCGCTTCGCAAAAATTTGCGCCTGTTTCAAGTCGCCTTCGAGAAACGAGGCCTGCGCCATGGACGAATCGGCTTCGGGACCCTTGCCCTGTTTATAGTGCGCATTGGCAAGCAAACGGTAGGCACGCGGGTTCTGGTCCTCGGCCAGCGACTTACGCAATAGTTCGACCGCCTCGTTAAACGACGTCGGATCTCCCGACGACTGCAAACAATCGGCGAGTTGCACGCGGATGAGATTAGCATCAGGCGCAAGCTTCAACGCTTGCCGCAACGGCGCGACCGCTTCGGCCTTGCGCCCGGATCGCGATAGCAGATCCCCTTTTACCTCATGAAACCAAGGGCTCTGCGGTCGATCGCGGATCAGGCCATCAAGATCGGCAACCGCAGCTTCGACCGCGCCCGAGCCGCCCTTGAAAAATTTCGCCAGCGCGCGTGCATATCGCGCCGGTAACGTCGTAATTGTCGCTGGATAGCGATTATTCACCGTGCTCGGGCTCTCAAGATACCCCGACAGCTTGGCGCGCATCAGATCATGGCGCAGTTGCAGTTCGGCGCTGTCTTTGACCTCGTAGTGCGAGCTTTTCTCGACCAAGTTCCGCAATCTCGAAAGCCGCTCAGTCGCGACAGGGTGGCTGCGAACGAACGAATCTTTTTGCGAATCGGAAATGTATTCCTGCTGCGCAAACCGCTCGAACGTTTCAACCATCCCGCGACCGGACTGACGCGTCGCCTCAAGCAACTTCAAGCCCGACTGGTCCGCCGCCGATTCCTGTTGGCGACGCTCCGCCAACAGGCCCCGTTGAATGAGTTCAGTACCGCCCAGCAGAACGCCTTGGCCGGCCCCGCCAACTTCGCGATTCCCCCCCGCGCCGCCTGCGATAATCAGGCCAATGCCGAGAATGTTGGCGATCAGCGCCCGCGTCTGATCCTTGGCGATCCGCGCCCGTAATGCTGCGAGATGACCGCCGATGATGTGCCCCGTCTCATGCGCGATGACCCCGATCACCTGATTGGGCGTATCGGCAATCATCAGTGACCCAGTGTTGATGAACACGTTGCGGCCGTCGACGACAAAGGCGTTGAAATCGTCCTGTTTGACGATACGCATCGTGATGCGGTCGCCACCGAGCGAACCGGCTTTGAAAATCGGCCGCGCGTAATCAGCCAAAAGCGCTTCAATCTCGCTGTCGCGGATCAGTGGCAGGCCTTGGGCGGCGGCCGATGTCGGAGCGAGCGACCCCGCAAGTATGGCCGCAGCTAGGAAGGCAGTCAGGTTACTTGCCATGGGCGTCGTCGGGGCTCCATTGCGAGGCCGTCGCGGCACACCGCCCGCAACGCTGTACCTAAAGCAATCGCAGAGGTCCGTCACGGCGTTCTGTATCAAGCGACGTGCGCAAGCGCTAAGAGGTCAAAGGTTGGCACGGCGAAAATGCGGCAAGACGACTTAAATCATTGCAATCGAATTGCGGTTAGGGCGTTGGTTCGAGCACGCTCCGAAGCCCGGATGTTAGCCTTCACGTCGGGCACCACGCGAGTTAATGCTTCGGCGATCGACCTGCACCCTGGACGATTGCATCATGCAGCGTCCTCAAACCGCGATATGACGCGGCATGACGTGACACGACGTAACAGCGGGATCGGCAATGGCAGCAGACGGGGCTTCGCTTGCAGCAGTGCTGGCCGCTGCAAACCGTTCAGAAATCGACAGTTTTGTCGTGATGGACGTGATGAGGGCCGCAACCAGCTTAGAAGCGGCAGGCCGGTCAATCATCCACATGGAAGTCGGCCAACCGGCAACGCCCGCGCCACAACTAGCCCGTCAGGCCGCAAAACGGGCCATCGATGGTGAAACCTTGGGCTACACGCAGGCCCTCGGCAACGACGCGCTTCGAGAGCGGATCGCAGCGCATTACCTTGAGTTCTATGGCGTCACTGTTCCCGCTCGCCGCATCGTCGTCACAACCGGGTCCTCGGCCGGTTTCGTATTGGCCTTCCTCGCGCTGTTCGATGCTGGCGATAGCGTCTTGCTACCCTCTCCTGGCTACCCCTGTTATCGCCACATTCTCTCAGCCCTCGGTTGCCGCCCGCATCTGATCGAAACTGGACCAGCCGATCGCTGGATGCCCTCAACCGACAGCATTGTCGCAACGACGGCGTCGCTCACGCGGGAGGGCCACCGCGTCCGCGGCCTGCTGATTGCAAGCCCATCGAACCCGACCGGCACCATGATCGGCGCAGCGCGCCTAGCCGACCTGATTGCGACCGCGGAGCGCAACAGCATGTGGTTCGTGTCAGATGAAATCTACCATGGGCTGACATTCGGTGCGGCGCCCGCAACCGCTATCGCCACGTCAACCGATGCCATCGTCATCAACTCGTTCTCGAAGTATTTTTCCATGACCGGCTGGCGTATCGGCTGGATGGTCGTACCCGATCGCCTGGTCCGCACGATCGAGCGGCTGGCGCAGAACTTGTTCATCTCCCCGCCGTCGGTGTCGCAGGCCGCAGCGTTCGCAGCCTTCGACGCGCACGACGAGTTGCAGGCCAACATCGGCGTTTATGCCGCAAACCGCGACCTGCTGTTGGCCGAATTGCCCAAGGCTGGGTTTACCTCGCTGGTTCCATCCGATGGAGCATTCTACCTCTACGCCGACGTCACTGACGTACTGGCAAGGACAGGCGCACCATCAAGCCGCGAACTTGCGGCCCGTATTCTCGATGAAACCGGCGTCGCTGTCACGCCGGGCATCGATTTCGACCCGGTACGCGGCGGACGGTTCATCCGCTTCTCCTACGCCCGATCGACCGCCGACATGACCGAGGCGGCAGCGCGGCTACAAACCTGGTTCCAACAAACCGTACGCGGCTAAGGTCCCGATCAGGTGGCTTCAAATAGGGCAGCTGATCCGAGGCCGCCGATCGCCGACAGCGTGGCCAAGCCGCGGTCTCCAGTTTTGGTGTCACCAGGTTGACGGACCAAATCGGAAAAAAGCCTAACCGCCAAGATCGCGCCCGATGCCGCTAATGGGTGGCCGCGCGCCACGGCTCCACCGGCCCGGTTGATCGCATCGGCGTTGACGCCAAAGCGCCGCGCGAACGCTAACACCTGCGCCGACGACGTCTCGCTCGTCTCGATTGATGAAAGTTTGCTCGGCTCAAATTCTGGGGTCAATTCGATCAACCGTTCGGTTGCGATGATCGCAGCTGAGGCCTCCTTCTGGGCGGTCACGCCAAGGCTTGCCCCGCGCACGTAACGCAAGGCCTTCGGTTCGCCGAGGTCGCTCCAGATGCGCTCGCACACCACGATGACGATCGCTGCACCATCGGCATGCGGGCTCGTGTTGCCAGAGGTCAGCGGCCCATCACCGGAAAACGGAGACAGCGCTGCAAGATCGTCGAGTTCGAGATCGCGCACGAGTTCATCGCGCGCCTCCTCGCTCGACTGCTTCAGCGGCACGATTTCGCCGATGAACCGCCGGTTTTCGCGTGCCTTGATCGCAGCGTGATGGGACGCCAACGCGGCTTGGTCGAGGCAATCGCGCGTCAACTGGTATTCGCGCGCCAGGCGCTCGGATGCTTCGAAGTATTGCGGTTCTTCGGCCGCATCAAGCGTTGTGGGTTGCGTGCCTATGAAGTGCGGCATCTGGTGAGGGTGCTTTGGCCGCGCGATTCGCCACGGCGCGGTCGATAGCGCTTCGGCACCACCCGCCACGACCACTTCCGCATCGCCAACTTCTATGGTGCGACAAGCCATGATGATCGCATCAAGGCCGCTAGCGCATTGGCGGCTAATCGTGATCGCATCGGTAGTATCGGGCAGACCAGCAGCCAGCCCGATAAGGCGAGCCGGGTTTGATGGCTCCGTCGCATTGCCGAGGATCAGGCCGTCGACAATTGCTGGGTTGATGCGGCAGTCGGCAAGCGCGGTCACGATGACCGGAGCGGTGAGGTCCTCGATACGCCGACGGCCATGAAGACCACCGACACGGCCAAGCGCCGTTCGACGGGCAGCGATAATATAAGCAGTGCGGTGACCCATTGGGCGCGAAGTGTCCTCACGATGGACGGGCCCATTCGGTCGCGCCAGAATGGCACAACATCAACGTGCACCCGAGTTTATCTAGCTCGGGCTTAACCATGCGATGGTGGCAAAATCGGGTTTGGCTGCGGTCCCGCGCCGGTGCGCAGACCATCGCCTGCATCTAAGTCAGCGCCTTCTCGGCGGTCTCATAGGCCTCGGTTGCCGCCAGCCACGCATCTTCCGCCTCGCCGAGCTTTTTTGACAATTGCCCACGCTCGATCGTCAATGCCTTCGCCTTCGCCGTATCGCGCGCGTAAAGCGCGGGGTCGCCGAGCGCCGTGTCGATCTTCACCAGCAAAGCATTGAGCGTATCGACGCCTTTTTCAGCCGCCTGCATCGCTTTTTTGAGCGGGGCGAGTTCGCTGCGCCGCTGTGCCGCCAGCCGCCGGTCATCCGCCCGCTTTTCGCTGCCCGTCCCCGCCGTATCGCGACCACGGCCGCCGCCATCTGCACTGCTGCCGCGGTCCGCACGGCCGCCGCGCTCGGCCAGTAACGCCGCGCCGTACGCGTCGAGATCGCCCTCATAGGCCCGTACCGTGCCGTCCCCAACAATCCACAAACGGTCAGCCGACGCTTCGATTAAACGCCGGTCGTGGCTAATCAGGATCACCGCACCATCGAACTCGGCAAGCGCTTGGATCAGCGCTTCCCGGCTGTCGATATCAAGGTGGTTCGTCGGCTCATCGAGGATCAGCAGATGCGGCCCCCGGAAGGCTGTCAGCGCGAGCAAGAGGCGCGCTTTTTCGCCCCCCGACAGGCTGCCACATTTGGTATCGGCCTTGGGACCGGAAAACCCGTACGTGCCGAGCCGGGTGCGTTTTTCGGCTTCGGTCGCTTCTGGCATCAACTTGGCGATGTAGTCGTAGGGCGTGGATGTTTCGGCCAGGTCGTCGAGCTGGTGCTGCGCGAAGTACCCGACCTCGATCTTGCTTGCTCCAAACACCTTGCCGCCGAGCGCCTGCAACCGCCCCGCAATCAATTTGGCAAACGTCGACTTACCGTTGCCGTTTTGGCCCAGCAGCGCGATGCGGTCGTCGTGATCAATCCGCAAACTAAGCCGGCTCAGCACAGGGTTATCGGCCGTATAGCCCGCGACCGCATCCTCCATCCGGATCAAGGGGCTGGCGAGTTGGCGAAGCGGCGACGGCAGCACGATGGGTGCCACCGCGTTATCGGCCTCAGCGACGATCGGCTTCATTTTGGCGAGCAGTTTTACCCGGCTCTGCGCTTGCGCTGCCTTCGTCGCCTTGGCCTTAAACCGGTCGACAAACGCTTGAATACGCCGCCGCTCGTCGTCCTGGCGCTTCTTGGCCTTGAGGTCCTGCGATAGCTTTTCAGCGCGCCGTTCTTCGAACGCATCATAGCCGCCCGGGTAAAGCGTGAGCTTGTGGCGATCGAGATGCAAAATCGTATTGACCGAGCGGTTTAACAAATCACGGTCGTGGCTCACGATAACGATTGTGTGGGGATACCGCTCAAGCTCTTTTTCAAGCCATAACGCGCCTTCAAGGTCGAGATAGTTGGTCGGCTCGTCGAGCAGCAGAATTTCGGGCTCGAGGAACAGAACGGATGCAAGCGCTGCCCGCATCCGCCATCCGCCCGAAAACGCCGCGCAGGGTCGGTTTTGCGCAGCTTCGTTAAACCCCAATCCTGATAATATTTGGGCCGCCCGCGATGGCGCGGCGTGCGCACCCATATCAGCCAGCCGCTGATGGATATCGGCGATGCGCTGAGGGTCGGTTGCAATCTCCGATTCAGCGATCAGCGACGCGCGCTCCACGTCGGTCGATAGCACCCACTCTACGATCGACGTGTCGCCACCGGGGGCTTCCTGGGCAACGTGGCCAAGCTTCATGCCCCGCGCAATTTCGATCGTCCCCGATTCAGGCGATAACTCGCTAAGGATGAGCTTCAGCAGCGTCGTCTTGCCGGTTCCGTTGCGCCCAACCAACCCGACCTTGTGGCCGTAGGGGATCGTCGCGCTCGCATGGTCGAGGATCAGGCGTCCCTCGATGCGGAAAGTGAGTTCGTTGATCTGGAGCACGGGTGGTATCGATGGCGATCTATCGAAGCTGCAACTATTGGCCAGGCGTGCTGGCGCCTACGGGTCAGCTAGTGCAGTTGCGCGCTCTTGCAAAGCGCGACCGCCAGACGGCGCACCCGACCACCCGGCGTGCCACGGTAAATCTGTCAACAATCCCCTTGATGTCAGACAAATCGACGCTACAGTGTGTCATCTAAAGCTGACACTTCCATGATTAGATCGCGATCGGGGCGTCAGCGACAGATCAAAAGAGCCGCACCCGTCGCCGCGCCTCAGGCGTGGCAAACAATTGACTTTATAGCATAAAAAGACGTCAGACTCGTGCTGAGGAGACTGCAGTCATGTCGACCAAACACCTCTTGGATCAGGTTCGAACGCCGCACGATTTGCGCAAGCTTGCTGAAAACCAGCTCCCGCAACTCGCAGAAGAATTGCGGCGCGAAACGGTCGAAGCAGTGTCAGTCACGGGCGGACACCTCGGTGCGGGGTTAGGCGTCGTCGAACTGACGGTCGCACTCCATTACGTTTTCAACACGCCAGATGACCGGGTGATCTGGGACGTCGGCCACCAAGCCTACCCCCACAAAATTTTGACCGGCCGCCGCGATCGGATCCGGACGTTGCGCCAGCCAGGCGGCCTATCAGGCTTCACCAAGCGCGAAGAGAGCGCCTACGATCCGTTCGGCGCAGCCCACTCGTCCACATCCATTTCGGCTGGCCTCGGTATGGCGGTCGCCCGCGACCTCGACGGCCGAAGCAACGACGTCATCGCGGTCATCGGCGATGGCGCGATGAGTGCCGGCATGGCGTATGAGGCCATGAACAACGCAGGCGCGCGCGATAGCCGCCTCATCGTCATCTTGAACGACAACGAGATGTCGATTGCCCCGCCCACCGGCGCGCTGTCGTCGTACCTGACGCGCGTCACCTCGAGCGGAACGTATCTGTACTGGCGCGATGCCGCCAAGCAACTGGCCAAGCGCCTACCCAAAAAATGGGAGCGGCGCGCTGCTCGCGTTGAGGAATATACCCGCTCGTTGTGGCAGGGCGGCGCTTGGTTCGAAGAACTCGGCTTTTATTACGTTGGACCCATCGATGGGCACGATTTCGACAAGCTGCTCCCTGTCCTGAAAAACGTTCGCGACTGTAAGCAAGGCCCGATCCTCGTCCACGTCGTCACCCAAAAAGGGAAGGGTTACGCACCAGCCGAGGCCTCACCCGATCGCTACCACGGCGTCAATCCGTTCGACGTGACGACTGGCGCACAGGTCAAACCGAAGCCCAACGCGCCTTCCTACACGCGCGTGTTTGCCGACAGCCTCGTCGCGGAAGCCCGCCGCGACGACAAGATTGTCGCTGTCACGGCCGCAATGCCCGGTGGCACCGGCCTCGACGTGTTCGGCAAAGCATTTCCCGACCGGACATTCGACGTCGGCATCGCCGAGCAACATGCGGTGACGTTCGCAGCTGGCCTTGCGACCGAAGGCTACAAACCGTTTGCGGCGATCTACTCGACGTTTCTGCAGCGCGGCTACGACCAGATCGTCCACGATGTCGCGATCCAGAAACTGCCCGTCAGGTTTGCGATCGACCGCGCTGGCTTCGTCGGCGCTGATGGTGCAACCCACGCTGGCACGTTCGACATGGCCTACCTCGGCTGCCTACCGCACTTTGTGATCATGGCGGCCGCCGACGAGGCCGAACTCGTCCACATGGTCGCCACGTCCGCTGCGATCGACGACCGGCCGAGCGCGTTCCGATATCCGCGCGGCGATGGATATGGCGTTGATATGCCAGAAGTCGGCGTACCGCTGGAAATCGGCCGGGGACGTATCGTGCGGGAAGGCGACGGCCGCGTCGCTCTGCTATCGATCGGCACGCGGCTTCACGAGTGCCTCAAAGCTGCCGATACCCTGGCGTCACTTGGCGCGAAGGCAACGGTTGCGGACGCACGCTTCATGAAACCGCTCGACCACGATCTGATCCGGCAACTGGCCCGCAACCATGAGGTGCTGGTCATGGTCGAGGAAGGGGCGATGGGTGGTTTTGGCGCGCACGTGCTCCAGTTCATGGCAGCCGACGGCTTACTCGATCGCGGGCTGAAGGTGCGTAGCATCGTGATGCCCGACGCCTTTATTGATCACGGCAAATCGGAAGCGATGTATGAAGCAGCCGGTCTCAACGCCAGCGGCATCGTAACGGCAGCCTTTGCCGCACTGGATCCAAGCCGCGACCATCGCGACGACGTCCGTGAAGCGACCCGCGCAAACGGCTGAGCGATCTCACAGTAAGCAAAACCAGCAAAGAAAACCGCCCCCAGACGGTAACGTCCGGAGGCGGGAGATGACGCAGACAATCACACAACGATCGTTACTTCACCGTGCCGTTACTTCACCGTGCCGTTACTTCACTGTGCCGTTACTTCACCGTGCCGTTACTTCACCGTGCCGTTACTTCACCGTGCCGTTACTTCACCGTGATCGTGATGACTTCGGATTGCACGATCGGGTCGTGTGGAATGTGGTTATGGTCGGCGAGCACGAGCTGCAGCGTGTGCGTCCCAGCTGGCAGCGTAATCTCCGCTTCCGTCTGGCCCTTGCCGTAATGCTTGTGCGTATCGTCGGCGGGAATGCCGACCTTTGGATCGGCAAGCTTCTGGTTAATTAAAAGATGGTGGTGACCCGAGTTGGGTTTCTCGGTCCCAGCTGGCGAAATCTCCATGCCGTCGAGGCCAAATTTGACCTTGAACGGGCTCGATACGGTTTCGCCGCCCTTGGGCTCAAGGATCATCACCTTAGCGCCGGCAGGCGCCTTGGATAGTTCCTGCGCACCAGCAGCAGATGCAAACAGGCCGAACGCTGCGACGGCGGCAACGGCAGACACGAAAACCCTGATCATGCGAGTTCTCCCTCATGTTTTTGATGGCTCGACGGCCATGTCCATGATTTGGACCTCGAACATGTCAAGATCAATAGCATTCATGAGCAATCGACCAACGATGTCGGATCGCGGCAAGATCCCAGAACGGCTCGATCAGGCCTTGGTAACCCGAGGCATCGTCGAGACCCGGTCAAGGGCCCGCGATCTGGTGCTACGCGGCAAGGTTGAGATCGACGGCCGAGCTGTCACAAAACCCGCTTTCGCTGTGACGGGCGGCCACCAGATCTCGATCGCCGCAGCCGATGAAATCCGCATGGTCTCACGGGGGCGCCTGAAACTCGAGGCGGCGTTAGATGCGTTCAGCTCCAATTTGGTCGGCTGTTTTGATCCCAAGGGCCTCGTCTGTCTCGACGCTGGTTCGTCGACCGGTGGCTTCACCGAACTGCTGCTGGAGCGCGGCGCAGCCGTTGTCTACGCCGTCGATGTCGGCACGGCACAGTTGCACCCCCGCCTTGCCGCCGACTCGCGCGTTATTTTGATGGAAAACCGCGATGTCCGGACATTAACGGCCGAGGATTTCAGAAAGTCCAAGACTGTCAGAAACGACGGCGATGACGTTGCCGCCGATACCATTGCCGGTCCAGGCGCCATCGTGGCCGACATCAGCTTTCTGTCACTGATCAAGGCCCTGCCCACCGCGCTGTCGCTGGCACCACCGGATGCGTGGCTGATCGCGCTGGTCAAACCACAATTCGAAGTTGGACCGGAGCATGTTTCAAAGTCGGGCATCGTACGCAATGCCGCCGTCCGCGAAGCAGCCGTCGCCAAGGTCGCCGGTTGGCTGACACTGGAAGGCTGGCGGGTCCAGCCCGCGATGCCATCGCCGATCGCTGGTGGGGATGGCAATGTTGAGTATCTTTTGGGCGCAAACCGGACGTCACAATGACGGAGACCTCGAGCCCAACAGCTGTTGCGCCCACGCAGCGGCTGACGATCACGCGCCTTGGCCATGAGGGCGACGGCTTAGCAACCACCCGCGATGGCGGTACGGTCTTCGTCCCCTACACGGCGCCCGGCGACATCGTGGATGCTGAGATGACCGGTGACCGCGGCCGAATTGTCGAGATCCTAACCCCCGGTCCGGGCCGAGCGTATCCTGAATGCCAACACTTTGGCGTTTGCGGCGGCTGCAAGTTGCAGCACATCACGGTCGCCGATTACATCGCCTGGAAGACGGGGATCCTAATTGGCGCGCTAGCAGCCCACGGACTTAACCCGCCAGTCGAGCCGATGGTGCTGGCACCGCCCGGCAGCCGCCGACGGGCGATCCTGGCTGCAACCCGCACCGGCGCGGGCGTGATCTTGGGCTTCCATGAGCCGCGCGGACACCGCATTTTTGAACTGAAATCCTGCCCGGTTTTGGTCCCCGACATCGTCGAGCGACTGCCAGCACTGCGCGAAATCGCCGACGCGCTTCTGCCTCGGTTCCCCGGCCGCGGCGAAAATAAGGGTAGCCTGCGTCTCGTTGCAACGCTTGCCGACAACGGGATTGATCTCGTCGTTGAGGGTGCGGGCACCTCCCCGCCGCCCGACGCCCGAACCCGCGTAGCTGACGCGGCAAGACACGGGCGCATTCTGCGCGTTTCACTCGATCGCGATCCAATTTATGCGACTGCGGATCCGTTCATTCGCTTCGGCACGGTCGACGTGGTGCCACCACCAGCGGTCTTCCTCCAGGCCGTGCCCGAGATCGAGCGTGCAATGGCGGTGCGCATCGTCGAGGCTGTCGCGGGCAAGCGCCATAAAGTTAAACGCGTCGCCGACCTGTATTGCGGCGCTGGCACGTTTACATTCCCATTGGCGGCGAAGGCGTCTGTGCTTGCCGTGGACAGTGACAAGCGCGCGCTCGCTGCCCTCGTCCAGGCCTTTCGCCGTGCCCAGGGTATCCAGCCCGTGACGACGCTTGCCCGTGACCTGTTCCGCGATCCGATGGCGGCTCGCGAATTGGCAGGTATCGATTGCGTGGTGTTTGACCCGCCGCGCGCAGGGGCTGCCGCACAAGCTGAGCGGATCGCCGCGTCAACAGTCGCGACCGTCATCGCTGTAAGTTGCGCGCCGGGCACCCTCGCACGCGATCTCGCCACGCTCGTTGCGGGCGGCTATGAGATCGAAAGCATCACGCCCTACGACCAGTTCCTCTCAACGCCGCATCTGGAGACGGTCGCCGTGTTGCGCCGGCGGCAATTGGGGCCCGCCCAATGATAGAAGGTTTGCATAAGCGCCCGCCTCTTGTTGGACGCCCGGCTACACGTGAATGCCCGGCTACCCGCCAGCCACCCTAAACGACAGGGCTATCAGCAGAAAAAACGCCGCCACCATTGCCCAATAGTAAGCGAACCGCAGATAGGCCTCGCGCCGGGCCGTGGTGATAATACGCTGAGCGATCGCTGGTCCCGGCCTGTCTGCCTGCGGGAGCAGCAGCCAAGTCTCGGTGCGATTGTAGGGCGTGCGATTGGCGACAAGCGCCTTCAAAATCATGGTCAGCGCCGTAAACAAGGCCAGAACGCCGCCACATTGAAACGACATCCGCGGCTCGGTGATCAGTCCGATCATACAGACACCGATCCCTAGCCCGGCAAACCCGCACCCTCGCGCCACCGAAAATTCCGCAGCAGACTCAACTGAATACGCCATAACAACCCTCGACACCCAACGACCGTATAATCTCCGACCCAACAACGTCCAAACCGCCAGTCGTCAAAAGTCGAGCCGCGAAATATCACACGAATTTCTCGCACGATCGGTCAACGTCCATCTCCACTGACAAGATCAACCGACATCGCCCACCACTGAGTTTCCTGCCACAACCACATCCTGCCAAGAGATAAAGTCACTTGGGGCCGTCTTTTCGTTGGCGTGAGAGAACGGGACAAACATTGACCGCGTCTGATTTCACGGGCAGAAGTGACGGCTTGGCGGAGCGTGGCGCAGCCTGGTAGCGCACTAGTCTGGGGGACTAGGGGTCGCAGGTTCAAATCCTGTCGCTCCGACCAATCTTGTAATTGTCCAGCCTGGCGGCTAGATTTAACGCCGAAAATCATTGAATTTGCTCATGAATTCACGATCTATCCAATCTTTCCAGTGCCACGCCCACGTCCCTTCGACCGCGAACCACGACCCCCGCGCCGCGATTGCACGGCCGTCCCCCGTGGCGAGTATTGTCAAAATTTGGCGCGGCGAACGATAGGATTTACGCGCGGTGGAACGGACACGACGGCGTAGGTTTTCGATCAGCGGCGGCCCTTGGCGAACGGCGTAAACGCCAGCTTTTTCACGCCGATCACCAGCGACAGTCCCGCAATCACCAACCGCAAATATCGCCTCATCCCCGGTGGACGCCAGTGTTTGATGCGTGATCAACGACCCGTCAGCTGCGACCGGCAATCCTAAGCCGCTAAGCCAGGCTGGCGCCCGTGCCGCGGTCGACAGGATAACGGCATCGGCTGCCAAAAATCGGCCGTCGACCGATTTGGCGCCATCAGACGTCACTTTCGCGACCTTAAACCGTTCGATAACCGTGATCCCGTTGCGGGCGAGTGAGGCTGCTGTCAGGCGCCGTGCGCGGGGGTTCAGCGAAGGCGCAAGGCCGCTGGCGGTAACGAGGCCGACCCACGGTTTTTGAGATTTCGACTTGCCCGGTTCGACGCTGACGACGTCGCGACATGCTGCAACCGCTGGACCATCCACAGCACGGCAATTCGTCGTTGCGAGTTCAAGCGGCGGGATCTTGCCGACGTTTAACTCCTTGCGTTGCCCGAATTGCGCTGCCATCCGAGCCTTCAAGGCCAGCGCGAGTTCGATGCCCCCAGGCCCGCCGCCGACCACCAAAACCCGCCGCGGCATCGCCTCGGCGCTCGCATTAGACACGAGGTGGTCAATGCGCTCCAGAAAAGAGCCGATCGGCTTAACAGCGATACCGTAACGGTCCGCGCCCTCGATGTGGGACAAGTCAGGCGCGATGCCGACATTGAGCGAAAGCGTGTCGTAGGCAACCGCGCGCCCATCCGACAGCACAACAGTAGACGCGGCCCGGTCGACGCCAACCGCACGGCCGAGGATAAATCGCGTCCCCGTCACGTCTGCGAGACGCTGCAGGTCGATGTGCATGTCGTCGCGCGCATAGGCGCCAGAAATATGCCCCGGCAACATCCCAGAATAGGGCGATTTCCTTCGTTTACTCACGAGCGTAAGTGCTGCGCCAGGTTCTGGCTTCTCGGCGAAGGCGCGAAGCACTTGGACGTTGGTGTGGCCGCCGCCGACGAGCACGATGTGATGTGGTGTCATGAACGGTCACTCATGGGAGGCGACCATGTGAAGTGCCTCGTGCGCGACTACAAGCGCGGCGCGCGTCGCGGGACAGGCGTGCCGCTGAGCCCTGAGTTCGCTTTGTAGCCACCGCAAATCGGCAATATCGTCAATGTCGCGTTGGGCTGGCAGCACGATGGCCGACAGGCCGTGAACCTCGATCCGGTGCAGCGTTTCAGACAGCACGGTCTGGGTGCTCCAGGCCATTGGCTCGAACACGGGCGCGGCCGCAACCACTGATCGGATGCCGATCAGACAATAGCCGCCATCAAAACTTGGAATGATCACGACGGTTTTGTCGTGACCCTGACGAAGCACCTGCGCGGCGTCGCTCATCGCTTGCGCGTCCAGCAACGGCACATCGGCACCAAAGATCATGGCGCCACCGGGCGAAGCCGCCAGCAAGTGACGTAGTGCAAGGAGCATAGTTGCGCCGAGATCACCGGCGTCGGCAAACACCAACGGCCAGCGCGGCCCAAGGATTTTGCTAAGTTCGGCTGCAGCATCGTCGGGGCGATAAAATGCAACCGGAGCAAGCGCGGCTGCATCTATCGCTGGTATCGCCGCGCTCGCACAGTCTTCAAGGAAGGCTCGCGACAGGCGCGCGGCCGTCTCGGCTCCAATCGATGCCGCCAGCCGCGTTTTTGTGGCACCGGGGCGCGGTGGCTTGCACATCAAGCCGAGACCGATCGTTGGCGAGGAACCGCTCATTGTGCTTCGCGGCGCGGCGCGTCTGCTCGCGGAACTTGGCGAGCCTGTCGCGCCGCATCCCCACTGATGCGAGGGCCGGTCACCGCTTCTCGACCAATGACCCAGAGGATCTTGGTGCCAGCCCTAATCGTTCCGTTTATCGTACCGGAGACCTTGGAAACCCCGATACGGCAGCGATAATTAACCGGCACTTCGCGGGTGATAAGCTGTCGCCGCGCTGCTTTGACCTGCATCTCAACGGTCCAGCCGTAGTTTTGATCAGCCATTTCAAGGCTGTCGAAGGCGGTCCGCGAGATTGCGCGGAATGGGCCGAGATCGGTAAAGCGCTTGCGCCAGATGAGGCTGATCAGCGTGCAGGCAAGCCAATTGCCAAACACTTGCTGCGGGGTCAGCGCGCCAGGTTCGAGCTCGCCAGAGGCGCGCGATCCAAGCACAAAGTCAGCTTCGCCGCTCGCAATCGGCTCGACAAGTTGGCGCATCACGGTGAGATCGTCGGCGGCATCGCCATCAATGAAGACGAGGATGTCGACAGGCGGCAGCGCGGCGATTGCGGCGAGGCACGCACGGCCGTAACCTGGCCCGTCGACGTTGACGACGATGGCACCATACTCTCGCGCGATATCGGGCGTACCGTCGGTCGAGGCGTAATCGCCAACGACGACGGCATCGACGAACTCGGGGATCGCGCGCAAAACCGTGGGCAGCGCCAGGGCTTCGTTGCGCGTCGGGACGATGACGCCGATCGTGCGGCCGTTAAAGCTCATGGGTTAGCCTTCGTTCGAAAGGACGAGCCGCGAGACAGGGGCAAGAACCACTGCGGAGAGCCAGCCGACCATCGCGCCAAGACGGCAAGCGCGGCGACAGGCACGATATGAAGCATAGCAAGCCCATATGAATGCCAGTCGCGAAAACCATCGGCTGCGAGCGGGAAGAACAAAAAATAGACCGGCATGAAAACCGTCGCCGTTGCTAAGGCAAAGCTGCCGTGAATCACGGCGAGTGGTAAACACCAAACGACGTACCAGGGGAATTGGGCTGGCGAAAGGTAGAACACCAACGCTGACAGGAGCGATGCTGAGACAACCAATTCGCTGAGCCCGACCGGGCGTCGCAGTGCTATGAGAAGACTACTTGCAGCGACAAGCATCACAATCGAGCCGCGGAGAATGCGCTCGCCAACGCCGTCGCCACCCAACAACAAATACGAGGCATACGAGGCCCAAGCATAGGGCGCGTTGTTGATGCTCCATCCGCCAGCGTAGGCAGCGAGTCCTGAGCCTTCGTTTAGGCGTGCCAGCATAAGCGGGCCACACAGCACGACGACGACCAAAGCCAGCACGACGGCAAACCTCACGGCGGCCCATCGGTCGGGCAACAGCGCGCGCACGACGAGTGGGGCAAGAAGGATTGGCCAGAGTTTTACGCCAGCGGCGAACCCGAGGCTCGCGCCGGCAAGGGCTGCCGCCCGCCGGTCGGTCGCGATCAGTGCCAAGAGAACGGCCGGTGCGAGCGCGGCATCGATATGGGCCTGCCCCGTCAGGCAGAAAGCCATCAACGGGTTGCACCAGTAAAGCGTGGCCAATAACGGTGGGCGGCCCAGGCCAATCAACATGCGGACGACGAGCAGCGCTGTCGCCAATTCAGCGCACAAGATAATCGCGCGCAACCCGTCGATGCTCCACGGTTTGATCCAATGGGCGATGGCAAACAGTGCTTGCGCGCCGCCAGGATAGATCGACCGCAGATCGGGAAAGTTGATCGCCGCGATCTGCGCGCGGCCAGCTTCGATCAGCGCGGCGGGAACAGTGGTGGCGCCCGAGAGGATTTGCTGCGGCGCAAGGGCGTACGGGCTGAACCCATCGGCGAGCAGCGCGCCATCGAGAAGATAGCGAAAGTGGTCGTCTTCCAACATCGGACCGGTGCCGAAATAGGGCAGCCGCATCGCGACGCCAACGAACGCTATCGCGATGATCGAAATCCAGTTGAGCTTGATGTCGCGAGCACACCATACAGCGAAGACAATCGCACCCGCCGACATCGTCAGACTAAGCCACAGCGTGATCGCAACGGGCCACGCGTCACGACGAGCGCCATTGGCATCACCAAACGCGACGGCGAGCCCAACTTGAACCGCGACCGCAAGAGCCAATGCAAGGGCCAACACGATGACGCGCCGATCAAACGCACGCGACGTAGCGCTGGCCCCTAGGCCCGCCCTGCCTTCAGACACGATGACGCCACCATCCCACCCCGCCGTCACGGTGCAGTCCTGGCGAGCAATTGGCCCCAGTTGCCATCGAACGGGTGGACTTGCCCAATCATGACAACTTGGCCCACTACGCCATTTTTAATGACCGTCAGTCCGTCGGCCTTCCAGCGGAACAAACCGCCGCGGAGATTGTAGACACGCGCCGTCGTCCGCGACGCAATCGCTGTTGAGAGATGCGTCATCAATTTTGACGACCTCACTCCCACGGCACAATAAAATACCAACGGCTTGGTGCCGAGTTTATCGGCGTGCAGCGCCAGAAATGTTTCAGCGTTCATACCGGGCTCGACACGAACGGCACCGGGCAAGTGCCCGAGGTCGAACTCAGCGGGTGTTCTAACATCGAATAAGATGGCCTCGTTCGATGCGATCATTTTGGTAAGCGTCGTCGTTGTGACGTCCGCGACGTTATAGCGGCGGTTGACTTCGCGCTCGACGTCGTCGAGCGATACGCGAGGGTCGGAAGGATTAAGCGTCCACGGCGCAAAAGACGGCGGAGCCAAAGCAAAAAACAGCGCCAAGCCGCCCACCAGGATGGCGAGGCCGGCCGCACAAAGGGCCAAGCGTGAGCTGGTTAAGCGGTTACCGGCCGACGTTACTGCCATCAGCGTCCCTCAAATTGGCCGATCATGTGCGCAGTCCAGTTAGCTGCGTGGACCCCGTTAGCTGCGTGGACCCCGTTAGCTGCGTGGACCTTGTACCGTATTGTTCAGCGTCCAATCGTAGCCGTCTTCAGCGATTTTGGGTTGGGCGGCGAGCCGCTCCGCAAGCGCTGGTTCGGCGAAGGCCTTGTAGTGGGCAATGAGGCCAGCGTCATTGCCGCCAAAATCGACAATGAACCACTTATAGATCGACGATACCTTCAAGGCACCCGACGGCAGCACGCTCACGCCGCGCGGATGATTGATGAAGGCCCGCGCGGCCGCGTCGAGATCGGCTTCCAGGGTCGCTGCTCGCCACGCGCGAGGCATCAGGTTGGGGCAACCGTCGGAGGCGCAATTCACAACGTAGTGCACGCGCGGGTCCTTCAACGTCGGCCGCATGATGTCATGTTCGATATTATCCAGCGACAACGGCTTGCCTTCAACGGTCACGCGTTGCTGGCTCCAAGGCCCCGTGTAGGCCTTGAAGTCAAACCAGCTTCCACTCTTGATATCGCGGATCGAAGCGACCGGATAACGGTCAAGAATAACTTTCAGCGTGATGGCGTTATAAAGATTGCCCCAGTAGGCAAACGCCTCGGGTCGGGGCAATTTGGATGGCGCACGCGCTGACAAATCTTTGATGTACTGGTCGAGCGCGGCGACATCGGCAGAGGTCGCCTTCCATTTCGCATAATCGACACGGGCGATGCCATCGGGGCTAGGGCTCACGTAGCGCTTCAAAAGCGCGTCGTAGGCGGCCTCCGGGTCGGCCGCTAACTGCGCGGTTGCCGATTGAACGGGCGCCACGATCGCGGCAAGAGCGCCAATCGTCAACGCTATCGCCGTGCTGCGGCCAATGCGGAAGGTTGAAGCAAACATTTCGATCTCCAAGCTAAATTCAACAGGCGCTAGGTTCAGTTGGCGCGCGCTTCGAGGCGGCGGCGGATCGGAATAGCGGCGAGCGACAGCACGGCGAGGCCAACGAGGCCTGCAATGATTTCAGGCGTCAGGATCGAAGCTGGCGTAACGGCGCCGCCCTGATCCAACACGGAGCCAAGGCCCGCGCCAGCAAGCGAGAACACCGCCGTTCCTGGAATAATGCCGAGGAAAGTCGTGACGACGTAGGTCGGCAAACCAACGCCAACAAACGCTGGCACTAAGTTGACAAGAAAAAACGGGAACAGTGGGACGAGGCGTAAAACCAACAAGTATGGCCCAGCATCGCGCCGGATTCCTTCGGCGAGCTTTGCCGCTGGCGCACCAAAGCGATCAAGCGCGTTTTCGCCAAATATTGCTTTGGCAAAAATGAAGATCAGCGTTGCCCCGATCGTAGCGCCAACGACGGTCAAAGCGGTACCAAGTGTGGCACCGAATAAGAAGCCGCCAGAAAGCGTCAAGAAGACGGCGCCGGGGAACGAGAAAGCCACCGCCACGATATAGACTGCAACGTAGGACAAAGCCGCCACGATCGTATTGCTGGCAACCCACGCGGTCAGCGTTTCGCGGTGCTGTTTGAGCGTATCAAGCGACAAGTAGCTCGATATGCCAGACGCGCGCGCGATCGCGAACAGGCCGATAGCACCGATCACCAGCCACAGCCTGCGATCTTGGAGAATATTGGAAAGCGTCATTTCAATCACCAGAAATCAGGGCAGGATGCGTTGGACGAGGCCAACGAACCGACGGGTGGCGGGGCTGAAAAGTTTGGGCGTGTAGTAACTGCCAGCGGCCCGTTTTGAGACCTCAGACAGCGTCGGGTAGGGCAGAATGGAACTCGCGATCGCGCCGATCTTGAGCTTGGACGAGATCGCAACGCCCCACATGCCGATGAGTTCGCCAGCCCGCGGGCCAACAATGGTGGCACCTAAGATACGCCCGTTCGGGGCGATGATGATTTTGGCAAGACCTTCGGTTGCCCGTTCGGTCTGCGCACGATCATTCTCTTTAAGCGACCATTTGAGCACTTGGATGGCAGTGCCAGCTTTACGAGCCTCAGCCTCTGTCACACCGACATGGGCGAGTTCGGGGTCGGTGTACGTGACCCAAACAAGCGCCGAATAGTCGACTTTAGCTGGCAAGCCAAACAGCGCCCGGCGAATGACGATCCCGGCGTGATAGCCAGCGATGTGGGTGAATTGCGGGCCGCCTGCGACATCGCCAATGGCAAAGATTTTGCTATTGCTCGACCGCAAACCAGCATCGACGGTGATGCCGTTAGGCGTCGTCTCAACACCGGCAACGTCCAGGCCAAGACCTTCGATGTTGGCGCGACGGCCAGCAGCCACGAGAATATGACTGCCAGTGACCGTGCGACCGTTTGGACCATCGGCGTCAAGCATCACGGTCACGGCTGCGCCATCCCGGCGCACGCCTTCAACGCCAACGCCTTCGATGAGGTTGACGCCGTCTTCAATCAGCGCAGCGCGAACAACTGCGATCGCTTCAGGCTCATCCTTGGCAAGAATGCCGAATTTTTCAATGACCGTGACCTTGGCACCCAACCGCTGAAACGATTGAGCCATCTCCAACCCGATCGGGCCGCCTCCCACGACGATCAGATGATCGGGACGCTCCTGAAGTTCAAAAATGTTCTCGTTGGTCAAAAAACCGGCATCTGCAAGGCCAGGGATCGGCGGCACCGCGGCGCGCGATCCAGTCGCCACGACAAACCGGCGCGCGGTGATTTTTTCGCCGTTGGCTTCGACCGTATTGCGATCGATAAACTTTGCTGCCGCTTGAATGACGTGGACGCCGAGGCCTTCGAACCGCTCGACGCTATCGTGCGGCGCAATTGTTCCGATCACGCGATGAACGTGTTCGTACACCTCCTTGAAGCGAATATCGGGCTCAGCGGCGTGAACACCGAATTGCCCGCCCGTTCGTGTGGCATGCGCAACGTGGGCGGCCGCAATTAACGCTTTGGATGGGACGCAGCCAGTGTTGAGGCAGTCACCGCCCATCGCCCCTTTTTCAATGAGGATAACGGATGACCCCATCTGAACGGCACCGGCGGCAACCGAAAGGCCGCCTGATCCCGCCCCGATGATGCAGATATCGGCATGGAGAGTGCCGTTTTTACGGATCGGTTGTTTGCTAGGCTTCGAGTTCGTCGGCGGGTGCGCCATCTTGACATAGCCTGGTTTTGAGTGCTAAACGGACTTCGGGCGCGAACCCTCAAATGTTACCCGCGATCCCTGAAGTGTCCGACAAATACCGTAATACAGGCATCGCTGAGGTGCAGCGGCAGGTGATGCAGGGCTAGTGGTAACACTTGGCCCAAAACGGACGTATCTGGCGTTGACGATCAACCAGAGTGTCAGATGCATCAATCACTGCGGACGCTTGAGAAATTCCAGCACCCCGAATTCACAGCTAACGGTGAACGGCGCGCGACAGTTGCACTGACATCGCTTGATACGCTGTGGTTCAATACGGGCACGCTGTGCAACATCACGTGTCAAAATTGCTACATTGAGAGTTCGCCGAAAAACGATCGGCTGGTGTATCTGACACTGGCCGATGTGACGGCCTACCTGGACGAAATTCGCGACAATCATCATCCTGTTCAGTTGATCGGCTACACTGGCGGCGAGCCGTTTATGAACGCCGACATGATCCCGATCATCGAAGCAACGCTGGCGCGCGGCTTTGAAACGCTGGTGCTCACTAACGGCATGCAGCCGATGATGCGGTATCGGTCGCAACTGACCGCCCTCAAGCAAACGTTTGGAAACTTACTGCGGGTTCGCGTCTCGCTTGATGACTACCGCGCCGATGTCCACGACGCTGAGCGCGGCCGGGGCTCGTTTGACAAAGCGATGACAGGATTGCGGTTCTTGTCGGCTGAAGGCTTCACGATTGAAATTGCCGGACGCCGCCTGGGGTCGGAAGCCGAAGCAATGGCACGCGATGGCTATCGGGCGCTATTCGAGCGAGAGCGGATCGCGGTCGATTGTAGCGACCCCGTTCAACTCGTGACGTTTCC
>JBBQNE010000013.1:0-38100 GCA_038329675.1 Hyphomicrobiales bacterium | reverse complement strand
CTGAAAACGACGGACCTAATCAGATCCTGCGCGAAAACGGCCGCCGTCGCATTGTTGTTTCAGCCAATGGCGACGGCGTTCGCGATATGGCAGCCATCATTGCCGACGTGCGCGGCGTAATTGGCGCGACAACCCTCCCGCGTGGGTATTCTACGTCGGTCGAGGGCACGTTTAAAGCTCAAGAGGAGGCAACCCTCGTTATCGGGCTTCTCTCGCTTGCCTCGCTGACTTTGATCTTCGGCGTGCTCTACCAGCGTTATCAGTCCGCCGTGCTGGCTGGCATCATCCTCGCCAATATCCCCTTCGCGCTGATCGGCAGCGTCGTCGCTTTGTCGCTCGCCGGACAGCCGCTATCGGTCGCCTCCATGGTCGGCTTCATCACGCTGGCTGGCATCACCGCCCGCAACGGCATCTTGAAAGTGTCTCACTACATCAACCTCGCGTTGTTTGAAGGTGAGCCGTTCGGGCGCGCGCTCGTCGTTCGCGGCAGCCTCGAACGGCTAACTCCGGTTCTCATGACGGCGCTCGCCGCTGGCCTTGCGCTTGTGCCGCTGTTGTTTGCCGCTGGCGCACCCGGCGCCGAGATCCTCCACCCCGTTGCGGTCACCATCTTCGGCGGGCTGATCAGCGCAACACTGATCGACGCGATCCTTACGCCGGTCATGTTTTTGCGGTTCGGTGAAGGTCCATTGCGGCGGATCATTGAGCAGCGCCAACTGGCCTTCGCCGCCAGCCCAACCACGGGAGTAGCAACAGGAGCTGCACCCCTACCAAGCCCTGGCGAGCAACCGGGTCGACCCGCTGCGCCAACTTTCGCCGACGCTTTCTAATAACGCCTGACGCCAACTGGAGTTCAACTATGTCACGATCACGTAACACTACTCGCGCCGTCGCGATCTCGCTCATCATCTCTGGCACACTCGCCCTCGCAACACCGGCGCTAGCTCAAAAAACCGGGCCCAATGGCGGCATGCTCGCTGGCAAATCTGGCCACGAGACCGAACTGGTCATCAAGCCCGACGAGCTGACGGTCTACATGATTGACAACGGTAAAGCCCACTCGACCAAAGGCGCTACCTTGCGTGCCGTCGTCCAAACCGGCGCAACGGCCGCCACGATCCCGCTGCAAAGCGTCGATGACAAAAAGTTCGTTGGAAAGCTTTCCAGCCCCATCGCTCCGGGTGCCATCGTCGTTCTAACCGGCAAGGACGACCACGGCGATGCCGTCTCCGCCCGGTATGTCATCAAGTGACGCCACACACCTGCTCACACGCGACAGGACATTGCCGGTCAGCAATTGGGTCTAGCCTGTCAAACGTCGGCTCGCCCAACTTGTGCCGATTAACGCCCGGCGATGGCCGCTGATTATCCCGCTGTGCTAGTTCCCGCTCGCTGATCACCGGTACCGAGATCGTCGACAAAATCTCGCGCTCAGCGTCGACCGAGCGCGCCGATTGCGGTGAGTGCGGCGCGAATACGATGGCGGAAAGTGTCCTCACCATTACGCTCCATGACGCTTGAGCCCTTCGGCGATCGATGCACGGTCAAGACGCGATTGTGGTATTTGACCAGACTTGGTCGATGCGCCACGCTGATGACGGTTGCAAAGAATAGTTCGTGCGTAAACAATTCCATCATGCGGGCTTCGTTGACTTCATCGAGTGCAGACGTCGCCTCATCGAGGATGACGAGCCGCGGCTTGTGGACAAGAAGGCGGGCAAAGCCGACGCGCTGCTGTTCGCCGCCTGACAAGTACTTGTCCCATGGGCGGTCCAAATCGAGTGACGGGATCAGGTGTTCCAGGCCCGTCGACGTTAGCGCTGCCGTCGCGACCTCATCGCTCAGCGACGCGGGCGGTTTTGGATACGCGATCGCGCCACGCAAGGTGCCGTTGGGTAAGTAGGACCGCTGGGGCAGGAACGCGATTGAGGGATCAGCTGGTAGAACAATGCGGCCTCGTCCCCACGGCCACAAGCCAGCGATTGCGCGAACGAGGGTGCTTTTGCCCGAGCCCGATTGTCCGCTGATCATGACCATATCGCCCGGCGAGATGACGGCGTCTGCGTCGGTGATGAGAACGTCGCCGTCATGCAACTCGACCGACAAGCCCTCAAGCTTCAAAGCCTCGTCGAACCCTCGGACGATTTCGATCCGTGATGTGGCGGCATCGGGCCCATTTGATTGATCAAGCACGTCAAATAATTCAGCCACGCGGGAGGCTGACGCATGCCATTCCGATAGCCGCGCGTAGTTCGACGTGAACCAACCAAGCGCACCCTGGACGACACCAAACGCCGTCGCGGTCTGCATCATGGCGCCAAGCGTGATCTCACCGCTGAGATACTTCGGCGTCATAACGAGCAGCGGCAGGATCGGTGCGACGAGCGCATTGGTGTAAGTCACCCACGTCATCCGTGTCCAACACAGCGCGTAGGATCGCCATCGGCGCGCAACGTTATCGAAATAACCGAGTAGAAGCCGCCTTTCGCCGCGCTCGCCGCCAACGAGGGCGACGCTCTCGGCATTCTCCCGCAAGCGTGACAGTTCGTAACGATACCGCGCTTCGGCCTCGCTGCGGTCACGGATGCGCTGCGAGTAGCCATGGCCGAAAACCGTCATCAACGCTGTGACGCCAACAGCATAAACAATCGCGAGCAGTGCCATGTGTCCGGGGATGGTGACGCCTGCAATCGTCGTTGCCCCTCCGACGACCCACAAAACTCCGATGAACGAAACGACGGTTGTGACGGCTGAGACAAAGCCAATCGTCAAGTCAACGACGGGTTCAACGGTCAGGCGGACATCTTCGGCAATGCGATGTTCGGGGTTGAAATCGCTGCCGCGGACGACGGTTAGCCGGTAGAAGGCTTGTTGATCGAGCCAGCGTGCCACAGCCCGCTCTGTCACGAAGCGCCGCCATTCGATTTGCAACAGCAGCTTGCACAATGTTGCAGCCATGACCACGACGGTGGCAGCTATGGCGAGCACCGCAAATTCGTAGGCAGCCGAATAAAGCTCCGGCGCTGCCTTGCGCTCCAACGCATCATAAAACGTGCGGTTCCAACGGTTGATAAGCAACTGGACAGCCACGTCAGCGAAGGCGAAGGCGAACGCTGTGGCCGTCAACAGAAACGCTTTGAGCGCAGTTGGTCCACGCCAGAATCGGCTAGCTGTCGATACGAGCGAGCGAAGCGGTGAGCGAGGGGTCGCCACAGAGGTTCCAACGATAGGGTTTCGACGACAATTAGAGACCGTACCACGCAGCTTTGCTGCAGCGCAGCAAATTCGACGCAGCGCCGCTCGGCGTAAGATATCGCCGCGCGAACTGGGCTGCTGAAACTGGCGCCCGTTGTGCGGTGTTTCGCCCGTCAGTCGCCCCGTCGATATGACGGAAAACCCACCTACAACCCGCAGAACAAATCCGCATCGGGATCGCTTTTCCCGCGTGCCCACGCCGTCACAACATCAGCCGCGATCACGCTAAACGTGATGCCATTCCCGCCGCAACCAAGTATTGCAAACACGCTAGGTAATCCGTCAACCTCGCGGAAGATCGGCAATCCAGTCGGGCTGTCGGCAAAAGCACCCGCCCAGGCGTAATCGATTTCAAGGTCGTCGCGACCGAGCAACTTTGAAACTTTGCGCAACAACTTTTCAGACTTGTTGCCGATTGCGGCGGCGCGGCGCACTGGATCGGTCAACTTCGAATCCTCGCCACCTGCCAGAATGCGATTGTCGGCGGTGGCGCGCATGTAAAGGTAGGGGTCGGCTGCTTCCCAGATTAGCGACCTGTTCGTCCAAAATGTGCTCGGGTCGATCGGTTTTGTCGCGATAGCCCAGGACGACACGATATCAAACGCGTCACGCGGCAAGCCGCGGATGACTTCGTAACCGGTTGCGAAGACGACCTTATCGCAATGGATGGCGTGGCCATCGCTCGTCGCGAGCGCAACGCTGGTGTCGCTCGATTTGACTTGCGTGATCTCACAGGGTGACAACACGGTCGCACCAAGCGCAACGGCTTTCGCAAGACATCCTGCTGACGCTTTCGCAGGGTCAAGTTCAGCCGAACCTGCCGATAATATGGCCCCGGTGGCCTCGAAGCCGAAGCGGTCTGCGACCTCTGATTTGGTGAGATACGTTGACGGTAGCGCAAGGCCTTGGCGCGCGTCGGTTTCGATTTGAAGGGCGCGGTGGCCAAGTTCGGACCCGGCCAAATAAAGCGCATCTCGATCGACCCAGTCGGCATCGATATTGTGCCGACTGAGCAGTTGCCCCAGATCGCGCACCGCGCGCGCTGAACGCTGCCAAGCTCGAGACGCTCGTTCACTGCCGATTTTTTTGCCAAGCTCGACGAGCGGCGTGTCGATCTCGAACTGGATCATCGCCGTGCTCGCGACTGTGGAGCCCCGTCCCGGCTCGCGCCGATCGACGACCATCACATCAAAGCCGCTCTCGGCCAGCGCTAGGGCCGTCAACGCACCGCTAATGCCGCCGCCAATCACAGCGATATCGCACTGTTCAACGGTGCGCGCTCGACGCGCTTTGATCTTAGGAACGCTCGACGTAGCCCACAGCGACGTCCCGTCATGCAAATCTTTTTTGGCAGGCGCAGCCGCTGACGTGGCGCGCGTCTTCGCGTTGGTTGCCATGGGGACCATGTCTCACGGGACTGAGAATGCTGCGATGCAGGTGTGCGTGTAGATTGGGAAACTGGCTCACGCCGCCGATTTCGAACGCCGCTCCATGTCGGCAATGATCTCGACGACGTCAGCGCGTTGACGCTTTACTAGCTGACCTGTTGGAATTGAGGAGGCGCTCCTGAGCGTGTCATCGTAAGTCGATACAATGCGCTTTTCGCCGTCGATCAACCCGGGGATAATTCGCTCATTCAAATCGCCAAAGAGCGACTGGAAGCTAATGACCGTCCGGTGCACCATCGTCATGAACGAGCCTTGCTGATTTGGCGTCGCGCCGGCGGCCACTAGATGCGCGGTCAGTTCTGAGGCGTGCCGTTCGCGCAATGCGATCATGCGTTGGAACAAGTCCGTCATGCCAGTCCGTCCGGCATCGTCCAGCGCTTCCTGGTAACCATTGCGGCTATCAATCAACGTCGTATGGAGCGACTTTAAACTATCGAGCGCGTCGGTCATAGCCATCCCCATTGCTATCGCGGTTGTTACGTCTGGCCAGTCAACGCATCATGACGAGGCTGGGTTCCATTTCGCGTGTGAAGCGGGCGCGGCGGCAGTTTCGTATGGTGGCAGTCGCGTTTGCGGGCTGAGATGTCCCGAACGTGTCGTTGTTGCAATCACTGGAAAAATCTTTGACGTACCAATCATCTCGATTGTCTGTTGCGCCAATGACTGTGAAAACTGACGCGTTCGCTTCGGGCGGAAGCTCTCGGCAGACACCCGTCAATCTTCGGCTCGATCGCCTGGGGTCCACAGACGGACTTTGTGGAGGCGGCGCTCAGCACCAGCGGCGATGCTGTCAAAAATGGCGCGGGGAAAATCGACAGGCATTTTGTTTTTAGCCGCAGTTAGCGCTGCAGGGAGCGCGTCGAGCAACTCCATGAACAGCTCTGGCATGACGCTTGCTGCCATGCCACACGCGCGCGCCGTCTGCGCGAAATGGCGGGGCTGAATACGGTCGACCACGGTGTGCCGGCTATCGCCCACCGACATGGCCATCTTGAACTTGTTGTTGTGGATTTGATGGGCGTCGTTGGCTGGTTGCGTCGAGAGGACATCGTAGAGCGGTGTCATGCGGAACCGCCCCGCTTGCGACAGGCGCAGGCTGAAGTTCTTGGCATGGCCGTCGGTTGCGGCGATGAGCCAGAACACGAGGAGCGCTTTGAAGTAGGCCCGGCGGTCTTGCTCTGGCATGTCGCTGGACTTCAGGACGGCCGCGATCTCACGGATGCCCGGGCCGCCGTCCGACTGATATTTCCGCGTCGGAGGCACGGACAGCGCCTGACACAGATCTTCTTGCGGGATGCGGAGCAGACGTTTATCGCGCGTCCATTGGCGATCAAAACGCTCGACGACCAACACGCGCTTGCCGTCGAAATCCGCGATTTTCGTTTTGGCCGTTGGCAGGCCCAGCTCAGCCAGCAGCGTCATGCAGAAGTGTTCGTTCTCGACGCTTTGTGAGAGGTCGATGCCGCCGGGCAGTTTTCCAATCTGCGGCTTCAGGATGTGGGTTGTCGCTGTCGACCCGTGCGGGATGTACCAACTCTTCTTCCAAAACAAGAGCGCGGTCTTCTCCTGCGCGCCAGCGATTGAAATGCGAAAGGCCTCGTCCTCGCCGATGCCGAGCGGATTGCGACCGAGGCCGGTGATGATCCTTGCAATTTCATCGTCCGAAATCTTGCGTGCGTCGATAGCGCCCGCCTTTCCCGGTTCGAAATCGGGTGGCAAAAACTGAAGCGCGCCAACACAATCCCGCCCGATGCAGGCCAACAGGCTATAGGCGTCGTCGCTGTCCGCGCCGGATTTTGCGGCGATGAGACGGCGGATACCAGCATTGTCGGGCAGCAGGTTGTCGAAGACGGCCAAGACTGGATCGCCGATGAAGCGATCTTCTCGCAGGGGAAGCGACAGCGAGACGGGAATGGCCTTGTCCCAATCGAGCCAGCCTTGGTCATACTGGAAGTCGACGGCCCCGGTGTTTTCCCGCCGGAAGTATCCGACGAGCCTGCTGTTGAGATAGACGTTGAGCTGAGCAGCGGACTTCTTACGTGCCATCAGAACATGGCTTCCAGATCGTCGTCTGGCACGCTGCTGCGGGGCCGGATGACGAGTTCCAAATCGAGGGCTGCCAGGGCATCCATGAGAATGCGTATCTGGGTTGCGGGCTCACCGGCTTCGAGCTTGGAGATCGTCGCCTGGCGGACGTTCATGCGCGCGCCCAGCTCAGCCTGGGTCAGACCAGATTTGCGCCGCAAGCGACGAAGTGCGGCGCCAGCCTGCCGGGCGTCCCGGGCGATAATGGTGGGTATATCCATCTGCGCAACATACGTGAATGCGTATGAATCGTCAACATACGCGCTAGCGCATACTATGTACTTATACGCACTTGCGTATGCATAGAATACGTGCGCAATCGCGTATACAATACGCGATCAATACTCAGAGGTCGACGTGAATCGGTGTGCTTGCAGCCACGCCGCCAAATCAGCCTCACAGTAAAGAACGCGGATCTGAGAGCCCGGTCCGGCCTTGATGTAGCGAGGCCCGCGCCCTTCAACGCGCATGCGTTCGAGCGTTCTAGGGCTGAGACGCAAACGTTCTGCGCACTCGCGCGTTGTCAGAACGGGCGCGCACTCGGATGAGATCGCGATCAGTGGTCGATCACGATGATGATCACTATTGTTCTGTGGCATGCGCTTCTTGGCTCACCTTTGGACGTGCTGACGGCCGCATCAGCACGTGCCGTGTTCGTCGCCATTCCGGCTTTCTGCACTTGGCGAAGGGGGCGTCACCTGAATAGGCGGAGACGCGCTCTTCGCGCGGCTCGGTTGCGCGGCCAATTGTGGCCGAGCAATAGCACCCGACCGTGGCCGCCTTCCGGCCGTCACGCCGGCAGTGTCCACGATGCCAAAGTGATGGACGAGTTGATCCGTGAAGATGACACCGCGGTCTATAACGAGCGGCACGGGGGCTTCGACAGCTTTCGCAATCGGCGAGGAAGTCATAGCTGAATTGTTTGGCCAGTCCATTCCAGGAGAAAACAATTGAAACTCACGGCAATCGTTTTCGACTGGGCCGGTACGATGATCGATCACGGTTCCCGAGCGCCGATGGGTGCATTCGTTGATGTCTTCAGCCAGTTTGGCGTGCCGATCAGCATCGACGAGGCCCGCAAGCCGATGGGGCTGCCCAAGTGGGATCATATCAAGGCTCTATTGACCGAGCCCGCAATCGCGGCCCGCTGGCAAGCCAAGACTGGTGCCTTGCCCTCAGACAGGGATGTCGACAAGATCTACGAGGTTTTCGTTCCGTTGAACGCAGCGATCGTGACAGACTTTGCCGATCTCATTCCAGGCGCGCTGGAAACCATCGCAAATGCACGGGCCCGCGGTCTCAAGATCGGCTCGACCACAGGCTACACGCGCGACATCATGGAGCGCCTGGTCCCGGCAGCTGCCGCACAGGGGCTGCATGTCGACAACCTTGTTTGTGCCGGTGACATCACGCTCGGCCGACCGACACCGCATATGATGTACAAGTGCTTTCTCGATCTCGGCGTCTGGCCAGCCGCCAGCGTCGTAAAAGTCGACGATACAGATGTCGGGATCGCCGAGGGCCTCGCGGCTGGTTGCTGGACCGTCGCGGTCGCGCTTTCTGGCAACGCGGTCGGTTTGTCGCGGGCCGAACTCGCAGCACTAAGCCCCAACGAACTTGCAGCGCAACGCGCGCGCGCCACCTGCCAGCTGGCCCGGTGTGGCGCCCACTATGTGATCGACAGCCTCGCAAACCTCCCGCCCGTCATCGACCAGATCGAGGGCCGCCTCGCCCGTGGCGAACGCCCTTGACCCAATACCGGCATGTTCGCCGAACCCCGCCCGCCAAGCATGACCGACGCCTCATCGGTTTTTACTCTACGTTCTCCCACTGACTGCTGATGGGGGACCTTCAGACATAGACAAAATGACCAAGAATCTTTGGTATTGGCCCGTTGCGTCGGCCGCTCGACGGTCGGTGGTCCTCAGCTGCGGTTGCGCAACCAACGTCACACGTTGTGCGCTGATAACCTCGGGTCCAGTGCGAACTCATGGGCGAGATGGTCGATGATGGCGCGGACTTTCAGCGGCACGAACCGGCGTGAGGGATAGACTGCGTTCATCGGCAATTGCTTGGGTTCGTACTTTCGCAAGAGCACCTTGACCTTGCCGCTTTCGATGTCACCAGCAAATGCGAAAGCCGGAATGACCGCGATTCCAAGACCTTCGAGCACGCCCTGGCGCACAGCTTCAGAATTGTCGGCGCGAAATCTGCCTTTTACGTCGACGGCAATGGCGCCGTCCGTGCCACCAAAGAGCCACCGATTGCCGGTCACCAGCCGCGTGTAGACGATACACTCGTGCGCGGTGAGATCGGCTGGCGTTTGCGGCGTCCCATGCGTCGTCAAATACGCAGGTGACGCCACCGTGACGCGCCGCACGATGCCGATGCGTCTTGCGATCAGTCCCGGGTCGGTGACCTCGCCGACGCGGATCGCTACGTCGATTCCGTGCTCGACAAGGTCGGTAAATGTATCGCTCATGACGAGTTCGATTTGGACGTCGAGATAGCGTGTGAGAAATGCAGTTAATCGCGGCACGATGTGCAGGCGGCCGAATACCACAGGCGTTGCGAGGCGAAGCAGCCCGGTTGGCTTGCCCTGGCGCCGCCCGACTGCGCCTTCCGCTTCGGCAATCGCCTCCAGTGCCCGAATGGCGTGCTCGTAGAATGATCGGCCGTCATCGGTCTGTGTGAGCGCGCGCGTCGTCCGCGTGAGCAATCGTGTGCCGAGATGCTCCTCCAACATCGCAATCTGTCGGCTAATCGTGGGCTGCGTCGTGTTCAGTTCGGCGGCTACAGCAGTGAAACTGCCAGCCTCGACCACACGGACGAAGGTCTTCATAGGTCCGAGAATATCCATGGGCCATCCATACGTTTGACGTATGAATGATATGTAATCAACCCGCGTTCTGCAAGTGGTGAGTATGAGGCATTCTGGGTTCACGGCAAGCGGCAGTGGCGCCGCTGCCAAAACCAAAAATGGAGAACCGATCATGAGCCTCATGTCCTCAGCCGCCGAGCCCACATATTTCAATAAGTTCGCCCACCTCCGCCTCAGCCGCGATGAGGCCGGCGTCTTGCTGGTCGAGATGCACACGAACGGCGGGCCGATCACGTTCGATGCAACCGACCACGAGCAGTTCGTCGACGCCTTCTATGAGATCGGTCGCGACCGCAACAACAAGGTCGTCATTCTGACCGGCGTCGGCGACTACATGGCGCAGATCGACTTTGGCAGCTTTGGCAATGTCGGCAACGCGAACGTCTGGTCAAAAGTGCACGATGAGGGCACTCAGATTCTCGAAAACATCGCCAACATCCGCGTGCCGGTCATCGCGGCGATTGAGGGCCGCGCCCACATCCACACCGAATACGCACTGCTCGCCAACGCGATCGTGGCCGGCAAAGGCGCGACGTTCCATGACCTGCCACACTTCGCTGGCGGCATCGTCCCCGGCGACGGGATCTATACCACGTGGGCCTATCGCGCCGGGGCCGGTCGCGCCGAAGCGTTCCTGCTCAATCCACGCCCGATCACGGCTACGGAAGCGGCTGCCTGGGGTGTCGTCAACTACCTGGTCGAGGATGGCAGTGCTGTCGCCGCCGCTCGCGAACTCGCCGCGCTCTATCTCAAGCAGCCGGAAGTGACCCGCCGCAATACGCGCATCCACTTCATCCAGCCGCTGAAGGAAAAGATTGTGCACGAAGTCGGCTATGGCTTGTCCCTCGAAGGAGCCAGCGCTTCGGCCCTCGTCCAACAAATGACCGCCGCTTAAACAAAGATGGCTTGAACACAGGATTGGCCAAGGCCGCTGCTCACCGCGTCCTTGGCCATCACCTCTCGCGATTGTCAACTCGCCCCAAAAACACGTATTTAATAGGGATGCCATGATCGACGTTTACGCCTTTGCCACGCCAAACAGCGTGAAAATTCCAATCGCACTCGAAGAACTCGCAGCTTCCTATCGCCTCATCGGCGTCAACGTGCGCAAAGGGGAGCAATCAAACCCTGACTTTCTGGCAATCAACCCCAACGGGAAGATCCCGGTTTTGCTCGATCGCGACGGCCCCGGCGGAATGCCGATTACGATTACCGAGTCAGGTGCAATTCTCATGTATCTGGCACAGAAACACGGTGCACTTTTGCCGACGGATCCGCGTGAAAAAATCCGCAGCCTCGAATGGCTGTTCTTCCAGGTGGCTGGCCTTGGCCCCATGTTCGGCCAATCCGGTTATTTCCTGCGGTCGGCACCCGAGAAGCCAGCTTTCGCCATCGAGCGTTACAACGGCGAGGCCAGGCGGCACATGCGCGTCTTCGATACCCATCTCGGTCATCACGAATGGGCGGCCGGCAAGACCTACTCGATTGCCGATATCGCTCTGTTCGGCTGGATTTGGCGTCGGGAATTTGCAGGCGTCGATTTCGAGGGAACACCGCACGTTGCCCGTTGGTATCACGAGATGGAAGCAAGACCAGCCGTCATTAAGGGCATCGCTGCGGTCAACACGCTGTCATCCCGATAAAGCCTTTTCACACGAGGTGTCCCATGCCGCATGATCATGCCCTCAAGACCATCGTCGTCACCGGCGCATCACAAGGCATCGGCCTTGCGGCGTCCGTGGCATTGAATTCGGCCGGCTGGCACGTGGTCGGAGTGGCCCGTAGCTCGCCGTCCGATTTTCCAGGCACGTTCATGGCAGCCGATCTTTCCCGCCCGGACGACCTTGCCGCGCTCGGCAAAGCATTGGCCTCGCGCAGCGATGTCCGGGGCATTGTCAACAACTTCGGCAGTGCCCGTCACGACGTGTTCGCGACGGTCGATCCGGCAAGCGTTCTCGATCTCGTCTCCGCCAATCTTCGACCGGCACTGGTTCTGACACAGGCACTCTTACCCGGGTTTCGCGAGGCGCGCTTCGGACGCGTCATCAATGTCACCAGCCTCGTCACGCGGGGCTACGCTTTCCGGACTGGCTACGCCGCCGCCAAATCGGCACTCGAAAGCCTCACACGGACGGTGGCTGTCGAATACGCCGCCGAAGGCATCACTGCCAACGCGGTCGCCCCTGGTCCAACGGAAACAACTCTATTCCGCGCCAACAACACGCCGGGCAGCGAAGGGGAGGCGCGTTATCTCGCGCAAGTGCCGATCGGGAGGTTCGCGCAGCCCTCTGAGATTGCCGCAGCAATCGCATTCTTTGCGAGCGACGCGGCTGCCTTCGTCACGGGTCAAACCCTGTTTGTCGATGGCGGCGCCAGTCTCGGCCGCCTTTGAACTTCGGCTATAGAGAAGCTGCGAAATGTTGGACTTCATCCAGAACAACGGCGTTCAGGCGCCACCCAATCCGCAACTGATTTCGCCAAAGTGGAGAACACTGTCATGTCGCTGCAAACCGAACTCGATACTTTCAAAGCTACGTGGCTCGACCGCGTCGGCCCCGACGTCGCCAAACTCGTCGATGACGACAATACCACTCTGCAAGCGCTCGCCGAAAAAGCACTGAAGGCTGGAGCGCAATTCCCCAAGCTGACGCTGCCGAACCAGAACGGCGGGATGACCGACCTCGCAGCACTCGCAGCGGATGGGCCGCTCGTGATCACGTTCTATCGCGGCGGCTGGTGCCCGTACTGCAATCTGGAACTGCGCGCCTACCAGAAGCTGCTGCCCGAGATCACAGCGCTTGGCGGCCGCCTGATCGCCATCTCGCCGGAGACGCCCGACAACACACTCTCAACTGCGGAGAAAAACGCGTTAGGTTTCGATGTCCTGAGTGACACCGATGGCAAGCTGGCGGATGCTCTTGGCATCCGTTTCCAACTCTCGCCCGCCATCAAGGCCCTCTACCAGAAGTTTGGACATGACCTCCCGGCGCGCAACGGCGACGGCGAATGGTCGTTGCCGATGCCTGCGAGCTACGTGGTCGAAAAAGGTGGTCGTGTTGCGCTGGCCAACGTCGATCCCGACTATCGCAAGCGGCTCGATCCAGCGCTTGCTCTCAGCACACTGTTTTCACGCCATCGCGCCGCAGCATAACCATCGCCACCCAAAGTGAGTTCGGAGGCCCAGCTTAGCGGACCGCCACGCGTGAATGATTGATCGCGGCAGTTATCCGACCTCGGAGCAGTCGATTTCTTCGCTTCTATTCGACCGTTACGATTGCGTCACTCTTGGCCCTGACTCTCGGTCGAGAAGCGGGCAGAGCCCGACCGCTCTGCCCAGGTAGATCAGACCTCGATTTTCTCAGCGATCTTAATAGCATCGTCAATCTCGATGCCGAGGTATCGGACGGTGCTTTCGATCTTGGTGTGCCCGAGTAGCAAATGGACCGCCCGCAGGTTCCCCGTTCGGCGATAGATCAATGTCGCCTTTGTTCGGCCCATCGAGTGAATACCGAACTTCAGCGGATCGAGACCGATGCTGGCGATCCACTTGCCAACAAGCCTCGCGTACTGTCGGTTGTGTAGGCCGGTGGGATCCCCACCACGCCCGGAACAGGAACTGACCGGGCGACCGGACCGACACTCTCATGTAGTCCTCGATGGACTGTCTCGTTTGATCGGTTATCTCTGCCCGCCGAATAATCGCAGGAATTTTAGTATCTGCGGGGATAGCCCGTCCGGGCACCCCATCCGTCTCAGGCCGGCCAATGCGTGACAGCAGTGTCGATGCAATGGCGTCGCGAGGGCTTGCTCTCTCTGGCCGTGAGGGCACGGCTTGAAACTTCAAATCTCCGCAAGAATTTCCGCGAGCACCGTGACGTGCTCTCGCCTGTCATCGCTTGCGGCGGTGAGCAGGGTCAGTGTTTGTTGAGCTGCGATCAGTCGCAAGCGCGAAAGGTGATCGGCCTGCTCCGGCTGACTGAGCTCCAGCCTGTAACGCACGACGAAGATGGGGCGACGTTCGCCGTCCGCGTGAAGCCACTGCCGCAGCTCGGTGCTCGGCGTCACCGCCTTGAGCCACTCGTCAATGAAGGCCGCGTTCTTGCGCAATCCTCGCGGCCAAAGCCGGTCTACGAGGACACGATATCCATCAGCGGGATCGAGTGGATCATAGATGCGCTTGATTTTGATCATGACGGCGTTCTTCTGGACACGGCGTCTCGTCCCGCACGTTCCCGTCTCGCTACTGCGGGTCCAACGCGAGTTTCTCCTTCAATCGGGGGGCGACGAAATCCAGAAAGGCTCGCAGTTTTTGAGGGACGAGGCGGCCGCTGGGATAAACGAGTTGGACTGGCAGTGGCGTGGGTTCGTAGTCGCGCATGAGTAACTTCAAGCGGCCGTCGGCGATCGCCTTCGAGACCTGGTAGCACAGCAGCCGTGTGACACCTAAGCCAGCTATTGCAGCATCGGCCGCGGCCTCGGCGGTGCTCACGCTTAGACGCGACCGAACAGGATACTTCTCGATCCGTTTGCCTTTGGCGAAAGTCCATTCGTTAGCCATATCGAATGCGGTGAAAGTAATGCAGTCATGTGCCGCGAGGTCGCGCGGATGAAGCGCTGCACCTTTCGCACCGATATAGGCCGGACTTGCACACACGACGCGCCGGACCACGCCCGTCTTGAGGGCGATACTGCCGCTATCCGACAAATCTCCGATCTTAAGCCCGACGTCGATATGGTCGGCGAGCAAATTGACGACGCGGTCGGAAAGCTTCAGGTCGACGTGGATATCGGGATAGGCTTTGAGAAACTCAACGACGATCGGGGTCAGGTAGAGGCGACCGAACACAATCGGCGCCGACACGACCAGTTCTCCCTTCGGTGCCTGATATTCGCCCGAGGCTAGGCGCTCGGCTTCACCCAGCTCCTCGATAAGCCTGCGGCTTGTCGCGAAGAACTGCTGGCCGGGTTCAGTCAGTGCGATGTGGCGTGTCGACCGTGTGAGCAGCTGGACGCGAAGCTGGTCTTCGAGCTCCGATACCTTCCGGCTGAGCGTCGCCAGAGGCATGCCGAGTTTGCGAGATGCGGCTGTGAAGCTGCCCGCCTCCACCACCGCCACGAATGCCGACATTGCTTCGAAGCGATCCATTTTTTGTTTCCAATTTTTGGAACAGTGAATTCTAATATTGCCAGATAGTTGACGTTAATGAAAGGGTATAAGTGTTGGTCGTCAGCCAAACGACACATTCAAGACAAGGAGCTTCCACATGACACGCATCAACACATTCGCTTCCGTCGACGCGGCCCCCGCCGCCGCCCAGCCCGCGCTGCAGGCAGTCAATAAGCAGCTCGGCAGCGTACCCAACCTGTTCCGGGTTGTCGCCAACAGCCCGTCGGCGCTCGAAGGCTATCTCGGTCTCAACGGCGCACTTGCCAAAGGTTCGCTCGACGCAAAGACCCGCGAACGCATTGCCCTCGCCGTCGCCGGGATCAACGGCTGCAGCTATTGCTTGTCGGCCCACACCTACATCGGCAAGAACCTCGCAAAGCTCGACGATGCCGAGCTCACCGCCAACCGCAATGGCGCGTCGAACGATCCCAAGGCTGATGCCGCCGTGAAGTTTGCAGTCAAGGTCGTCCGTGAGCGGGGACACGTCAGCGATGCCGACGTCGCCGCCGTCAAGCATGCCGGTTACGACGATGCGCAGATCGTGGAAATCGTGCTGCACGTCGCGCTCAACACGTTGACCAACTACGTCAACGAAGTCGCCAAAACCGAGATCGACTTCCCCAAGATCCAGACCACGCCCGCTCGCGCCGCGTAATCGAGGTGTCCGTCGCGCGCGGACGCTTCAACACCTCGCGGGACTGCCACCCAAGACCCGTCTGAAACGACTGACAATCAATCTCAAAAAAGGAACACGACCATGAGCAAGAACCTATTCGCAACCCTCGGCATTTTAGCAGTGATCACCGGTGCCGCCGTCAACCCCGCGCTCGCCGGCCCCGAAGTCAACACCTCCGTCGGCGTTGTTCTCGCCGATGGCAAGCCTGGCCTCGGCCTTGCCGTGCATGGCTACGACGTAGTCGCCTACTTCACCGAAGCCAAACCTATGAAAGGCAACTCGAAGTTCGCGGCCACCCAAGGCGCTGCAACCTATCGCTTCGCCAGCCAGGCACATCTCGACCTGTTCAAGGCAAACCCGGCGAAGTACGTGCCAGCTTATGGTGGCTATTGCGCTTACGGTGTTGCCGTCAACGCCAAGTTTGACGGCGACCCGAACAACTGGAAAATCGTCGATGGCCAACTCTATTTGAACCTCGACGACGGCGTTCAGCAGATCTGGCTGAAGGATGTCCCCGGCAACATCAAGAAGGCCGAGGCGATTTGGCCGAAGATCGAAAACCAGCTGCCATCCGACATCAAATAACACAGCCGATCCGATGCAACGACTTCCGGCGATCCCCCGACAACGTTTAAAGGGGTCGCCGGCCGCCTCAACGAGACACGGTTGTCAAACCCAAGGGTCTCCTCTCCCGACAGTGGTCGTTCCTAAACTCAACCCCGCCAATGGAGACTTCCCATGCGCTTCGTAACTCGCCAAATACATGCCTATATCGATTATCCGGTCGCGATCAGCCTGATCGGGACGCCGTTCATTCTCGGTCTGGGCGCGTCGAACCCTCTCGCCCTTTGGCTATCTCGGTCGTCACTGGCGTCGCAGCCTTCGTGCTGACACTGCTGACAGATCACGAAACCGGTGTCCTCCATGTCGTGCCTTATTGGCTCCACGTCGCCGTGGACCGGCTGGTAGGTTTGACGTTTGCGGTCGCGCCCTTCGTGCTCGTCTTCACCGGCATCGACGCGATCTACTACTGGGTGAACGCCGCCGCCGTTATCACCGTGACGTTCCTCCTCAATGCGCCGGAGCAAGCCGCGCCTCGTACGCTCACGACTTGAGGCAACGCCAAACCCAAACCGGAGAACAGCGGCCACCTTCGGTCGCTGTTCGTCTGCGCGGAGGCGAGCCCAGAGCGCCCCCTTAGAAACCTCCGCGTCGCGCTGATTACTCAACTCTTCCATCGTCCAAAGGGCCTTTCTCCAACGAACAAGTTCATTTTGACCATTGTTATGGCCTCCTGCGTTTTGACCTTCAGGCGCGTCGGCTTTGCCTTTGAATTGCGGACGGACAAAAGGCAGAGAATGTTTTGGAGGGATTGTCACTTCTTGGCCTATTACAGACTTTGGATGGGCTCTTGGCAGTCGTGTTACAAAAGTGTCCGTCATTGTGGCGATGACCGCGCGCTGCACAACACTTGGAAATGCGCTTCGACATCAACGGCCGATTCAAAGGCAGCTGAGGTCAACGTGAACTTGCCATTGGTCACGGGCTGACATCCGTGGCATCGTAATTGAGCGATGAGCAGTCCCAACTCCGAGATGCCATGACATCGACTTCATTCGAGCCTCAACTTGCGGTATCTGCTAGCGACGTCTGGGACGCGGGCGATCTTGGATGCGGCGAACTCGTGCTGGAATTGCGCGCCCGTTTGTTGGCAGCCCCAGGGCGTGTCCACCGGGTCATTGCGCTCGATCCAGGCGCACCGGAGGACATCCCCTCTTGGTGTCGGATGACCGGCCATGAGCTGGTCCAACGTGATGTGGCGACAAGTAGCTACTGGATCAAGGCTCGCGGCACCGACAGCGTTGGAAACGGCGCGTCCGCAGCGCTCGGCGACGGGATGGAGGGCATTTATACCCCAAGGCTGTTCGCGTTGGCCGTGGCCATACCACCGCCCTCACGGCTGACAACTCCGGACTCATCTGCACAGGCGAAATCGAAAATGTGCGGTTCGATGGCCGAGGTGGATGTCGCGGTGTCCGACGGTGCGATCCAGGCCTATGCGCAGCGCGTGAGTGCCTGTCTCCTGGGGCGCGCGACGGCATCAGTGGTGGCCCGCGAGATCGTCGGCACGCCGATCGCCGAGCTCCGGCATGTGGCAACTGAAATGCGCCTGATGCTCGAACAGCAAGGCTCGGCACCGAGCGGGCGGTGGGCAGACCTGGGCGTTCTAGCGCCCGTCCATCAGTTGACGGCGCGCCATGCGTCCGTGATGCTTGTGTTCGTCGCGCTCGAGCGTGCTCTCGATGATTTGGCCCAAACGTAACGGCTGGGTTTGCCCTTAGAAGATCGCCTGGACCAGGGACCATGAGGGGACTGAAAGTCCACCCATGGTCGGCCCTCATGGTCACCCGTCACAATGACCCGTCGGCGCGAACGCCTCAGCGCAGGGCACGGGCCGCTTTGGCGATGACGGCGAGTTTGGCTTGCGCTCCGACCGTGCCGCAGATCGGATTGTCGGCGAACGTGGCAAACCCGCAGTCGGGGTGCAGCAACACGCGGTCGCGTCCGAAGGCATTCATGGCCTGTTGGATCTTCTCGGTCACGAACGCCAGACTTTCGATCTCGCCGTGCTTCTGGTTGACGACGCCCACGCCGATCATGGCGTCGTCCGGCAGCTGCTTGAGAATTTCCATTTCGCCAGCGCGTGGCGTGCACATTTCCAACAGGTAAGCCCCGACCCGCATTTCAGCGAGTGTCTTGACCAATGGCTGGTAGTTGCCAGCCAGTGCGACCGTTTCGTCGGGCGTCCAGTTTCCACGACAGACATGCATCGCGATGCGCTCGCGGGGGAAGCCGGCGACGACGGCGTTGATTAGCTCGCGGGCAAAGCCGAGCTCGATGTCGGGGCCGCGAGATTCCGACAAGGCCCCGCACATGAAGCTCGGCTTTGCCTTCGCACCGGTAAAGACGACGTCTGTCAGCACGGGCTCGTCGAACTGGATGAGCGCCGCGCCAGCGTCCAGAAGCTCGGCGATCTCCTCGCGCAGCACGGTCACGATGTCGGCGGCCAACTCTTCGCGCGACTGGTAGGCGCGCTCGCGGATGCATTCCATCCACATGGTGCGCGTCAGCAGATAGGGCCCGGGCAGCGCCACTTTGATCGGCAACTCCGTGACCGTGCGAGCGAAATCGACTTCGTGAGCAACTAACGGCCGACTGCGCGAGATACGGCCGAACAGCGCTGGATGTCGAACATCGGCAGCCGGCACGTCGAGCGCGCGCAGTTCCTGTTCGAATTCTTCGGGATCGTCGACCAGCGGCAAGAGATCGATCAGCGGGATCAGTTGGCAATTGTCGAGACGGCTTGCGACGAAGCTCGCATAGCTGTCGCGGCGTTGTTCGCCGTCCGTCACCACGTCGACGTGGGAGCTCTGCTGCGAGGCGATCGCGAGGCGCACGGCGTCATTGGCGGTCAGCTGGAACTCATCTTCGGCGAGTTGCCCCGAGATGTGCTCGTGCATCGCATTGATCATCCAGCGCGGGCGCGGCCAGCTGCCGATGCCCATGACCGACAACGGTGCGATCTTGGGTGCCGTGAGCGGTGTGCGTGGGACGCGCGCGATGGGCGTCGCGGTTGGCGCTGGCGCTGACTGGCGGGGCACTGCGGCAACCTTCCCTCGGTCTGCGCTGAGGCCTTTGCAGATCAGGAAGCTGCGCTGGCGGCCAGCCTTGGTCCACGACATCAATTCGTTGCGGGTGAGGCGGCACCACGCAGGCAAATCCTCGTCGACCGAAATTTCGGTCGAGCGGATTTCGAGCAGCTGCCCCGATTGCATAGGGTCGATGTGTCGGCGGATCAGCAATAGCAGGCCGTTCCCGCAGTCGAGATCACCGCCGTCGAAGCTTATGTCGGGTGTGTAGGTGTGGGACTGGGTCGGTAGCATGGTGTCGTCCTTTGTTGGCAGTGCTTGGGGATAGGGCGTGCAGCAACTGCACCCGAGTGGCAGTCTCATGACGTCACCGGATCGACGGGTGTCGTGACAGGGGTGGACGGGAGGGCTTGCGGCTCATAGAGCGCGTCGAAATCACGGTCGGTGAGCGCCGAGGTTTTGCTATCGATGATCATGCGGCCGCCCACGAGGCCGATAATCTGATCTGCGAAGGTCCGGGCGTAGCCGACTTGATGCAGGCTGCAGATCACCGCGACGCCGTCCGAACGAGCAATGGTGCGCAACAGGAGTAGCACTCCAGCGGCGGACGCTGGATCAAGGCTTGCAACCGGTTCGTCAGCCACAATTAAGCGTGGCTCCTCGGCGAGCGCCCGGGCAATGGCGATGCGCTGCTGTTGCCCACCCGAGAGACGATCGGCGCGGTCGTGGGCGTGCTCCCGCATACCAACCCGCTCGAGGCACTCGAAGGCCTTGAGGAGGTCGGCGCGCTCGAAGCGACGGGATATTCCGCGCCACGCCTCGACATGGCCTAGCCTACCGCCAAGGACGTTTTCGAGTGCGCTCAATCGCTGGACGAGGTTGTACTGCAGAAACACGACAGCGATCCGACGCCGCCCCTCCAATTGGAGTTTGTCGATATCGACGTCGTCAAAGCGAACACGGCCAGTATCACGCCTAAGCAGACCTGCAAGGCACCGGAACAAGGTCGTCTTGCCAGCGCCACTGGGGCCAAGCACAGCAACCCAATCATGTGCATAGAGATTGAAAATGATGTCGGAGACGGCTGCTCGCTCGCCGAACGACTTCGACACGGACTGAATCTGCAGCACGGGGGTCCTGATGTCGAGAGGCTGGATGCTTTTGCATAAAAAGTGCGTTGCGCCCATGCGCATCTTCAGTGTGCCGGAGGGATGCTCAACGGTCTCGCGCCTCGTGCGCACGGTGTTTGGGTTTTTATCGAGCCGCGCCTGCGCGCGTTCGAGCACGTCTTCGTGCTCCCAGCGGGTGACCCAACGTTCCTGGCTCGGCGTGCATTTAGATTTAAGTGGGTATTGACCACAAACGTTTGTCCACACGCCGGTCGACAGTCCTCGAAGATGGTGAAAAGTTGATCGGGCGAGGCGAGCAGCTGCTTTTCGATGGCCGCCAGCTTGGCCATTTCCACGGCCAGATTTTTCAGTCGCTCTTTGATGCGCGACTTTTTCAATTCTATTATTTCCGAAGGGTCCTGCCGGTCGGCGGTATCGAGCTGCGCCAGATAGCGCGCTACGCTCTCTTCCATTTGCGTCCGCCGTCTGTCGACATAGCCGCGCGTGAAATTCTTGTGGCGATTGTTCACCGCTTTGAATTTACTGCCGCCGATGGCGACGCTGGCTTTGGCGAGCAATTCCATCTCGCGGCACAGCTCGACGAAGCGCGCGCAGAATTTTTTGATGCCGGGGCCATTGTCCTTGCGGAAGTCGGCGATGGTTTTATGGTCGGGCGCAAGGCGGGCGAGCAGCCACATCACTTCGACGTTGCGGCCAGCCTCGGTCTCAAGGCGACGGCTTGAATGCACCCAATTGAGATAACCGTAGATGCGAAGCTTCAGGAGTGTAGATGGCAAATACGAAGGTCGCCAGCTCGCGGCGCTTTCGATATCGAAACCTAGGTTCGCCCGATCAAGGGCATCAACGAAAGCGTCGATCACACGAACCGGGTTGTCGTTGACAACCCAATCCTCCAAGCATTCCGGCAACAAAGTTGATTGTCCGCGATCAGCACCTTGCACGAAGCGTCTCATGACCTGCCCCCCGCCGATTCCGTCACGGAGATTATAGCAGGCGCTGCGATTTTACACAGCCAGGGTCGTTTGTGATGCTAAGGCTGACATACCGAACACGGTCGATCAACCACCAACTTCTGCCGATCCAGCACATTCCAGCCTCAACCGGCGAAACCTACCCCGGTAGTGTGCATGATGACTAGAATGGGCGTCCGGCGACAGAGGGCCAACTTCAGCCGTCGTCCAACGTGACTGCACCTGCGTTCGCATTTTTCGGCCGCGGACCACACGGGTTGATCAAGCAAATTTATCGAGAATTGATGCCAGACACGTAACAAATGAACGCTGGACTTCGTATCAGGTTCGGAGCCAGCTTGCCTTACGGCTGTTGCGTCGGCGGAGACAGCGCAGTCTAGCTTCTTTTTCAACTTAAGCCGGAAGGACCCCAATCATGCCAGGCAAGTTCGTCGTCAGTCTGACCTGTGCGAAGGACGACCCAGACCGGGCGACGGTCGCTTTCGTCGTGGCGAACGCTGCCGTCGCGTCCGACAAGGAGACGGTCGTATTCATCTCGACCGAGGGCACGCGCCTGTCGCAAAAAGGATACGCAGACGGGGTGCATGAGCAGGGCTTTGCATCCCTGACGGAGCTCATGACCAACTTCGCAAAGGCTGGGGGCACGATTTACGTCTGCTCGCCGTGCTTCAAGAAACGCGGCCTGGACGAGAACAATCTCGTAGACGGGGCCATCATCGTCGGTGGTGCCAAGCTCGTCGAATTCATGAGCGATGGCGTCTCCAGCGTGAACTACTAACCGCCATGCGCTGATCGACATTACGTTTTCACTGAACAGTGCGCTGCGGCGCGACCCATGGAGCTGTCATAACCTTGCACAGACGTACGTTTCTCACCGCGACCGGCGCACGGCTCCTTCGAGATCAATGTTGGCGGCGGCCACGCGCGGCGGCATCGCGAGCACTACGCGGCGAGTGCGGATGTCTGGTGTCTCGCCGTTCATCGCATTCTCAATGCGAGTCAGCATGCCATTACTGATCGGCGCGATTGAAAGGGCTCGATGACCGAAGCCTCATAACCCCTGCGGGAATGTCGCGGGTCATACCTTCGATCACGACGGCCAACCCTTCACACATTCGAAGCAAGCCCTGCATCGAGGCGTATCCCTGCCCCAAATGGACGCGGCCCCCTTCGTCTTCATAGATCAGTGTGCCAATGGCATATTGCTCAAATGCGACAAGCCCGAGTTCACCGATCAGGCGCTCAATCCGTTCCTGTCCTGGTCAGAACCATGCCGGTCCAAGATCGAAAGTCGCTGACGTCGAGCCAAGGCTGACTGTTTGCGACAGGATGCGACCGCCCAATCGCGGACGTGCTTCCACGAGTTGAAACGGCTGCCCTTGCGCCTGGAGGGACTTCGAAACAGCAAGACCCGAAAGTCCGTCGCCGATGATAAGAGTTTCTGTATCCATCACGGCGCTTTTCTGATTTCCGTCGTTGGCATGTCAAGTCGTGGTCGGCGGCGCAACGAACCGGAGATGTCGCGTCTTGACCCAGACCCGAGCGCCCTCCGAGCCGGCCGTAGCATCGAGCCGTCCCCCCATGGGGACGCGCAACCATGATTGCTCGCGAAGAACATCCGCGGCCTCCGTGAAGCTGCCGGTCAAGACGAGAAACTCGCCACCAGCTGGGAGTTCCAATGCAATCTTTGCATCTGCAGCCCATGCCTCCAATTGCACTGTTTCGCGCGCATCTTCAAAAAGTGGGGCTATGCTCACGCGCGCACGCTCGGCGCTCGGTACCAGCTTGATCGTGTTCATATTGGTTCGAACGTGCGTGCGGTCAGCTGGATCGAACTGCCAGAGCTTGACGAAGATCGTGCAGCCCGGCGCCGATCCGGGCGTATGGCTCGATTCCGGTGGATTCCGGATATAGCTGCCCGCTGGAAAATCGCCATGCTCATCCTGGAACACGCCGTCGAGGACGATGAACTCCTCGCCGCCCGTATGCACATGGGCTGAAAATTCGCTGCCTGGCGCATAGCGAACGATCGATGTGGCGCGTGCCACCTCACCGCCGATCCGGTCGAGCATGCGTCGATCGACACCGGGCATCGGGGAGGCCACCCAAGGCAGCGCTGCCGCATGCACCACGACGCGCCTGTCGAAGTTTGCATTTACTTCCATCGTATCCTCTGCGGGCATCAGCCCTTGATGCTGGGCCGTTCGGCAACCCGTGCGCGCCAACCCTTTAGGTTCGCGCAGTCACCGGGAATTTCGATCTTGGCAAAGTCGGCGAACCCAAGGCCAGCGAAGGCGGTAATATCGGCCATCGAAAATGTCGCGCCTGCAAGGTATGGCTGCTTTGCAAGGACACCGTCGAGATACTTCATCCCGGCGATGGCCTGCTCCTTCTGACGAACACCCCATTCCGAGCACTGGTTCGTCTCCAGCTTCGGGCCGAGGCCGGGTGTTGCGTGGTGGAAATAGGCACCGACCGCATCCAACAGTCCGGCTTCAGCACGCCGCTGCATCATGTGGATGACCGCCCGCTCTTTTGCCGTGCGCCCAGTCAGTGTCGGCTCACCCGCAACGTTGTCGATATATTCGGTGATAGCCGTACATTCGGAAATGGTCGTACCGTCGTCGAGCTCAAGCACCGGCACGGCACCAGAAGGGTTTTTCGCCATGAATGCCGGCGTGCGATGCTCGCCATTGGGAACGTCGATGGTGACGAATTGCACCTTGTCCGTGAGGCCTTTTTCGGCGAGCGCGATGCGGACACGGGCCGGGTTGGGAAAGCCCTGGTAATCGTAAATCTTCATGAAATCAATCCTTTCTGGGTTCTCGAAAGTGGGCCAGAGCCGTGGTTTTTACTCGGGGAAAAGGTGGCTGCCGTGCGTGAATGCTGCGCCCGCACGCAACGCAGTGGCGACGAAGACTGTCTCGGACAATTCGGCGGGTGTCGCACCGGCGGCTACGGCCGCATTGCGGTGAACCTCCAGGCAGTACGAGCATTGCGTTGTCAGCGCGACGGCGATCGCCATCAATTCTTTGTACTTCTTGGGGATCGCGCCATCGGCCAAAGCCGCTTTGTCGAGCGCTTGAAATCCAGCCAGTGCCTCGGGAGCAAGCTTGCCCATGGGACCCAGGCGCTGCAGGTGGGATATATCGTACATTAAATTGTGCTCCAGCATTCGTTGTTGATTCATAGAAGACTAGTTATCTATCTATAGGTAGACACGTAATCCAAGCGCCCAGCTTGAGTCAAGTCTCTCTATCGATAGATAGAATAATCTGGTGATCGCGCATGAACGAAATGACTGAAAAGCTGCTCGACGCCGCCGAAGTTGCGATCCGGACACGGGGCTATCACGCGGTGAGCTTTCGCGAATTGGCCGACGAACTCGGAATCAAGAGCGCGAGTGTCCACTACTACTATCGCCAAAAAGAAGACCTCGGACTTGCGCTGGTCGCACGCTATCGGGCTCGGTTCTTCGAGGCTCTGGACACGGCCGCAGCGAATGCCAGCAATTTCGATGCACGTCTGCAAGCGTGTATCGGAGTCTACCGCACTGCACTCGTAGGGTCAGACAGCATCTGCCTTTGTGGCATGCTAGGCGCAGAATGCAGCGGATTACCACCTTCTCTCGCCGATGCCGTCGCCGACTTCTTCAAGGCCAACGTGGATTGGTTGGTGGCAAGTATGGACCCAACGCCACCGATGCGCGACAGGATGGATCGGGCGACGACCATTGTCGCGACGCTTCAGGGGGCAATGATGATCGCCACCAGCTTCAAGAACCATCGACACTTCGACGCGGCGGTCGCGGGCCTGGTCCGTCGCACGTGACCAGCGTGTGATTTCTATTCCGCAAGATCTGATTTTTTCCCGACTAATGCTGGTCTTGGAACCCGTGATAGAGTCGCTGATCTGCGAGCGATCCTCGATGTCTGAATGTCTCTTCTTGGCCCATCACGTCGGCAGCTCGACGGTCGGTCTCCGACCATTCCGTCGATCCGAGAAAATTCGTTCACTTAGTCATGCCACGTCGCGTGCTACACTCATTGTCCGCTTACAGATGTGCTGCGGACCGACAGATCTTTCGGCGCAGACTAAACATTGCTCGCGCGCCCAGCGTTCAGCATCCGCTTTCAGCCGAAATGTTTTCGAGGCATAAGCCTGCTTGCGGCGGACTATGGCGCGCCAGCTTCCGGACGGCTGCGGCACAAACGTGGCCATGGCTGCGCTTCATGTCCGGCTGCGCACGATCACGTACAAAAATCGTACAGAGGTGGCTCGTGGGGCTGCGTAAAGGCGAGAACAAAAGAACATAAAGGTGTACAAGTTCTCACTTTGATCCTTTTGAAACTACTGGAAAATCTGTGCAATTTCAATCACATAGATTCTGTGTTGCGCCAATGATGGATTGGACGGATCGGCATTGCCGGTTCTTCCACCGCCTGCTGTCGCGGCGCGCCCTGTTGTATTCGGAGATGGTCACAGCGGACGCCGTCATTCACGGCGACCGGGCACGGTTGATTGGGTTCTCGCCTGAAGAGTTGCCCGTTGCACTTCAGCTCGGCGGGAGCGATCCAGGCAAGCTTGCGCAGGCCGCATTGATTGGTGCCAGCTGGGGCTACAGTGAGGTCAACCTCAACGTCGGCTGCCCATCAGATCGGGTCCAGGAGGGCCGCTTCGGTGCGTGCCTGATGGCCGAACCGATGCTCGTGGCGCGCTGCATCGCTGCGATGCGCGAAGCGGTTCCCGCGACCGTGGCTATCACGGTCAAATGTCGGATTGGCATTGACGACCAGGATGCGGATGTTGATTTCCAACGGTTTATTGAGACGGTCGCAGATATTGGCGGCTGTCGCACATTTATCGTCCACGCGCGCAAGGCCTGGCTGTCTGGGTTGTCGCCGAAAGAAAACCGCGATATTCCTCCACTCGACTACGATCGTGTGTTGCGGCTCAAAGCGGCGCGGCCAGACCTGACCATCGTGCTCAACGGCGGGATCGGCTCGCTCCATAACGCGCTATGTCATCTCGGGCAGGTTGACGGCGTGATGCTCGGGCGCGCGGCCTATCAGACCCCCTATCTTTTGGCGGAGGTCGACGGTTGCGTGTTTGGCGAAGTCACGCAGCGACCGACCCGCGCGGACATCATCGATCGATTGATCCCCTATTGCGATGCGCACATCGCTGGCGGTGGGCGTTTGTCGAATATTACTCGCCATATTCTTGGACTGTATCACGGGCAGCCCCGCGGGCGGTTGTTCCGCCGGTTTCTGTCGGAACGCGCGCCGCGACCTGGCGCAACCTCGGCGGAGCTTCGCGAAGCGCTGGCCTATGTTGAAGGCCGTGCACGCATCGACGGACTAGCGTTGACGGACCGGCCAGGCTTAATGGGCGGGCCAGGCTTAATGGGCGGGCCAGGGTTCACGTGCGGGCCAGGGTTGACGTGCGGGCCAGGGTTGACGGAAGCGTCCGTTGGCGACGAGGAGTCGGTGGGTAACGCCCGTTCCGCCGAGGCAGTTCCGCTGTCGGGCGTAACGCGCGCAGCTTAAGCAACATTCACGTGCTTTTGGGCGACTCCTGAACGCCTAAAAATCGGAAATCGGCGGCCAAACGCATCCGCAAAACGCCGGTGGCAAAACCTCCGCAGCCCTTGCTCTTGCGATCGCTTCACGGTTTTATGGCGCGATGACCTTGAACCTCGTTAAATTATGCGTCGGCGCCGAAGCGATCGAAGACTTAGAGCGCTGGCAGGCTGGCCGCGTCGTGCGACCGCGCAAGCCTGGTGAGGTCCCCTATCTCGGGCACACCACCTTCCAAACCCCAAAGCGGCAGGCCGAACTGCTCGACGGCGGGTCACTGTATTGGGTGATCAAAGGCGTCGTGCAAGTTCGCCAGCGCATTGTGGGCTTCGACAGCGGGCAAAAGGAAGACGGGTCGGCGTGCTGCTTAATCCTGCTCGACCCACTCTTGATCCCCGTGCGACCGACCCGGCGCAAACCGTTTCAGGGCTGGCGCTACCTCACGCGCGATGATGCACCAGCTGACCTTGCCGGCGGCGAGGCGGCCGCAGCTGCGATTGCCGAGATGCCCGCCAAACTACGCCGCGAACTTGCCGACCTTGGACTGCTGTGACCGCCCGTGCTGAGCAAGCACCGCCGCCATTGCGGGCACTGATCCACGCCGTCCCAGACACGGTGCCGTTTGTTGGGCCCGAAACACTGCAACGGGCGCGCGGTGGGCAGCCGTTCCGCGCCCGGCTCGGTGCCAACGAAAACGGGTTCGGCCCGTCTCCCAAGGCGTTGCTTGCTGTTGGCGAGGCGGTCCCATCCCTGTGGAAATATGCCGACCCGTCCAGCCATGACCTTATTGACGCGATCGCAGCCCATGAGCGCGTTGATGCGAGCAACATCGTCGTTGGCGAGGGCATCGATGGGTTACTTGGGCTCACCGTGCATCTGATGGCCGATCCTGGTGCTGCAATTGTCACCTCAGATGGCGCTTACCCGACCTTCAACTTCCACGCCGCCTGTCACGGTGCGAAGCTGATCAAAGTCCCCTACCGCGACGATCACGAAGATATCGAAGCACTTGTGGCCGCCGCACATCGTGAAGCGGCTGTCATCATCTATCTGGCCAATCCGGACAACCCGATGGGGACGTGGTGGTCTAGGGCGGATATCGAGGCTATAGCTGCCCGCTTGCCAGCATCGACCCTGCTGTGCCTGGATGAAGCCTATGTCGACACCCTGCCGCCAGCAGACCGGCCGATCATCGACCCAAACGACCCGCGCGTGGTCCGTTTCCGCACGTTCTCTAAAGCGTACGGCCTTGCTGGAGCGCGCATTGGCTATGCGATTGGTGTAGCCTCTCTCATCCAGGCCTATGAGAAAGTGCGCAACCATTATGGGATCAACCGGCTCGGCCAAATTGCAGCGCTGGCTGCAGTTCAAGACCAAGCCTATCTTGCAGCTGTCGTTGCACGCATCGAACGGGCCAAGGCGCGGATCGCGGCAATGGGCATCGCTGTGGGTTTGACGCCCATTACATCGGCGGCAGCATTCGTTGCTTTGGACTGCGGGCGAGATGGAACTTACGCCCGGTCCATTCTAGACGGGCTGCTCGCCCGTGATGTGTTTGCCCGCAAACCAGCGGTGGCACCACTTGACCGCTGCATCCGAATTTCAGCTGGTCCGGACGCCGATCTTGATGTGCTGGAAGCAGCGCTTGCCGAGTCGGTTGCGGCGGCTCAAGACAGCTGATGCGGTGAGCTTTAGCGGACGCCCCGACCATTAAAACTAAACACACTCGCGTCGATAAACTCCTACGCTCCACGAGGTCGAGCCCTTATACACCGGCGGAAGCTAGGGTCGGCACGCTGAACTGTTGGCGCAATTTACGGCAAGTGAACGGGACGCGAGATGGGTCTGAAGAGCATGACCGGGTTCGCCCGAGCCGAGGGGCAGGAACACGGCGCAACTTGGGCCTTCGAGGGCCGCAGCGTAAACGGTCGCGGGCTCGATTTGCGCTTTCGCTTTCCGCCCGGCCACGACTGGCTGGAGCCGCGTGCACGGGAGTTGGCTCAACACCGGCTCGCCCGCGGTTCGGTCACCGTCAACCTTGATGTGACGCGACAGCAGATGCTGCCGGAAATCCGGTTGAACGACGCCGCGCTATCTCAGGTTTTGGCCGCCGCCGAACACGTTCGGACGATCACGGGCGCGGCACCCATCTCCGTCGAAGGCGTCCTTGGCGTGCGCGGTGTTCTGGAGATCGTCGAACCGGTCGAAACTCCCGAGGCCGAGGAGGCACGTCGCGGTGCTGTAATTGCTACTTTTGACCGGTTGCTCGACGCGTTGTCAGCCTCGCGATCGCGAGAAGGGGCTCGATTAGCCGTCATCATGGATGGCTACCTAACCGAAATCGATCGGCTGGTTATGGTGGTGGCTCATTCGCCAGCTCGGCAGCCTGACGCGATCGCCCGCCGCTTGGGTGAGCAATTACAGCGATTGACCGGCGCGACCGACACCGTTTTCGATCCGCAGCGATTGCATCAGGAAGCTGTCCTTCTCAGTACGAAAGCCGACGTTGAGGAAGAACTGCAGCGGCTGCTCGTCCATCTGGCGGCTTCCCGTGAACTGATCGCGGGCGATGCGCCATGCGGGCGTCAACTTGATTTTTTAACGCAAGAATTTAACCGTGAGGCCAATACGCTATGTTCAAAGGCTAACGATCCGGAGATTTCGCGCGCTGGGCTGGCGATAAAAGTCGTCATCGACCAAATGCGCGAACAGGTCGCAAATATCGAATGAGGGGGCGCGCCATGCCAATAGCCCGCCGAGGCCTTTTGTTTGTTCTGTCCTCGCCATCTGGCGCTGGCAAAACGACGTTGTCTCGTTCGTTACTCAAGACGGAGCCTGAGTTATTGATGTCGGTGTCGGTGACGACCCGGCCTGCGCGGCCGGACGAAGTTGACGGGCGCGACTATCACTTCAAGGACGGGGCAACGTTTGACCAGCTGCTCGCCGATGGTCAGTTTCTTGAGTGGGCGCACGTTTTCCAAAACCGCTATGGAACGCTCAGAGCACCTGTGGAAGCTGCCTTGGCGTCCGGTTGCGATGTGTTGTTCGACATCGATTGGCAAGGTGCCCGCCAACTCGCCGGTGCGCTGCCCGACGATCTGGTCCGCGTGTTCATTTTGCCACCATCAGGCATCGAGCTCGAAGCCCGGTTACGGGGGCGCGCCCAAGATCCCCACGATGTGGTGGCAAAGAGGATGGCAGCGGCGACCGCTGAACTGAGCCATTGGAACGAATACGACTACATCGTCGTCAATGACGACTTGGCGCACAGCTTGTCCAGTTTGCGCGCAATTTTGGCGGCCGAGCGGCTCCGGCGAACTCGCCAAAATGGCCTTAAGCTTTTTGTTTCCGGGATTGAAGCCGAGTTGAGCTGACGAAACTAAGTAGGAACACTTCGAAGTTCAAAAGCAGCGCAATTCGCCTTCGACTTGGGCCTGCCGCAGCGGCAAAATACGTTGAGCTTGCGTACCAGAGCCCATCTGCTGCTGCGCCTTGCCGCCGCGCATATAGATCGACCGGATCGTTTCGATCGCTTCGTACTCAGCGAATGGCAGAATTTCGGAAATGACGTCGATCGAACATGAGCACTTTTCCAGCGCTTCTCGCGATTGTCCGTTCACCTGCATGCAGGCAAAGATGTAGTCGGCACGAGCGATCGTTGGATAATCATTCGCCGAGGAGTTGGTGGCTGACGGGTCCGCTGCCGCAGGCAAGACCATTGCCCCCAAAAGTAGTGCGATGATGCTTAAACGCTTGATCATTTCTGCACCTCTGCGCCAGCCATCAAAATAGCCTCGACGAGTTTTGGGGCTTCCTTTGCGGTGTTTTCGAAGTTCGACACCAGTTCGACGAAGTAACCTGGGACAGCGTCACTGACGACGATTGAAAACTTCGAATTTTCGTAGCCTTGCATTTTGGTAGCGTTCGGATCGCCGACATAAGGCGCAATCGTTACCCGCGTCGCATCTACGGTTTTGTCGCCCATCTTGACTTTCACAGGCTCAATCGTGGCGCGGTCACGCAAGGCGCTGCGAAAACGGTCCTTAAGGTAGGGTACCTTACCGCCAGCTAGCGCCATGTACGACGCAACAGCCCGGTCTAAGAAGACGACCAGTATCGGGTTCCCGGTCAGTCCATCTATGATCTGTGGTTCGCGAGCCCGGTCGCCGGTATAGATGCGGACATCAACTTCGCGCGTTCCATCGGCGGCAACTTTTTTTATGTCGACGGTGATGTCGTCTGAGAAGCCAGCGCCGAGCAAGTCAGGTTTGCTTGGGTCGCGCGAAAACCGGTACGCCAGTTTTTGGCCCGCTTCGACGTTGCCGAGGTGCTTTTGTTCAAACAGCATGTCAACGGCGCTGGGAGCGGCATTGGTTGTCACCGGTGACAGCACTGCCGCCAGGACAACAGCAGCGCCAAAGATTGACGCGGACAAACGTAGCTTCACAATGCGGCTCCCATGATGACGGCCTTGCGTTGTGACCACGTGTGGATGCGGTCTACGGCCGTTTTGTTAGCTCACGGATACACCGTCGACGAGCGGAACGGAAGTGAACGGCTGGTAATGCGTGAGGGTCTAATTGAACGCATTCACCACGGTTTCAACGAGGCGTCGCCGGGTCCGGTACCGCGCCATTCGGTGACACGAGGTCTCAGGTAGATGGCATTTGGGAACGGTGGTGCTCGCGCAGCGTTAGTGGAAATAGCAACCCACACAGCGAGCGCGTATCATGCATCAACAACACGTCACCTCCCTACTCGGACTTGTAGCCTCTGCTGTTCTATTATCGGCGTGTGGTGAAGAAACACAATTGCCGCCCAATGCTGACACGGGTGAGAACCCCAAGTTAGTGGAACCGGTAAAATCGACGCTCCCAACCATTAACATCGCGCCAGCGGTCGGTTGGCGTAACGGTGACAAGCCTATATCGGCCAGCGGGCTTCAGGTCGCAGCTTACGGTCGCGGTCTAAACCATCCGCGTTGGCTCCATGTCTTGCCGAATGGCGACGTACTTGTCGCTGAGTCAAATAAGCCAGCCGGAACCGGGAAGGGCGGGATTGCGGGTTGGGTGATGGGCCTCGTCAAAGCACGAGCAGGCGCAACTGTAGCGAGCGCGAACCGGATAACGCTTTTGCGGGGCCTAAAGACTGATGGTAGTGCAGAAATACAGACGACATTTTTAACAGGCCTAAACTCTCCATTTGGAATGGCGCTGGTCGGCGACACATTTTACGTCGCCAACACAGACGCGATCATTAAGTTTCCGTACCGGACTGGTGATCTCCAGATTACGGCTCCACCGATTAAGGTCGCCGACTTGCCTGCTGGCAAACTCAATCACCATTGGACCAAAAGCCTCGTGGCCAGCAAAGATGGGACCAAACTTTACGCGTCGGTTGGTTCAAACAGCAACATCGGCGAAAACGGTATGGAAAAAGAAGAGCGCCGAGCTGGTGTTCTGGAAATTGATATTGCGACCGGCGACGCCCGCATCTTCGCATCGGGATTACGCAACCCGAACGGCCTCACCTTTAATCCGCAATCCAACGAGCTATGGGCCGTCGTGAATGAGCGCGACGAACTTGGCAGCGACCTTGTGCCCGATTACATGACATCGATCAAAGACGGTGGGTTTTATGGATGGCCTTACAGCTACTACGGCAAAACCGTAGATGAGCGAGTGAAGTCGCAGCGCCCAGATCTTGTCGCAAAAGCAATCAAGCCTGATTACGCACTGGGTGCCCATACCGCGTCGCTTGGGCTGACGTTTTACACCGCCAACAAGCTGCCGTCGAAATACAACAACGGCGCGTTTATCGGCCAACACGGATCGTGGAATAGACAACCGTTGAATGGTTATAAGGTCGTGTTTGTGCCGTTTGCCGACGGGAAACCATCGGGTCCGCTCGAAGACGTGATGACCGGATTTGTCGATGCGAGTGGAAAAGCGAAAGGCCGTCCCGTCGGGGTCGCCGTTGATACGGCAGGCGCATTACTCGTAGCTGACGATGTGGGTAATGTGATTTGGCGGGTTACCCCGAGCAATGTCGCGGCAACATCGCTGGATAATGCGACGGCACCAGTCCAATCACCGCGATAGTAACAAAGCGAATGGCCGTAGATTAGATCTTGCAGCCATTCGCATTTCTATCCTGTGTTTAGGCGGCGATCATTCAGCTATAGATTGGGAAGCGGTCGCACAGTGCGATCGCCTTGGCTTTCACCGAAGCTTCTACAGCGCCGTTACCTTCTTCACCGTGCTTGGCGAGACCGTCGAGCGTTTCGCAGATCAGGTGACCGACCTGCTGGAACTCGGCGACGCCGAAACCGCGCGTGGTGCCAGCGGGCGAGCCAAGCCGAATGCCCGACGTGACCATCGGCTTTGCCGGATCAAATGGAATGCCATTCTTGTTACAGGTTATGTGCGCCCGGCCAAGCGACTTCTCGGAGATATTGCCGGTGAGGCCCTTCGGCCGCAGGTCGACCAGAATGAGGTGGCTGTCGGTCCCGCCTGAAACGAGGGCGTAACCGTTCTGAACCATCACCTCGCCCATGGCCTTGGCGTTATCGATCACATTTTTGATGTAGATCTTAAAGTCGGGACGTAGTGCCTCGCCGAACGCCACAGCCTTTCCGGCGATCACGTGCATAAGCGGGCCGCCCTGAATACCCGGGAAGATCGCCGAGTTGAACTTCTTGGCGAGGTCTTCGTCGTTGGTTAGAATCATGCCGCCGCGCGGGCCGCGCAACGTCTTGTGAGTGGTCGTCGTAACGACGTGGGCGTGCGGGAACGGCGATGGATACAGACCGGCTGCGACGAGGCCTGCAAAGTGGGCCATGTCGACCAGGAACTTCGCACCAGTTTCATCGGCAATTGCGCGGAAGGCTGCAAAGTCGATGACGCGTGGGTAGGCCGAGCCGCCAGCGATCAGCAACTGGGGCTTATGTTCATGGGCGAGCTTGCGAACTTCGTCCATGTTGATGCGATGCGTCACGGGATCGACACCGTAGTGCACGGCCTTAAACCACTTGCCCGACTGGTTGACCGGGGCGCCGTGCGTGAGGTGTCCGCCCGCTGCGAGCGACAAGCCAAGGATCGTGTCGCCTGGCTTCATGATCGCTTGGAATACGCCCTGGTTGGCCTGGCTGCCTGAGTTTGGCTGAACGTTGGCAAAACCGCAATTGAACAGCTTTTTCGCACGCTCAATTGCGAGCTCTTCGGCAATATCGACGAATTGGCAGCCGCCGTAATACCGCTTGCCTGGATAACCCTCAGCGTACTTGTTGGTCAGCACGCTGCCGGCAGCTTCGAGCACAGCCTTCGACACAATATTTTCAGACGCAATCAGCTCAATTTCATGCTGCTGACGGCCAAATTCCTTGGCAATGGCAGATGCCATTTCCGGGTCCGATTGGGCGAGGCTTGCCTGAAAAAAAGTATCGTTGCCGTGAAGCTGCTGCGCCAAGTTGGTCATGGAAGGTTTCCCGCGAAAGTTCAGTTTCGATGATAAATCTGTGTACGCTGTCTTTAAGTTCGAGGTACGGGACGGTCGCAGTGACACGTTGCGCCGACGTTGTGGCGCCGAAGGCATGGCACGGTTCGCGTGGTGATCTCGTTGTGAGTTACGACTATAGTGCTAGTTTAGACCCCGGGGGAAGCCCCGGCAACTGCGCGGCAAAGTTTCACTGCCCGTTCGGGTAGGTTGGTCATACGTGACTTCGGCCCGTCGACCGACGCAGTTAAAGGCGTGCATCGTCACAGTTACTCGGCAGCTAGCCGGACGTATTCGCCTTTGCCAACGGGGCATGCGGCCCAAAGACCAGACATTGCCGCGACAAGATCTTCCATCTGAGCATCGGTGTGCTGCGGCGATGGCGTTAACCGTAAACGCTCGGTGCCGCGTTTGACGGTGGGGTAATTGATCGGTTGAACGTAAATGCCGAACTGATCGAGCAGCGTATCCGTGACCGCTTTGCAGTGTACGGGGTCACTGACCATGACTGGGACGATGTGGCTAGGGTTCGGCAGTACGGGTATGCCCGCTGCCGCGAACCGGCTCTTTAAGGTGCGCGCCCGTTCTTGATGTTTGGCCCGTTCGAGCTGGCTCGTTTTGAGATGCCGAATGCTGGCAAGTGCACCAGCAACTACGACAGGCGCCAGCGATGTTGTAAAGATAAATCCCGGCGCGTACGAGCGAATGGCATCACAGCAATCGCGCGACGCTGCGATGTAGCCCCCCATGACGCCGTACCCTTTGGCCAGGGTACCGTTGATGATGTCGACGCGATGCATGACGCCATCGCGCTCGGCAATGCCGCCGCCGCGCGGACCGTACAAGCCGACCGCGTGAACTTCGTCGAGATAGGTCAGAGCATTATACTTTTTGGCGAGGTCGCAGATCGCACCGATCGGCGCTATGTGGCCGTCCATCGAATAAACGCTCTCAAACGCGATGATCTTTGGCGTCGACAGCGGGAGCGACTGCAATTGCGCTTCGAGGTCTGTAACGTCGTTATGCCGCCAAATCAGCTTGCGACCGCCACCGTTGCGAATACCAGCGATCATCGACGCGTGGTTTTTTTCATCGGACAAGACAACCGCGCCGGGCAATAGTTTTTGCAACGTTGACAGGGTGGCGTCGTTGGCGACGTAGGCCGACGTGAACAGAAGTGCGGCTTCTTTGTTGTGGAGATCGGCGATCTCGTGTTCAAGTTCGACGTGGTAGTGCGTCGTACCGGAAATGTTACGCGTCCCACCCGACCCCGCGCCGACGGTATCAATCGCGTCGTACATGGCTGCGAGGACTGCTGGATGTTGGCCCATGCCAAGATAATCATTCGAGCACCATACGACGATCGGCCGAGCGGCCTCTGCCACGATGCGTTCGCCAACCGGGAACGACCCGCGTTTGCGCAAGATGTCGGCAAACACCCGATAACGTCCCTCGCGCCGGATGGCACTAAGAGCGGCTTCGAACTGCGCAGAATAATTCATCGGTCTCGTGCACTCCCGTTGCACGTGTTATTTCTCATGGCCTGCTGCCGGTTTCAAGGCCGTGACTGTCGCAGGAAACGCCCGTTTTTATTCAGTTCTCGCAACATATTGCGATGCAAAACGTTGGACCGGACGCGCATGATTTTGCGACCAATCGCTTGCATCTGCAGGTTTGTTATTTGGCAAGCTTGACGACGACGGCGGAAACGCTGGCACCCGCGAACCAAGGTTCCCGCCGTCCAATCGCCGAACGCATAACCGGCGTCAGGCGATGTCGTGTCCATTGGTCACAGCGGTAATCGATCACCGGCGACGTCGGAGAACTTGGTCGCTGCCGCCATGTTTGACCCGGCCAGGGCCGCGAAGAATCCAGCGACCACAGCAACCGCAATAACAGCAGCGATGATCATAAATCGTCGGTCCTGACGCGGACCTGCCGGGGTCCAGATAAACCCCCTGTTAAGCGCGACGCTTCTCGTCGAACTTCGACGCAGGCTTGCCGCTTTGACGTGACCACGTTTCGTCGCTCGGCGTATAACCATTCGGTTTGCGGTATCCGACATGATATCGTCCCCAATTAACCGGTGCCGGATCGGGCAGCTCGGTCCGCTTCACAACCCGAGCCGTTGTGCCGGGTCGATCTCCGGTTAGGTCTGCACGGCTCCCTGACGTCTGAGTGTTAATTACGGCGACCCCCCAGCTAGGTTTCAGCCAACATTGAAGTTTTGTCATGGGAGCGGCGACGCCTCGGTTCTAGGTCTCGGCAACCGCTGTTGCGCGTCGGCGAGGTGTATCGGTCGGACCTTGGACGTTGCGCCGTTTTAATGTGCAGGTTGCGCCAAGCTCGCTAACTTGGAGCGATGCGCCAGTTGAAATACGCTCGATTTCCGTGCGCCGCGGCCGCCGTTTTGGTGGCGACCAGCGTTTGCGCTGAGCCTGGCCTCGACGCGCCAACGCGCGCCGAGCCACCGGCAATGGCTGGTGGCATGCCCGGATCGGCGTTGAACGGTGGAGAGAACCGCGCAGCCTTAGCTGAGATCGGCTGTCGTGATTTTAAACGACGCCCGGTCCGTGTCGTCGAGGTGCCTTCGCTGGGCGATGTAGGCCGCGCGGAATACATTGGCAGCGGGCCGGTGATCAAAGTCGATCCGATGATCATGCAAACGTTGCCAGTCAGCCTTCAAAATTTCTTTGCCTTGCACGAGTGCGCACATCACGCGCTTGGCCATCTGTTCGCACCAACGATTGACAGCGAAAAAGAGGCCGATTGCTGGGCCATGAAAGAGGGCGTCAAGCGCCGCACGTTCGAGGTAACGGATGTCGAAAGCTGGCGGCCGTTTTTCCAAAACAGTCGCGGCTCAGTTTTCCATTTGCCGGGTCCAAAACGGGTCGCGTATCTGATCAATTGCTTTGCCGATTGAGACAATCGCCACGCAGTCAGGGTCTGAGACCAGGTCGGTGATATTGGAACCGGAGTCCGCGTGTGACACGTCCCGTCAACACCTCACGCCTTCCCGACGATCTCGATGCAAGGTTCAAACAGGCCGGGATCTCGGTCGTTGAATATGCGTTGGATGCGATCGATTTGGCGGCGATGGACCGCGCATTTCCAGAAATTCCGCTTGGGTCAGGCGGCGCGCGCAGTGCAGCCTTTAGCCATCAACACGTCGCTTGGCTATCGCACCATCCGGTGTTGAGGTCGTTGGCCGAACGTCTTGGCGGCACAAGGATGTTCCTGCTTCGCGCGCTCGCGCTCGACAAAACGCCGACATCGAATTGGTTCGTGCCGTGGCATCAGGACCGCTCCGACGAGATGGGCGAGCGTGCAACCCTAACGTTAGAGCGGTTCGTAGCGCTGCGGGTCCATCTCGACGATTGTGGTGAAGATAACGGACCGCTCGAGGTGTTGCCGGGAACCCATTGCCTTGGCCGGATCGAACGGGCGGAAGCCTCCCGCTTGGCTGAGACAATCGGGCCGTTGCTCTGCTTGGCTGCGCGCGGCGATATCGTCGCGTTGCGACCGCTCCTGCTGCACCGCTCCCAACGGGCGCTGAGCGCCAGCCGTCGACGGGTGCTCCATCTCGAATGGGCACCTGTGGCGTCGAAATTGATGTGAGGTGGTGGTCTGGCGCTGAGCGATAATTACCGGTAAGTTTCCGTAAGTGGCTCTGCGTCGGGGCTGGCGATACCAAACGGGCGACCGATGACAGACCATGCTTCGCCGCCGAACCGCCCCGGCCCGCCAGGTCGCAGCGCGCTTCG
>JBBQNE010000012.1:0-39029 GCA_038329675.1 Hyphomicrobiales bacterium | reverse complement strand
ATTGGCCGACCCCGATGTCCCGGTTCGGGTGAATTTGCCAGAGTATGCCGAACCCGCGACGCGGTATTGCCCGGCTGGTGTCTACGAGATCGTCACGACCGCCGATGGAAAGCCGCGGTTCCAAATTAACGCCCAAAATTGCGTGCACTGCAAAACTTGCGACATCAAAGACCCGTCGCAAAATATCACGTGGGTTTGCCCAGAAGGCGGCGGTGGCCCAAATTACGCAGGGATGTGAGGGGTCGCGCATGATTTTATAACTGACGTGAGGTGAAGTCCGATATGCAGATGCGGGCCGCTGCAAAAAAAGCCGACGACTCTGCCGACGGGGTGGTCGGATTAAAACGTGTTGAGACGCTGACACTTAGGTGCTGACACTTGGCTAACGACGCTTCGACGCAAGACGCACAGACGGGTTCACGACCACCGTCCGACCATGGTCGGCCATCGCGACCGAGCGCCGTCCACTCATCGGCGGTCGGGTTGACGGCTGGGTCTAAGACGGGGCCAAATAAGACGGGGCCAAATAAGACGGGGCCAGATACGTCAGTGTCTGGCGACGATACAAAGGCGCCATCCAAACCGTTGCGACCGCTTCTAACGTTGCTGCCCTACCTCAAGCGCTATCCGACCGCATTGGGCGTCGGCATGCTTGCGTTGATCGTGTCAGCGGCTGCCATGCTGGTCGTGCCAGCGATCTTGCGCGGCGTCATCGACCAGGGGTTTAGCGCCACGGGCGGCAATGTCCTCGATGGTTGGTTCCTCGCGCTGATCGCTTTTGGAGCCGTACTTGCCCTATCGAGCGGTACGCGCGTCTTCGTTGTGAATTGGCTTGGCGAGCGGATTGTTGCCGACTTGCGCCGCGACGTCTTTGCTCACGTCACGACGTTGGGCCCGTCGTTTTATGAAAAGACGCATTCGGGCGAGGTCATGAGCCGCCTGACGGCCGACACGACTCAATTAAAAACGGTCGCTGGATCGACGCTCAGCCAAGCATTGCGCAACACGATCATGCTGATCGGCGCGCTGATCATGATGGTCGCGACGAGTGCGAAATTGTCAGGGTTGGTGTTGTTGGCGATCCCCGCCATCGTGCTGCCGATGGTGCTGTATGGCGGCGTCGTCCAGAAATTGTCGCGGAAGGCGCAAGATACGCTGGCCGATAGTTCAGCATACGCGGCTGAAAACCTTGCGGCAGTCCGTACCATGCAGGCGTTTGGCCACGAGGTCGAAGTCGCACGGCGGTTTGAGACTGCGGTCGAGCGGTCATTCAAGGCTGCCTACGACCGGATCTTTGCTCGTGCTGGCCTGACCGCACTCGTGATCTTCATGACGGTTGCGAGCATCACGGGCGTGATGTGGTATGGCGCGTCGTCAGTCGTGCGCGGTGAAATCACAGGCGGGACGCTCTCTCAGTTTGTGCTGTATGCGGTGTTTGCTGCTGGCGCGCTGGCTGAACTTGCCGAGGTCTGGACGGAAGTTCGTCAAGCATCGGGGGCGGCGGAACGGCTCGCTGAACTGCTTGACGTGCAGCCTGAGATCGTCTCCCCACCCGACCCGGTGCCGTTGCCAACACCGGCGCGAGGAGAACTCGAATTTCGTAACGTGACGTTCAGCTACCCGTCGCGGCCCGGCGTCACGGCGCTTGATCGGATATCACTGAAGATTGCGCCAGGCGAAACCGTAGCCCTGGTCGGTCCCTCGGGCTCGGGCAAGACAACTTTGTTCAATTTAGCTTTGCGGTTCTACGATCCGAGCGAGGGGCGCGTTTTGTTGGACGGCGTTGCGCTTGAGCGGGCCGATGTCGGCGCGATCCGGTCGCGTATTGCGCTTGTGCCGCAGGACGTGGCGCTGTTTGCCGACACGATTGCTGAGAACATTTCATACGGCACGCGCGTGGCGGCGATGGCTGACATTCGCAAAGCGGCCGAGATGGCGCAGGCCTCCGAGTTCATCGATGCGCTGCCCGATGGATACGACACGCGGCTCGGTGAACGTGGTGTTCAATTGTCCGGCGGTCAGAGGCAACGGCTGGCGATCGCGCGCGCGTTACTGAAAGACGCGCCGATCCTGCTGCTCGATGAAGCGACGAGCGCGCTCGATGCGGAAAACGAACGGCTGGTGCAGCGCGCGCTTGAAAAAGTGATGGGCTCGCGGACAACGCTGGTGATCGCCCACCGCCTCGCGACGGTCCAAAAAGCTAATCGTATTGTGGTTTTGGACGATGGCCGCATTGTCGAGACCGGTACGCATGCGGAATTGCTGAGGCGCAACGGCGTCTATGCTCGGCTTGCCGCGCTGCAATTTATGACGGAAGCGGCTGAATAGAACCGGGTCGCGATGCGGCGCCAAAGCGCTGTAGATTGGGCTTTCGGGGCTGCGTTTACCAAGCGGCCTTTTCTTGCCGTCCGTATACATCAGCAACTTCCGCATCTTAGAGGCGGGTGCTACGGTTCTTGCGATGGAGACGTGTGTCCATAGCACAGCGTGGGGTTCAGGTTACGATGACGACCCGTCCAGTCGAGCTATTGAAGAAAGAGCTGACACCGCAGCTTCAGGGATACCTTGCAAAAACATCGGGCGAAACGCCCGCTGCTACAGCTAAAGCGGTCGACACCGCAATCTCGGCGTTGTTTAGCGGCATTGCTGCTGCGGCGGCGACGCCAACCGGGCTAACGACGGTCGTCCGTCTCGTTAACGATCCCGTCAACGACGGCACGCTGCTTAATCAGTTACCAGCGCTCTACCAGGGCACAATGACGGCTTCGCCGATTTATCGGCTTGGGTCGCAAATGCTGCATCAAGTGTTCGGCGCAAAACTCGGGACGATCAACCAGAGCATCGCGACGTTGGCTGGCGTTAAACCGTCAGCGGCGGCGATGATGACCACAACCATTGCGCCTCACGTGCTAGCAACGCTTGGGGCTGAGCAGCGTGCGACGGGAAATGCTAGCGCGGCCGGGTTAGCCCGGATGCTTGGGGTGCAGCCACTACCAGATACGGTATCGCGTGCAGTTGTCGGCGCAGGGTCTGTGGCTGCCGCTATGACAGCAGCGACGACGGCAACAGCTGGTTCCAAGTCGCCGACCGAGCCACACGACGACGACATCGGCAAGGGAGCTGTCGCAGCTAATACCGCTGGCGCAAGCAGACCGGCAACCGCGTCGGCGCCAACTGTCGGCCGGGCGGCGGCGGCATCTGCGCCAAAAGCCAAACGACGTGCGGCTGGCAGCGGGGCGTGGCTGATTTTCCCCGCTGGGTTAGCCATCGGCGCGGGTCTATTTGGCGTCGGATCTCTGATCACCGACCAAGTTCGCATCTGGCCGAACGGTGGCGAGGTTCGTCGCAGCGCGGTCATCGCCACGGCGCCAGCTGCCGCGCCAACACTGGCCGCGCCTGTTGTGACGGCGGCCACCGTCGCAACGCCAGCTCCAGTTGTCGCGCCGGCACCCGCGCCAAAGGTCGTTGCCACAGCACCAGCCGTGCCGGTGCCAACACCAGCACCAGCCGCAAAACCACCAGCGGGCGCAAGCGTGGCAGTAGCGCCTGTTCGGGTTGCCGAGCCTGAAACGAAGCCCGAGCTCAAACCGGGCCCGCCGGGGACCACTTCGTTCTTCGGTGCGTCCCCGTCGCTCGACAGCAAGCCCGCAACGATGAACCCGGACTACACGGCGGTCGTGTCCGCCCCGCCAGCAACGGTGGTCGCGGCAGCAGCCGCGCCGGCGATCGTGGTGCCAGAGGCAGCCCCGCTTCCCTCGCCGCCAGGTACCACCACGTTTTTTGGTGCATCCCCATCAAACGATGATAAGCCTGCGATCCTCAACCCCGACTATACGCCGATCGCCCCTGCCCCACCGCCGGTTGTTGCTGCTGCAGCGCCACCTCCAGCGATCGTGGTGCCCGAGTCAACACCGCGCTCCTCGCCGCCGGGCACGACGATGTTTTTTGGGTCAGCATCCAGACCGGCCGACAAGCCCGTGGTCGTCAATCCAGATTACGCGCCAGCTCCATCTCCGCCTGCCGTCGCTGTGGCACCGCCGCCTGTTCCACCTCTACCTGTTCCGCAACCGACTGCTGCGCCACCGACGCCCGTGGCCACCACTCCGACGGCGCGAGCACCTGGAACTACGAACTTCTTTGGAACGGGGGCCGGTGCGCCGCCACTGCCGCCCGTGTTCGTCAATCCAGAGTACACGTTGAGTGGCCCAAAAACGCCCGCCGTGGCCGCAATCGCAGTGCCAACGTTGGACCTTGCCGGATGCCGCCTGGCTGTTATGGCGGTCGCTGGAGAGGTCCGCTTTGAGACAGCGAGCGCTGCAGTCGCCAGGACCAGCGCGGCCATGCTCGATCGTGTCGCTACCGCATTCAAATCGTGCGCGGCTGGGAGGCTCAAAGTCGATGGGCATACCGATGACCGTGGCAGTGCGGAGTATAATCTGACGCTATCAGAAGCGCGCGCTCGGTCGGTGGTTGCTCAGCTGGCGAAGCGCGGGGTCGATAAATCGCGGTTAGCGTCGGAAGGGTTTGGGTTTACAAAGCCGCTGGTCCCTAACAGTAGCACTGAAAACATGGCCAAGAACCGGCGCATCGACTTCCTGGTGGAATAGCGAAGCCGACCGTCGTTACACGGCGGCAGCCGCATACTTGCCGACCGTGAGATCGAAAGCGGCGGCCAAAAGCGCCTTGGTGTAGTCGTCGCGAGGGTTTGAGAAGATTTGTGCAGACGGCCCTTCTTCGATAACTTTGCCGTTGCGCATCACGAGCACGTAATTGCAGAGCGCACGGACGACCTTGAGATCGTGGCTGATGAACATATAGGCGAGGCCGCGCTTGACCTGGAGGTCGCGCAGCAGATCGACGATTTGCGCTTGGACGCTCATATCGAGTGCGCTCGTCGGTTCGTCGAGAATGACCAGTTTGGGTTCCAGAACCATGGCGCGTGCGATCGCGATCCGCTGACGCTGTCCGCCAGAGAACTCATGCGGGTAGCGGTCCTGCATGGTTGGATCGAGCCCGACTTCGGTCAGTGCCGATCCGACGCGATTACGGCGGTCCTCGTAGGCCATGTCGGGATGCTGGATCAGCAGACCTTCTTCGATGATCTGGCTGACAGACAGGCGCGGTGACAGGGACCCGTATGGGTCCTGGAACACGACCTGCATATCGCGGCGCAGCGGACGCATATCACGCGCTGACCGCCCGTCGATGCGCTCGCCGCGATACTCGATCGGCCCGTTCGACGAAATCAGTCGAAGGAGGGCCAGCCCTAGCGTTGTCTTGCCTGACCCTGACTCGCCAACCACCCCCAACGTTTCACCAGCGCGCAGCTTGAACGAAATCCCGTCCACCGCTTTGACATAATCCACCGTTTTGCGGAGCAGACCTTTTTTGATTGGAAACCAGACCTTGAGGTCGTCGGTTGAGAGCACCACGGGTGCGGTCGCGTCAGCTAGCGGGGCCGTTCCCTTTGGTTCGGCGGCGAGCAGATGACGTGTGTAGGCATGCTGCGGGCGGCCGAATACGTTCTCGGTCTCGCCTTCTTCGACGACCTCACCATCTTTCATGACGTAGATGCGCTCAGCCATCCGCCGCACGATCCCAAGATCGTGGGTGATCAACAGCATCGCCATGCCGAGTTCGCGCTGGAGCTGTTGCAGAAGCTCGAGGATTTGCGCTTGGATCGTTACATCGAGCGCGGTTGTCGGCTCATCGGCAATGAGGAGATCGGGCTCATTGGCGAGCGCCATTGCGATCATCACGCGCTGGCGCTGACCACCTGAAAGTTCGTGGGGATAGGCGGCCATGCGCTTTTCGGGGTCGCGAATGCCAACCTTGGTCAATAATTCGATGACGCGGGCGCGGGCCGCCTCGCCACTAAGGCCGCGGTGGACGAGCAAAACTTCGCCGACTTGCTTCTCGATTGAGTGGAGTGGATTGAGAGACGTCATCGGTTCTTGAAAGATAATCGAGATCCGACGGCCGCGAATGGTGCGCATCTTGGCCTCGTCGGCTTTGATCAAGTCGCTGCCATCGAACACGATTTCACCGCCGGGATGGGACGCCGTTGGGTAGGGCAGCAAGCGCAGAACCGAGAGCGCGGAGACGGACTTGCCTGAGCCAGACTCACCGACGATCGCGACGGTTTCACCACGCGTGATGCGGAACGAGACCCCCTTGACGGCGAGCGTACGGCGTTGTCCGCCGCCGAAAGCGACTTGGAGATTGCGAACGTCAAGGAGAGGGGCTTGGGTTGCGGTCATGGGGTCCTGGAGGCGGCGCTAAGGTCCGGCCAAATCGGACAAAAGCGTTGCTTTGAGCGATTTGGAAGAAATCAAACGGCGGTCCTGGCTAACGATTATGGTGCAGCCCGCAGCATGTGCCGACGCGATGTGGACCGCATCGGGGAGTTTTAAAGCATTGAACGCGCGCAGCCGTGCCATTTCTACCAAAATGTCTGTCGACAAAGGTAGAAGGTGCACCAAACCGCTGAGTGTAAAGAAATCAAGGAAATGCTGGATGAACTTGGGGTTTCCGATCCGCATCGGCACAACGAGTACTTCCGCGAGCGTAAGTTCGCTGGTCGTCGCCTTTGAGGGTCGTTGGCGAAGGGCGTCAAGGACCCGATGAGCCGCTGGCCCAAATTCAGGTTGCTTCTCAATGGCATAGATGAAAACGTTTGAATCTAGGTCGACGTTTTCTTTTGCGAGCTGCTCGATCATTCCCATTCGTCTCGGAGTTTTCGAATGTCACCTGCCGGGTCAGTGTGCAGCGGTGGAAGCTTGCCCAAATACCATGACAGCGGGCGGTCGTGAGCGTGAGCGATGTGCTCTGGCGATGCTTCCGACGCAATGACGAGGTTGACGAAAATCTCACCATCAAACCGCGCGCGTAAGTCGTCAGGGAGCTGGGCGACGGGGTAATGTTCTACGAATACTTTTTTATGTTCGCCCATCGAGCTTGCTCCAAAGACAATGTGTTACGGCACCTTAGCGGAATGTCTTGCGGGGATCGAGTGCGTCGCGTGCGGCTTCGCCAATGAAGATCAAGAGCGACAGCGTCATTGCGACGACGATGAAGCCCGACAGGCCAAGCCATGGCGCTTCGAGGTGCTTTTTGCCCTGAAGCAAGAGTTCGCCGAGCGAGGGCGACCCGGGCGGCAGGCCGAGGCCGAGAAAGTCGAGCGCTGTCAAGGCTCCGATCGCACCGGAGAATTGGAACGGCAGGAACGTTACGGTTGCGACCATCGCATTAGGCAGGATGTGTTTGAACATGATGCTGGCATTCGACAAGCCAAGCGCACGCGCGGCCCGAACGTATTCGAGGTTGCGTCCACGCAGGAATTCGGCGCGCACGACGCCAACGAGGCCCACCCATTCAAACAACAAAAGGATGCCGAGGAGTGTCCAGAAGCCTGGGATGAATAACGACGATAAGATGAGGAGCACAAACAGGCTTGGGATCGACGTCCAGATTTCCAGAAACCTTTGCATCACGAGGTCGACCCAACCGCCAAAAAAGCCTTGGACGGCGCCAGCAATGATGCCGATGGTTGAGGCGATCACGGTGAGGATGAGCCCGAACAGCACGGAAATACGAAAGCCGTAAATCACGCGGGCAAGGACATCGCGGCCCTGGTCGTCCAGGCCAAGCCAATTGGTATTGCCTAATGCCTGATAGCGGGCGGACTGGTCGGGCGGGGCTTCGCAGTCGGGCAATTTGGTAGCCCACGGTGGAGGCGCGGGAAACCCGAGGCAGGTGCCATCGGCTGCTTTTCGGCGCGGATAGTCACGATTGATCGTCGAATAGGAGTAGCGGACCGGTGGCCACAACATCCAACCGTTTTTCTCAATTTCGTCGATGTTGACCGGGTCGCGGTAATCGGTGACGGGCAGAAAGCCGTTGAATTTCGACTCTGGATAGTTGAAAAATACCGGAAACAAAGTCTCGCCCTTGTAGCGAACCATGATTGGGCGATCGTTGGCGATAAACTCTGCAAACATCGACAAGACAAACAGCGTCACAAACAGGATCAGGCTGAAATACCCGCGCCGGTTCGATTTGAAATTTTGCCAACGGCGTTGGTTGATGGGGGTCAGTTTAAAGTTGACGATGCCGTCGCGGACGCGGGTGACGAACCCGACGAGGGGGTCGGACGACCGGTGCCGCGCAGCGGATTGGATCGGAGTGGTTGTTGCCATGCCTCTCAAACCTCGCGCGATTCAAAGTCGATGCGCGGATCGACGAGGGTATAGATGAAGTCCGATAGAAGGTTCACGAATAGCCCGATCAGCGAAAAAATGAAGAGGCTGGCGAACACAACCGGGTAGTCGCGTTTCTCAATCGATTCAAATGATAGCAAGCCTAAGCCATCGAGCGAAAAGATCGTTTCGATCAATAGCGACCCGGTGAAGAAGGCGGCGACGAACGCGCCCGGAAACGCTGCGATCACGAGAAGCATCGCGTTCCGGAACACGTGCCCGTAGAGCACCTGTTTTTCGGTCAAGCCTTTGGCGCGGGCCGTCAGCACGTATTGCTTGCGGATTTCGTCCAGGAACGAGTTTTTGGTCAAGAAGGCGGTCGTGGTGAACGCGCCGAGCGCCATGGCGGTCAGTGGCAAGGTGAGATGCCAGAAGTAATCGAGCACTTTGCCCAGGAAGGACAGCTGGTTCCAGTTTTCGCTGCCAAGGCCGCGCGAGGGGAAAATCTGAAGGAAAGACGCGCCAGCAAACATGACGAGCAGAAATACCGCGACGAGAAATGCTGGAAGCGCGTGTCCGATGACGAGCACGCTTGATGTCCAAACATCGAACCGCTCGCCGTCGTTGACGGCTTTGCGGATGCCGAGCGGGATCGCGACCAAGTATGTTACGAGCGTCAACCACAGGCCGAGCGAGATTGAGACGGGGAGCTTTTCTTGGATCAGCTCCAGGACGCTCTTATCGCGGAAATAACTCTTGCCGAAGTTGAAGGTGAGATAGTTCGTGATCATTAAAAAGAAGCGCTCGTGGGCGGGCTTGTCGAAGCCGAACTGCTTTTCGAGGCTTTTGATGAAGGCAGGATCAAGCCCCTGGCTGCCGCGGTATACCGACGTCGCGTCACCGCCAGCGCCAGCGAGTGCCGCACCTCCGCCGGCGCCAGGGTCGCCGCCACCACCGCCGATGGTTGATGCCGCGCCGCCGGTCCCATGCCCGGTCAACTGCGCGATCATTTGTTCAACGGGTCCGCCGGGCGCGAATTGGATGATGCAAAACGATAGCAACATGATCCCGAACAGCGTCGGGATGATCAGCAGAACGCGTTTAAAAAGGTAAGCGGCCATCGTGTCGTTGGTCCTCCAACACCGGCGCGACTACCGGCGGCTTAAGGTGCTTTGATAGCCTGCACCTTTCCGGTGTCATACCACCAAGTCTCGGGCGCGCCGCGGTCGTATTGAGGTTTTACGGCTGGCCACGAGAATCGGTTCCAGTGGGCAATCGTGTGGGAGGCCTTATACCAGTGTGGCACCCAATAGTGCCCAGCCCGCAGGACCCTGTCGAGGGCCCGGCACGCCGCGGTGAGTTCAGCGCGCGATTTGGCCGACATGGCCTTATCGATGAGAGCGTCGACGATGGGGTCTTTGACGCCAGCGAGGTTGAAGCTGCCCGAAATATCTGCGGCTGCCGCTGAGAAAAAGTTGCTGAGTTCGACGCCCGGTGTGAGGCGCATGGCGTAGCGCTGGATCGTGATGTCGAAGTCGAAGGATTTCGTGCGGTTTTGATATTGCGCGGGCTCGACGCGGCGGATCGAAGCCGCGATCCCGAGCTTTTCAAGCCGCGCGATGTAGGGCTGGATGACGCGATCAAAGCCTTGCTCGAACGTCAAGAACTCGATTGTGAACGGCTCTCCGGCGGGTGTGTGACGCTTGCTATCTTTGACGGTGAAGCCGGCTGCATCGAGCAGCGTCGTCGCCTCGCGCAGGTATTTGCGCTCGTCGCTGCCAGAGCCGTCGGTGAGCGGCGGACGGTAAGGCTCGCTGAACACTTCGGGTGGGAGCTTGGCGCGAAACGGCTCGAGCAGAGCAAGTTCTTCCGCCGACGGTGGGCCGGATGCTTTCATTTCGGAATTTTCGAAATAGCTGTTAGTGCGTTGATAGAGCCCATAAAATAGGTTCTTATTGGCCCATTCGAAATCGTAGGCGAGATCCAGCGCCTTGCGGACCCGCGCGTCCGCGAACTTTTCGCGTCGCGTGTTGATGAAGAAGCCCTGCGTGCCCGATGGCCGGGCGTCCGGCAGCGTCGCCTTGAGCATGCGACCGTCCTTCATGGCGGCTGTGTCGTAGCCGAGCGCCCAATCTTTCGATGTGAACTCCTCACGGAAATCGTAGGTGCCGTTGAGCAGGTTTTGCAATTCGACGGTGCGATCGCGGAAGTATTCGAAGCGGACCGTATCGAAGTTGTGTCGGCCTCGGGCGACAGGGAGGTCCTTGGCCCAGTAGTCGGCACGCCGTTGATAGGCGACGAACTGGCCGGGCGAAAACTCACCGATTTTGTATGGCCCCGACCCGACCGGCGGATCGAGAGACAATTCAAAAGGCTTGGCGGTGTAGAACGCCTTCGACAAGATCGGCAGGACGGCGACCTCAAGGGGCAGGTCGCGGATGTTGTCACCATCGAACGTATACTTGACGGTCCGCTCATCGATTGCCTCGGCGGATTTGACATCGCGCAAGACGAGCGTGAAGCGGGGGTGTCCCTTGTCTTTTAATGTGGTCAGCGTGAATGCCACGTCATCGGCCCTAACCGGGCTGCCGTCGGAAAATTTTGCACCCTCGCGCAGCTTGAAGATGACAGAGCGCCCGTCGGCGGCGACGTCCGCGCTCTCGGCGACAAGGCCGTAGACGGCGTCGGGTTCGTCATTGGCTCGCACCATCAAGCTGTCGAACAGGAGCTCGAGGCCGTTGGCGGGATCGCCCTTGAGGATGAAGCCGTTGAAGCTATCGAAGGTTGTGATCGAGGTGCCGCCGATCAAGCTGATCCGTCCGCCTTTGGGCGCGTCCGGGTTGACGTAAGCGAAGTTCTTAAAGTCGGGCGGATATTTGAGGTCGCCAAAGACCGATAAGCCGTGGCGGGGGCCCGTTTGGGCGTGTGCGGGGGTGAGCCAGTGGTGCGCTGAACTTACGAGCACAAGCACAAGCATGGGCACGATCACACGCATGGGTACGAGCGATGCGATGAGGGCGCGGCGTGTCAGTGTGGGTGCTGATTTGGCGAAAGTGGTCGTCATGATTGTCCTTTCAAGCCCTAATTTTGCATTGCCAGGGAAGCATTCCAACGGCGGGGCGACCCGCGATGCCGTAGTCGTTCGCAGCTGTGTGTAGTTTGGTGTTGGCTCGCGCTAGCGGCCGCGAACCGCGTCGGTTGCTGCGAGTTTAATGGGGTCGATCCACCACACCCGAAGTAGAGACGAGTTTTGTGACGGTAACTTCGCCGGGCGCCCGAAGATATCCCACGTTGCCAGACGCTCGTAGGGGTAATTCCACTGCGGCACGACGTAGTGGTTCCACAATAGCACCCGGTCGAGGGCTTTCGTCGCCGCGATCAACTCCGGGCGGTCTTTGGCAAAGATCACGCGGCGGACGAGTTCATCGACGGCAGGATTTTGGATGCCGATGGTGTTGCGGCTGCCATTGGTCTTGGCGGTTTCAGAGCCCCAGAAATCGCGTTGCTCGTTGCCGGGTGAATAGGACTGGCCGAATGTTTCGACGATGGCGTCGTAGTCGAAGCCCTCTTCACGCAACTTGTATTGGGGCGGATCGACTCGTCGAACGGTTGCCTTGATGCCGAGCAATTCGAGGTCTTTGACGTAGCTTTGGAAGACTGGGATAAAGCTTTCGTCCGGCGTCAAGAATTCAATGGTGAACTCCTCTCCCTTGGCGTTTTTCAAAACCGTGCCTTGGGCGGTCCATCCAGCGGATGCAAACAGCTTCACGGCCTCGCCCAAATTGGCACGACGGGCTTCGGGCGTGTTGACCGGGTTTTTCCACTCGGTGGTGAACACCTCTGGGGGGACTTTATCTTTGACGGTGTTCAAGATTTCGAGCTCGGCACCTTCGGGCAAACCGCGTGCGGCCATGTCCGAGCCAGAAAAGAAACTCTCGGTCCGGACGTATTGCCCGTAGAACCGGTTTTTGTTGAGTTCTTCGAAGTTGAACGCGAGGTTTAAAGCCCGCCGCACGCGCGGGTCGGCAAAACGTTCGCGGCGAATGTTGAAGACGAACGACTGCATGCCGTTGACGCGGCGTTGCGGCAGCTGTTCTTTTTTGACCTCGCCTTTCTTGACGGCGTCGAACTCATATTGCGTGGCCCAGGCGAGTGCCCGGTTTTCGGTCCACGCGTCGATTTTGCCGCCTTTGAATTCTTCGAACGCTGGCGTGCGATCGCGGAAGTAGGTGAAGCGGATTTCGTCGAAGTTCCATTGGCCCTTCATGACGGGGAGGTCTTTGGCCCAATAGTCTTTGACGCGCTCGTAGATGACGCCGCGGGTCATATCCATCGACTTGATCCGGTAAGGTCCGGAGCCGAGCGGCAGTTCGCTCGTCGATTTTGACAGATCGCGCGGCGCGCCGTCCGGGCCATTCGCCATCCAGAAATGCTTTGGAACGACGGTCAGCTCTCCGGCGATGTGGGGCAGCTCCTTGTTGCCGGTGACGTCAAATGTGAACGTTACTTCGTGGGGCGAAACGGCGTCCGCCTTGACAATGTGCCGCCAGTAGTTGGCGTACTGCGGATGCGCTTTCTTGAGTTCGTAAAGTGAGAATACGACGTCGTCGGCGGTGATCGGCTTGCCGTCGTGCCAGCGGGCTTCTTTGCGTAGCTTGAAAGTGACGGATGAGTAGTCGGCTGGGTGCGAAACGGACTCGGCGATGAGGCCATACTGGGCCGTTGGCTCATCGGGGCTTGAGCTAAATAATTCATCATAGATGAAACCGTTGATGCCGACGGCTGGCTGGCCCTGCATCGAGAACGGGTTCGTACTGTCGAACGTGCCTTGTGCAAATTGTCGGATGATACCGCCCTTGGGGGCGTCGGGGTTGACCCAATCGAAGTGCTTGAAGTCTGGCGGATACTTGACCGAACCGATGAGCGAGGCAGCGTGCGCGTCTTTGACTTCAGCAGCGTGGGCGGCACCGTGACCTCCTCCGCTTCCAGCGATCATCAGCAGACCGGTCAAGAGACACGCTGTTTGGAGAGGCCTGAGCGAACGTGCCCTCGTTGAAAGCTGTGGCGGTGTCTTGAGTAAGGGGGCCATCGGCGCGTCCGTCTCCTCGATAAATAGGGGCCACCGAGACCAAGCCGCCGCTACGAACACAGCGACCCCACCACGGCGTTGCATGGTCGCAAAACTTCCAGTGGGACGCGAGTTACATCGCGGTCATTTTCGTCGCATCTGCGCTATTCCAGTTTGACTGGCGCATCTGATAACGTGGCGAGGTAGGCGACAAGGTCGGCCAGTTTTTCTGGGTCTTTGAGGCCGCCGTAGACCATTTTTGTGCCGGCGGCGTATTCCTTCGGGTTGTTGATGAAGCCGACGATGTTTTCCGGCGTCCACTTTCCACCCATCGTTTTTAGGACGGTGGAATAGTTAAACCCGTCGACGGCGCCTTTTGCTCGCCCGACGACGCCCCAAAGGGCTGGTCCGACTTTATTGGCGCCGCCCTTTTCGACCGAGTGACACGCTGCGCAAGCTTTGAAGGTCGCTTGACCCTCCTCAGGCTTGGCAGCGACCAGAAGCGGCTTTACCGACGCAAACAAGCCGCCAGAAGCTGGAGCTGCAGCTGGAGCTGCAGCGGACCCACCCGCAGCGGGGGCACCACCGCCGAGGGCTGCCACTTTTTCGCCGCCCGCAACAGCCGGTTTGGCATCACCTTTAGCGGCAACGGCCGTCTCTTCCGGCATCGGCAAGGTGTAGCCGACGCTGTCACTGTGCTTAGCGTGGCTCCCGTAGAGTTCGACGAGCGTCGGCGGCAATATAATCGTTAGGCCAGCCAACAGTAGGGCGCCCGCTAACTTGTTGAATTCCCAGGAGTCCATCGTTTTCCTCGTGGCATCAAACCGCTCCGTCGACCCTCGACGCAGCATTCAGAACCGATGTGCACCTAAGGTGCCCGGCCGGCCTCGTGCAAGATGCTCCCACGCCGCATTTGGCGGGTCGTGCGCCAACATTGGTGGCGCGCCTGCGCCACTGTGATGGTTACGTTCCCGCAATTATTTATATAAGTCACTGTTAAATAACATTTATTTTCGTTTTTTTTCGGGCCACATTTATCTCGGTTCCGCAGCGTCCCCACATCGACTAGACCGCGCCGGAGCCAGACGAGACGAATTGTCACCAGCCCATCGGAGCTGCCTGTTGAACCCGCTGATCCTGATACCGGCTCGACTCCACGCCACGCGCCTTCCCGGTAAGCCACTGGCCGACATCGGTGGCGTGCCGATGATCGTCCACGTGTGGCGGCGGGCGATGGAAAGCGGCGTTGGGCGGGTCGCAGTTGCAACTGATGATGTGGGTATTCAGGCGGCGGTCGAGGCGGCTGGTGCGACCGCGATCATGACCCGGGCCGAACACCCGTCAGGGTCGGATCGGATCTTTGAGGCGCTGTCGATTATTGATCCCGACGGCGCACACGACGTGATCGTTAACCTTCAGGGCGACCTTCCGACGCTCGACCCGGCATTAGTTCAAGCTGTGACGGACGGGTTAGCTTACGGCGTGGCCGACATCGCGACGTTGGCGGCGGAGATTACGGTTGCCCATGAGCGCAACGATCCAAATGTTGTGAAGGTGGTTGGGACGTCAATTGAAGGGACTTCAGCAGCTTACCTGAAAGGTATCACGGTAGCGTCACGCGGGGATAACTTGACTGCGAAAACTGCCAAACCGCAGCAAAAATGGCAGGCTCCCGAGGAGCTGAAATTGGAAAGCGGGGATAAGTCGGACCAGCATGGCTCAGGCCAGTATAACTCAGGCCAGTATAACTCAGGCCAGGATGTATTGGGCCAGGATACTGCAGGCCAGTATAACTTGGGCCGATCGGAGCCAGCTAGCGCGGTTCATCGGCTGCGGGCGCTCTATTTTACCCGCGCCACGGCCCCGTATGGCGATGGCCCGCTTTATCACCACATCGGTATTTATGCCTACCGACGGCCCGCCCTAGAGCGGTTTATCGCGCTGCCGCCATCGCCACTGGAACTCCGCGAGAAGCTTGAACAGTTGCGGGCTTTAGAGGCGGGGATGCGTATCGATGTCGCCATTGTTGCAACGGTACCGCTTGGTGTCGATACGCCAGCCGACTTGGACCGTGCCCGTGCGATTTTGGCGGGCTGATCGCGTCATGAGGCGATGGCTCACCCGAGCCGGGAGGCCGCGATCCACCACTGTGGTCGCGCGATTTTAAGATCGGCAGCCGCGGCGTGGGCGGACGCGACGTCGGGATAGATGCCAAAGCACGTTGGCCCACCGCCCGACATTTGGGCCCGTTCGCAACTGGCCGTCGCGCGCAATGCGGCAAGCACGTCTGCCACTTGCGGCACCACGGCGGTTCCAGCTGCGGTCAAATCATTGCCGGTTGCCTGCATATGGGCCACGAGATCGGCCCGCGAGGTTAATGTTGGAAGCGCTTGCTCGAGCCTGGGATCGGTTGGAGATAATGGTGCGGCCGCCAACTTGGCGAACACCTGAGCCGTCTTGTCGGCTGGTACCGGCGCCAACGGGTTGACGAGTACGGCGGCCAACGTCGGTAGCGATGGCAGCGCCGTAAGGAGCTCGCCCAACCCGGTCATGCGCTGGGCCTTGGCGGCAAGACACACGGGCACGTCGGCCCCTAGCCGCGCGGCGAGGCTGTGCCAATCGACCGATGCGGCGAGGTTCGGGTTGGCCCTCGCGATGGCGCGAAGCAAGGCTGCTGCGTCGGCCGAACCACCGCCGATCCCGGCCGCGATTGGGAGATGCTTGTCGAGGTGTACGGCGCCGAGCGTGAGGCTGGGTGCAGCGTCGGCGACCACGCGCAAGGCGACATCGAGCAGGTTTTCGCCAGCAATCGAGGGAGCGAACGGTCCACTGGACGTGACCGGGGGGCGCCACCACACTTGCCTGTCCCGTCGAAGCGCAGTTGACGGTTCGTTCGTCCAGTCGTCCGGCGTCAGCGTCACGGTATCGGCCACGTCCATTGCGAACGCGACAATGCTATCGAGCTGGTGATAGCCGTCCGATGGACGCCGCCCCAGCACCGCTAATGTTAAGTTGACTTTGGGAGGAGCAGCCTCCGCGATCACGGCACGGACCGACAGCAATCCCGCGCCGTCGGGAGGGGGAACGCTCACGGCAGACGCGCTTTGGGTCGCAGGCTGATCATGACCGTCGGTTCAGCAGGTCGGTTTGGCCACATGGCGATTGCCAACTCGCATCAAAGTGAGTCGCCAGACCCTTGCGGCTGCGATTGAGGCTGGGTCCGCCGCGGCGCAATCTGCGCCCGAGCGCGGGGCTGATTGGTCGTTGCTTGCTTTGGCCTCGTGCTTGATTTTGTCTGTTGGGCGGCCTTGAGCGGCGGCATACCGTTTTCGAGTTTCTGCCTGATTTTTTCGATCTCGTCGGTCTCTGGCTTGAGGCTCAAAGCTTGTTCCCACTGGAAGGTCGCCTCCAGCGTCCGCCCCACCCGCCACAGCGCATCGCCAAGGTGATCGTTCAGGGTGGGGTCTTCGGGGCGCAACTCAACGGCACGTTCGAGGTACTTCACGGCTTCCTTGAAATCGCCGAGCTTGAAATACGCCCAACCTAGACTGTCGACGATATAGCCATCATCGGGCCGCAAGGTCACGGCCTTCTCGATCAATGCGAGGCCTTGCTTCAGGTTGAGGCCCTGATCGACCCATGAGTAGCCGAGATAATTGAGCACCAAAGGCTGGTCGGGAAACAACGCCAGCGCTTTTTGCAAATCGGCCTCGGCCGCTGGCCAATTCTTGACGCGCTCGTAGCAGGTGCCGCGGGAATACCAGTAGGCCCAATGCCGCTTCTCGGGCGTGGTCACGAGGTCGATCGCCTTGGTGTAATATGTGATCGCCTCGTCGTAGCGCTTGCGCGCGCGCATGATGTTGCCCAGCGCTTCCAGCGGCCGCAAGTCCGTCGCATCTCGCGCCACGACCTGGTCGAGGATGACCTTGGCCTCGTCCACCCGATCGAGCGAATTGAGATTAAACGCCTTTCGAATATCGACGCTAGACTGCAACGCTGTGCCCGGCGGCATACGGTCATACGTTGCGTTGGCATGGTCGAATTTTTTCAAGCCCTCTTGCGCGTTCGCCAAGGCTGCAAGCGCGAACGGATGGTCGGGCGACAGGAACAAGGCGAGCTGGAGATAAACCATGCCGATGTTGACACCACCTTCGGCGGCCAACGCCTCACCGAGGCCGTAGAAAACCTCCGACAGCCCTTCCGATGTCGACTTTACCAGGAGGCTGACGCGTTCGCCCTCGGCGATCCGCTCGCGCAGATCGCGGGCCAAGGGATGACCGTCGCCCGACTGACGGTCGAGATGGTCTTTGAGAACTTTGCTCGCCAAGGCGGTGTCACCAGCATTGGCCAACGAATGGGCGTAAGCGAGCGCGGTGCGCAGCGTTTTACTGTCTTGCTGGAACACGTTGGCAAATGCCGCGCGGGCGCCGACGTAATCCCCGGTCACGTCAGCGATCAATCCGCGGTGGTAGAGCAAATAAAACTGCGCCCAGTCCGCTTGGCGAGGACTATCGATCATGGTGAGGGCAGCTTTTGTCTCGCCCTTGGCGGCCAGGACCCAGGCTCGCGCGATCGAGCTTGTGAGTTCGCCGATTGGTCCTTCGGCGCCAGCCTTGAAGTGCTCGTCAGCTTTGACGAGATCGCCTCGCTTGAATGCGGCAAGCCCCAGGACCGTTTGCGCCATACGGTTTTTGGGGTTCAGGGCGACCAACGTTTCAGCGAGCGGAACGGCGTCGGCCCAGTTGCCGTTGGCTGTTTCCATTTGGAAGCTGTTTTCGAGCAGCACGCTATCTTCACGTGAAAAATCGAGCGCTGTTCGATAGAAACGCGCAGCTTTGGCCGGTTCGTTTTCGGCCCGGGCAAAGCGGCCGGACAGGTAGTTGCCAATGAGCGATGGCTGCCCGTCAACTGCGGTCACGTCATTTGATGACGTCCGTGCCGACAGCGACTGGGGAACGGCCGCCCAGATGAGCGCAACGCCCAGGCACGTTGTCAGCTTGAGGCTCGTTGAGGCTGCGGTCGCCAACCGGACCGCGACTTGATGGCGGTGGTTCGTCGCGAACGGGTGCCCGGCTCGGCTGGTGATTACCGGAGCGGTTAGCTGGGCACCGGCGACACGTCCGTTCGGTGATGAACTATTGGGCATCGCCAGTCCTTTTCGGTCTATCTGCGATCCGAGGCTAACACACGTGGACACTTTGGCGAGCTTATGACGGAGAATTTAAGATGTTTTTGCGTCTTGGCCCTCGGTCCGATCGAGCCGTTTGGCGCGCGGGCGGAAAGGCGCGGTGCATCTGCTACCTGTGGGGGTATTCGAACAGGGTCGTTTAAGTGGCGCTCGGCTGGTTTTACCGCGATCTGCGCGCGTTAGTGGCCTGTCGGTATGACGGCTTTTATAAACGCTTTCATCTCGGCGAGCCCGCCCAGGCCCAATAAGCCGACGTGTCCCCCGTCGGGATATTCGATGAACGATCTGCGGCCGGGTAGAGCGTTGAAGAGCCGTCGGGCATGCGCCACCGGGATCAGATCGTCTTGCCGCCCATGCAGGATTAGGACGGGCGCTGTGACGCGCGGCGCGTGGGCGATGCTGTCATAACGGTCGATCAGCAGCCAGTTAACCGGCGCATACCAGTATTTAGCTGCTGCAACGTCGGCGATGGACGCATAGGGCGATTCGAGGACGACGGCTCCAACGGTCCGAAGGGCAGCCACTTGGATCGCGATGCCGCTGCCAAGCGATTCACCGTAAAGCACGATTTTGGACGGTGGCACGCCGCTCGCCACAAGGGCATCGTAGGCCATGAGCGCATCGGCGACGTTGGCCGTTTCACTGGGTGACCCGCTCGAGCCGGGGTAGCCGCGATAGGTCATGGCGAAAATGCCGTATCCCGCCTCATGGAGCCGTTTGTATTTGCCAGCCAGGATGCCGAGCGAGCCGCCGTTGCCGTGAAAGAACAGCACCGTTGGCGCGCTTACGGGGGCCATTCCAGGCGCCATTTTAGGCGGCGGGGCTGACCACGTCGCGATCCGCGCGCCATCCGGTGCGGTGAGTTGCGCGGCTTTGAATTCGGCGAGGCCGACGGCCTCTGGCGTCACCGTTTCGAGCGGCCGATAGTAAAGCAGTTCGCGCTGGAAGTAGGTCAGGCCGGCGACGATGACCACGTAGCCGACCACCATGACGGCGAGTCCGATTTTAAGTGCCGCGCCGAGCAAACTTAAGATCGAAGCCGGGACGGGCTCCACGTCAGCCGCCGGGCTTGGCTGGCGTTGGAGCCGGAGTTGGAGCGGGCGCCTGCGCCGCAGGTGCGGCGGTTTCGGGCTTGCCACGTGATTGATCCGGTCTGGGTTGTTCCGGTTTTGCCCGTTCTGGTTTTGCCCGTTCTGGTGCTGGTTGTGGTGGGCTCGTTCGCTCAGGTCGCGGCGGCTCCGGTCTGGCCTGAGGTCTGGCCTGAGGTGCTGGCGCGGGCGGTGGGGCGGGCGTGGGTAGAGGCGCCGCGCTCCGTGGGGTTGGGGTTGGCTGATTGGCCTGAGGCGGCGGAGCCGCGGCTGGCGCGGGCCTACGTGAGCCATCATCATCACGCCCGCCAGGACGGGACTCGCGGCCGCGTCCATCGTCGCGTCCATCGCTGCGCTGGCGCTGTTCGTCAGGGTTCTGGCGTTGCTCGCGTCGCTCTTGGCCCGGTTGACGGTTAGGGCGTTCGGCGTTCGTTGGCGCAGCGGGTGCTGCTGGTGCGGGCGTGACCGCTACCGGTGGCGGGGAGGGTGTGGGAACGGCGACGGGAACAGTCGGTGCAGGTGCTGCAACGGGTGGCGCAACGGGAGCTGCGACAGGACCTGCGACGGGTGCTGCGACAGTTGGTGCTGGACGTATCCCTGGCGTGGCATCCGTCCCTGGTGTGGCAACTGGCGGCGCTGACGGGGCCACGGCAGCGGGTGGCGGCGATGCGGAGCCCGCACCACGGCCGCCGTCACGTGCAGAGCCGTCGCCGCGCCCACTCCGAACCCCATCGCCACGTTGCCCGTTTTCTCGCGACCCGTTTTCTCGCGGTCCGTCGCGACCGGCAGCTGGCGCCGTCGCCCCGGCTGGTGCCCCAGTTGCTGGGGGAACGTTTGGAGCGGCAACGGGCGCGGCTGCTGGGGCCGGTCCTGGGGCCGTCACTGGGGCCGTCACTGGAGCCGTCACTGGGGCCGGTCCTGGGGCCGTTCCTGGGGCCGTTCCTGGGGCGGCGCGTCCTGGAACCTGCTGACCACGTCCACTTCGGGTTCCATCGCCGCGACCGGCGCCATCGCGTGCGCCGCGCCTGGTTTCACCCCCAACTGCACCCCCAACCGCGCCCCTGGCCGATCCGGCGACGCCAGCGCCCGGTGGCAGAGCGGCTGGATCGACGTTCGACCTCCGTCGGCCGCCATCGAAGGGGCGGAAAATCTCCACGGTGCCAGTGCCAGCCGTTTCGCGACCATCGCGGCGATCGCCACCACCGCCTCGCCCCTCGCCCGGTCGCCCGTCGCCTCTTGCACCCTCACCCCGTCCACGCCCGCCACCATCGCCACGCCCGCGCCCCGCATCTGGACGGCTGGCATCAATAGTACGAACCGACACAATCGGTCGCCCCGTGGCCCGTTCGATCCGGCGTTGGTCGATACTGCGATTGACGAACGTGCGGTTGACGAACGTGTAGTTCGTCGTTCGTCGCGATTGCCGCAAATACGTCACGTTGCGCGAGCGCGGCGTCGCATAACGGTAGATGCTGTAAGACGTCAGCGCGGCGGCTGGAACGAACACCCACGACGACCGATAGCGCCGCGATTGCAGGTCGGCGTTGCGATAATCGAACCGGTCGTCTCGCCACACGACCTCGGGCGGCAACGGTGCCCAGCCGATATGCCCGCCTCGGCTGTTGGCTGAATCGCCGCCATCGCTTTCGCGCCACTCGACCCACGCTGGCGCCCATTCGTTGCCGGGGATCCATATCCAACCCCAGTCCTCATCTAACGTCCAACGGCCGTAGTGAAATACTGCCCAGCCCCACGGTTCCTCGCTGTCCCACATCCACCCGTATTCATCGGTCAGCACCCACCTTCCAACGGTGTAGGGTCGCCAATCCTCGTCGACGTCGCGGGGGTACCAGACGAGCCCATATTGCCAATGCGTGACCCAACGGCCGAGCGGCTTCAAAACGTCGTAAAAATAATCGGCTGGTGAGACGCCGGGGGGCGGACCACCCTGATCTTGGGCGTCGCGGGGGTCTTCATCAAACCGTCGGTCATTTGATCCGCGCCCCCGCTCGGGTTCAGACAATTCGGGTTCGGGCAATGGCGAACGCTCGACATCAGATGGCGATCCCGGTCGCTGATCAACCCGCTGCGCTGAAGCTGGAACGGCGAGCGAAGCTGCACCGAGTAGCAAGGCTGCGCCAAGCAGCAGCGCCGCACCACGGGCCGGTATCGTTTCAGCCCGATAAATCTGTGTCATCGCGTGTGTCTGTCCTGTCGCTTGCGGCATGGTGAGGTTGGCCAACGCAATCGGTACTCGACGACGGCAACAGCATGGCGCTACGTATCGATGGCCGTCGCCGTCGCCCGGCATATATGGCGGCCCGCTGCGACAGAAGCATGGCGCGGGGACATCCGGTCGCAGCTGTCGTGGTCGTCTTCGCGTTGTCGACCTGTTCGTGTCCCAATCGATGGCCACACTCGACCTGTACCGGCCATGAACACCATGGGTGGTCGGCAATGCGCAATTGCAAGCCGACGCCCTGATCAAGTGCGCCATCGAAAGGCACGTATGACAACGCCGCAGCTTTTGTTGTTGATTGAGGCCCGCGTCGGGGAGGCAGCACTTGCCCGTATCCAGGCCGCGCTCAGCGCGGTCAGAATTTCCAGTGTTGTGTTGATCCCGCTGCCCATTGAGGTTTTGTCCGCAGATCACGCAATCCAGGCCTCGCCGGGGGTATCGTCGGCAACTGTCGCGGTGCTCAAGCCAATTGTGGCGCTCGTGCAAGCGGCTGGTGTTGCCGTGTTGATTGATCGCGATGTGGCGCTGGCGCGAGCAACGGCTGCCGACGGGGTCCATCTTGTTCTGGGATCGGGCCACCACTTTGGACATCGCGCCAACCCCCAAACCGATGCAAATTCCAACGCCATCCCCACCGCCAATCTGGTCTTAGACGCTGATCCGGCGGCCAGGATCTCGGCTGCCCGAATCGCGCTTGGCAAAGGCCAGATCATTGGAATTGAGATCGCGTCCGGTTCGCGGCACCATGCGATGCTTGCAGGCGAAGCTGGCGCAGATTACGTCGCATTTGCTGGACCTGAACAGCGAGCCCTGGTCGAGTGGTGGTCGCAACTGTTTGTGACGCCGTGTGTCGCGTTAGGTGGCTCGGTGAGCGCAGCTGGCGAGGCGATACGAGGTGTGTCCGATCCGCACGAAACGGCCGATCTCGCCGAGGCTGGCGCAGATTTTATCGCGGTTGCCTTCAACGCGGCGCAAACGGCGGCCGATATTCAAGCGGCGGTTCGGCTCCACGCTGCAGCACTTGACGTAACAGTCGCTTGAACAGGCCAATTTTGCGGACGTACCTCACAACGGAGAGCGCCTTGAGCCCGGCCAACGGACCTCACACACAAACCCGAACGGACGTTTGGCGGTTGCCTTCGATCCTGAGGTTGTCGGCTATGGCGGTCACGCATTGGTTGGCGCGTCTGCTTTCGGGGTCGTTGGCGATTGCCATCCGCTGCTCGCTGATCCGTGTTGTCGTTGGCGGTGCGGCTGCACTGATGCCGACCGTCGCTGCGGCCCAATGGCAATCGCCAGCCGTTGAGACCCGACCTGCTCCGCCGCCGGTCAAGCCAAAGCCAGCCGCATCGCCCCCGGTCGCGGCATCTCCTGCGCCGGCGCTGCCCGCCAAGCCCGCGACGCCCGGTGTTGGTCAAGCGGCAAAAAACGCGCCACCTCCTAATCCCGCATCTGGTCCTCGGGGGCCAACATCAGTGCCGCCGGTTGCCGGGTCCGCTTCCGCTTCGGCCAACGCCGACACAGCTTCCGATGCGCCAAGCCTGGCCAATCATCCCTGTGTGCCAAAAGTGATCGCCGCTCGCCAAAATCCAAACCCCGAACCAACCTTGCCGAGTGCCCCCGAGCATGCTGCCGCCTACCTTGCTTACGACCAGGGTCGCTACACGACGGCTCTCTCACTCGCCGAAGCGGCCGCTAGTAGGGGCGATCCGCAGGCCCACACGCTCGTCGCACGTGTTTACGACGAGGGCCTTGGCATTACCCGCGACGTCATTACGGCCGCCCGCTGGTATGCGCGCGCGGCGGAATTGTGCGACGTGCCCGCCCTTTTTGCCTACGGTATTATGCTCGCCGAAGGCCGTGGCGTCGGCAAGGATCGCAAGGCTGCTGGCAACATGCTCGAACTCGCCGCGCTGTCGGGCCACGCACTGGCAAACTACAACCTGGGGCTGCTATTCTTGCGCGGTGACGGCAAGCCCGAAAATCCCCACCGGGCAGCCCAGCATATTCTCTATGCCGCCGAAAAGGGCGTCGCTGCGGCCCAATATGATGTCGCCGTGATGTACCAAAACGGCGCCGGTGGCCTGTCGAACGACGGCGTGGAGGCCTCGCGCTGGATGAACCGCGCGGCCGTCGCTGGCCATACGGCCGCGCAATACGATTACGCCGTGATGCTGCTGCGAGGCCTCGGATTAGAGCGCGATCGCGGCAAGGCTGGCCTTTATATGCGCGCGGCCGCGGAGAAGGGCGTGCCCGGCGCTCAAAATCGGCTCGCTCATATGTATAAAGACGGTGTCGCTGTCGACAAAGATACCGTGGAAGCGATGAAGTGGCGGACGATTGCCAAAGCTCAGGTCGAGGATCCGGCGATTGATGCCGAGTTGGCAAAGCTGCCCAAAACCGACAAGCAGGCCGCCGAAAAAGCCGCCGCCGCGTGGCGCCTCAAAGAAGCCGCCGGAATTGAGTGAGGGCGCCGGACCTGAGTGGAAAATCACTCATTTCCGCCGGCAAAATCGGGGTCGGCATAAGCGTGAAGGCGGGCGGCGGCCGTTCGGGCAATCCGCAAAACAATCGCTTTGCGCCGCGCCGCAGCCAACGGGTGCTCGTCGCCGACCCGCTCGAATGTTCCACCGTATCGATCAGCCAGGATCAAACCAGTCGACGGCGGTATAACGTCGGCGGGGAACGCCGCACCGACCGCGAAATAAATCGTATCGGCGTACGCGCGGTAATGCTCCCACTTCAGGTCGGCGCGGAAGTCGCAGAGGCACGACTTGATTTCGATGATCACGATCCGCCCGTCGGCCGCGATCGCTGCGATATCAACGCGACGACCGTCGGGCAGCGGGAGTTGCGGCACACCGACCATCCCGTGGGCGCGTAGCAGTCGCATCACGCCACGCTCGATATCGCGAGCGGCGGCGTAATCCCGCGGCGACGGCGCGCTTGGCTGCGGCTGCGATCCAACGATCGGTTGTGGTGGTGCCACGTTGTGGAGTTCGCTCGGGTTCGTCATGGTCTCGCCATGTGCCGGTGACAACCGGGCCATAGGGGTGTGGTCATTCCACGCTCATGGGACCGCAGATCGCGCACCGTGTCGAGAGGCGGCTTCGAGGCAGACGTTTCGGGGTAGATGTTTCAGGGTTGACTTGTCGGGCAGCATTTCTGGCATCACATCGCGCAGCAGGGGTAGGGTCACGTCGATGATGAAGTTATTCAAGCGCGATCGCGCCGCCGAGCCCGCACCAGTGGAATCGGCTGCTCCGCCGATCGCATCGGACGCACTGACCCAGGCCACGCCTACCCAGGCCACGCCTACCCAGGCCAAGCCTACCCAGGCCAAGCCTACCCCGGCCACGCCCACCCAGGCCACACCTACCCAGGCTACACCTACCCAGGCTACACCGACGATAGACGCGCTCACCTCTGCCGCAAGCCCCGCGGCGATTTTCCAGCCCGCGCCATCTAAGCTTCCACCATCCGAGCCTCCGCCATCCATGGCCGCAGCCTTGCCCGTCGTTCAAACCACGCCCGCCCTCCCGCAAGTGACGAGTGCCTTAAACCGTGGCCCGTCCCCTATCGCCCTCACATCCAGCGATGGCGCCTACGCTGGCACCACCTCTGCCAATTTCGAACCGCTTTCGGGCGTCATCGGCTTCGACCAAGCCCGCGATGCGCTCAGCCTCATCTGCCGACTGGCCCCGCGCGCCGCCGTCTTCGTTGCAGCCCCGCGCTCGTCGGCACACACCGAAGCCATTCGGACCATACTGGCCGACCACGCCGCCACTATCCAGACACGTGATGCCGTCGTTGTTGTCCAATCATTTACCGGCGATGGTGCCGACGACGGCCTCGCCGTCATTGCCCTGCCAGCCGTGGACGCCGCTGATCTTGCCCGCGGCGTTGCGTCTGCCGTCGACATGTTGAGCGCGACGCTGCCAGCTGCTTTCGACAGCGACAGCTATCGCGTGGCCCGCATTGCGCTCGACGAGGAGCTGCGCTCTGGCCACGATACCGCACTCGATACCCTTCGCCGTAAGGCGCTCGCCCAAAACATCGGCCTGTTGCGGACCACCAACGGTTACGCCGTTGTTCCAATGCACGACGGCCGGGTGGTTCGCGGTGAGATTTATGGCGCGCTTCCCGGCAGCTTGAAGAGCGGCGTCGAGGCCAAGCTTGCAAGTTTTGAGGCCGAACTCGCCGACATCTTGCGCAACCGCGCCGTCCTCCAGCAGGAACACTACCGCCGCGCCAAAGCCTTGGAACACGATGCCGCGAGCCTGACGGTCGATGCCGCAATCGCCACACTCAAAGCTCGCTTTGCCGCGCGCGAGGACGTCACCGCATGGTTGGCGCAACTTGAGGCCGATATTATCGCCAACGCCCTGTTGTTTGTCGCCGCCTCGCGCGAAGCCAATGGCGCGCCACGCGCGCCTGCCGAAATTGCAGCCGACCGCCGCCTACAGCGCTACCGGGTCGGCGTGCTGTCGCGCGGCAACCGTGGCGCGGCCGCTCTCGAATATCCAGATACGCTCGACCGGGCTGAACTCGTCGGCCTCGCGCGCGGCGGAGGAAATGCGGCTGGCAATGGTCCCAGCGTCGGATCAAGCAGCGGCTCTGCAGGCGCGCTACCAATCGGCGTGTCGCCCGGCGCCATGACCCGGCCCGGCGGCGGGATCGTCGCCGTTGACGTCCGCGATCTGATGGCAAGCTACGCCTCGTGGCCGCTGATCAAGCACGCGCTAAAGTCAGCTCGCGCGGCCCCCTTAGCAACGGGCGATGGCAGCGAAGCCCGCGCCGCCGCGATCGACCTGCCCGTCGACGTCCGCCTCGTTGTAATTGGAGAGCCCGATGAATACGGGTCCTGGTGCCGCCTCGACCCCGATGTTGCCCGCATGGTCCGGACGATTGAAGCGTTCGCTCCCGTCATGCCAGCTTCAGAAGCCAGCGAGCGGATGATTGCGCGACATCTGTCGGGCTTCGTGCGCGACGATGGCCTGTTACCCTTCGATGGCCCGGCGTTGGCTGCGGTTTATGGCACGCTCCGCGCTGACCGCGATGGCTTTGCTGCCGTTTCGACCGATCTCACCACTGCCCGCGATCTCATGGGTCTGGCCAGCGCTGAAGCGGCCGCTGCTAGCCGCGTCATGGTGCTCGTCGATGATGTTTTAGCTGCGATGACCGTCCGCAACAGGCTTGCTGGCCAAATGGGCCTAGCCACTCACGTTGATCTTGCTGGATCGCGCCACGGTGGTGGGCTCGATTTGCTCGAAGCGCCCAGCGTATGATCGCGCATGCGGGCGAAGCTGGCGAAGATCGCGGTCGCGTTGTGGTCCGCCTCGGCGATTTGGCATTGCCCAACCGTGCAGCCTTCGAAGCAGCCGTCCATATTGCTCGCGCGTTCCAATCGGAAATCGAGGGTATTTTCATTGAAGACCCTGATTTGTTTGAGGCCGCCGCCCACGGTTTTGTCCGCGAGGTCAGCTATTTCGCAGGCCGTCCGCGACCTCTCTCAAACGACACGGTAACCGGCGATACCGCGCACTTCGCCGTCGCCGTTCAGCGCGAACTTGCCGAAGTCGCCGCCCGCCACCGGGTCCCGTTCAAAGCGCGCTCTATCCGTCATGGCGTGGTCCCGGCGTTGGCCCGAGCTTGCGGTGAGCGCGGCCCTTGGAACATCGTTGCGTTCGGCGAACCGGTCGAAACCGCTGAGACCGCCGAACTTGTCCGCGATGCGATCGCAACCGTTTACGGCGCGACCGGCTACATTGTCGCTGCCCGCCGCGCACGCTGGTCGTCGGGCCCAATTTTGGTTGCTGCTGAAGACATCGACCGGGTCGCTGGACAATTGCGCGTGGCCCGTGGCCTTGCGCAGGTCGAGAAGGATGCCGTGGCGATTGTCGCTATTGGGGCCGATGACATCGCCCGCGATTGGCTCGACGCTGAAATCCGGATTGCCGCGGCCGAGGCTGGCGGCGTCACCGTCCTGCAGCCGGTGTCGGCTGAAACCGTCGCCGACCTTTTGCCCCACGTGCTGGCTTCGTGCGAACCGCGCCTCGTGGTGACGCGCAGCGGCGGGCTAACCGCACCCCACAATGATCTCCCGCGGGTGCTGGCCGCCCTTGCCTGCCCGGTGTTCCTAACCCACTGACGCTGGCTGTTCGCCACCGACCACCGATCGTTGCTTGCCGCTGATGGCCGTTCACGACGTTGTGTGGACGGCCACGCGCTGTTGCGCGTCGATCAAGCAACATGTGTCATACTGGCGCGATAGCCTCACGCTGGCAGGGGCATTTTTGGCGAACGACCTTGAAGATTGAGAGGCACCGTAGGTGGCTTCGACACACGACGACAGCCCGGCACAAACGCCACCAACCGACCTGCTCCGGCAGCTGCCCGCTCCATCTGCGAGCGCAGATCGGGCACTGCTGGCCGCTCGGCTACAAACCTTCGCTGCGAGTTTACTACCGCTGCGGCTCGCCCGCGTCTTTACGCCCGACCCGGCCATCGACCCGCAGATGCCGACTTCGCAAACCACTGCCGAGTTCCAGTCAGCCGTTGAACTTCAATCGGCCGCATGGCGCGCAATCATCGATGCGATGCCGGGCGCGGCAATCGCGTTGGATGCTGGCGGCCTCGTCGTCCATCACAATCAAGCCGCTGTTGATTTTTATCCCAAAGTCCGCGTCGGCCAACCCGTCAGCCATGTCTCCCGTAACCCGGCATTCATGACAGCCATTGAAAAGATATCGACGTCGCCTGACGCGATCTCCGTTGAACTCCTGGAGCGTGTTCCCGTTGAGCGCCGTTTCTTTGCAACCTTGAAGCGGATCGAGCCGAAGGCCGAATTGGCGGCGTTTCCAAGCATCCTGATTGCGCTTCGCGACTATTCCGAACAGGACAAGCTCGCGCAAATGCGCGCCGATTTTATCGCCAACGCCAGCCACGAATTGCGCACGCCGCTCGCGTCATTGCGCGGTTGTATCGAGACGCTGCAGGGCAAAGCGCGCTCTGATCCAGAAGCTCGCGACCGGTTTTTGACGATCATGGCGACACAGGCCACCCGCATGACGCGGCTGATCGAAGATCTGCTGTCGTTATCGCGCGCTGAGATGCGGGTTCACTTGCCTCCGCGCGGTATTGTTGAACTCAACGAGGCCAGCGCGTTCGTTGTCCAAACGCTAGACCTCTTGGCCGAGACGGCGTTGGTTGACGTCACGACGTCAAAGCTCAACGCGCCAGCGCTTATTCGCGGCGAGCGCGAGGAGATCGTCCAGGTTTTGCAAAACCTTCTGCAAAACGCGATCAAATATGGTGCAGAGGGCGGGCGCGTTAACTTGCGGATCACCCGCGAACCAGCGATCGGCAAAGGCCGAGACCGCATCACCGTTGCGATCGCCGACGATGGGCCTGGCATCGCACCTGAGCATCTGCCCCGTTTGACCGAGCGCTTCTACCGGGTCAGCGCAACGTCAAGCCGCGAGAAAGGCGGCACGGGCTTGGGCCTTGCAATCGTTAAACATATCGTCAACCGGCACCGCGGCGAACTCGCGATTACATCTAAAATCGGCGTCGGATCGACCTTCTCGGTCAGCTTTGATGCGCTCGGAAGCGAGACTTCGTCAGATGTCGCATCTATTGATAAAAATACATATATAGCAATGAGTAAGGCTGTCACAAAACGATGATAGCCGTGGGTTAGAAGCGCGGGTGTTGAGGGAGTTGATGACCTCAACAGTGAAAGGGCGCTTCACTCCCCAGGGGCGCCTGGCCTCTCAGCCATGATTGAGACCAGGAGATTTCTCGTGAAAAATAACGTCGTAGCGTTTGCGGCAGCGACCGCTGTTGTCGGCATGGCGTCGATTGCCATGCCAGCGTTGGCCCGCGACCAGGTGAAGGTCGCCGGTTCGTCGACCGTTCTACCCTATTCAAACATCGTTGCTGAGCAGTTCGGCAAGACGTTTTCGAAGTTCAAGACGCCGATCGTCGAGTCGGGTGGTTCGTCGGCTGGTCTGAAGCAGTTCTGCAGCGGCGTTGGCGCCAACTTCATTGACGTTGCCAACTCGTCGCGCGCCATCAAGAGTGGCGAAAAAGAAGAGTGTGCCAAGAACGGCGTCACCGACATCATGGAAGTCAAGTTCGGTTACGATGGTATTGTCTTCGCTTCGGATGCGAAAGGCGAAAGCTACGCGTTTGAGCCAAAGGACTGGTACTTGGCCATGGCCGCCGAAATCCCCGGCGCCGACGGCAAGATGGTCGCCAACCCGAACAAGACTTGGAAGCAAGTGAACCCCAAGTTCGCTGACGTGACGATCGCTGCCTATATCCCCGGCGAAAAGCACGGTACGCGCGAAGTCTTCGAAGAGAAGACGTTGCACGCTGGCTGCAAGGCCGCCGGCGCAATCGACGCCATGACCAAGGCTGGCGTCGAAGCCAAGGCCGCCGACAAGGCCTGCGTCAAGGTCCGCAAGGACGGCGTGGCGGTCGATATCGATGGCGACTACACCGAGACGCTGGCCCGCATCCAGTCCAACAAGACCGGCATCGGCGTGTTCGGCCTGTCGTTTTATGAAAACAACACGGACAAGATCAAGGTTGCAACGATGGGCGGCGTCCAGCCAACCGTCGAAACGGTCGCCACGGGTAAGTACCCGGTCTCGCGTCCGCTCTTCTTCTACGTGAAGAAGGCTCATCTTGGCGCCATCCCTGGTCTCAAGGAATACGTCGAGTTCTTCACCAGCGACAAGATCATCGGTGGCTCGGGCCCGCTGGCCAACTACGGTCTCGTTCCATTGCCAGACGCTGAGCGCAAGGCCGTTCAGGCCCTCGTCAAGGACGGCAAAGTGATGTGATTTAGTTCGGGAGGGCTCCATTCGAGCCCTCCCGTTTTCGATCTCGGCCGTGTATCCGGTTGGTCAACTACGCAAACGCCTACCAACGCCTCATTCAGTCTTGTCCTCGCGACAGTTCCCACGTTGTCGTCGTCGTACAAGTCCCCGTTCAGCGGAGTCGGTCTGTGCCGCTACTTTACGTTATCGCCGCGATCTTTGCCGTCGGGCTCGTTGGTTATGTCGCCGGTATGATGCGGGCAACGACCACTGTCTCGGGGCGTGCAAATCCCTGGCATTCACGCAGCGGCTATTACGGTTGGTATGTCCTGCTGTGGGCCATGCTTCCCGCGCTCGCTTTAACGCTTCTCTGGAGCGTGACATTCCCAGTCTACAGCACGCGTACGGTCTTTGCGAGTTTACCTGCATCGTCGCCGACGACTGAAAGCTCGTCTTTGACGATGTCGACTGTGGGACTATTGCAATCGGGCTTGCGCTCAGTCTCTGCCGCTGAACTCGCAGAGGTGCAGTCGGGCAAGCTCAAGGTCCGCGACCTCTTGCTGTCGCGCGGCGTGCCGCTGGCCTCTGATCCAGCACCTTATTTAGTTGCTGCGGCCGTCAAAGCTAATGCGCTTGATGATCTGAGCCGCGCCGTCGTGACGTTCGGTGGCATTGGCCTGGCTGTCATTGGCCTGTTATTCGGCCTGTCCCGTGTCAAACCCGAGTTACGGTCGCGCAACTTGGTCGAACGCGTTGGCCTGCTCGGGCTCGCCGCAGCATCTGCCGTCGCCATCCTCACGACGGTTGGCATCGTCTTTTCGATGCTCTTTGAGACAATCCACTTCTTCCAGCTCGTTCCCGCGTCGAACTTCTTCCTTGGCACAGTTTGGGATCCGCGGTTTTCGGCGGCCGGACAAGACGCGGTAACCGAAGGTCAGTTCGGTCTGCTCCCGCTGCTGTGGGGGACGCTGTTTATCTCGTTCGTGGCGCTCGTCGTTGCGGTGCCGGTCGGACTATTCAGCGCGATTTATATGTCGGAGTACGCGACGCCCACCGTTCGAGGTTTCGTCAAACCGCTTCTGGAAATTCTCGCTGGCATTCCAACCATCGTCTACGGTTTCTTCGCCCTCGTGACGTTCGGGCCGTTCCTACGCGATATCGGCGCGTTGGCCGGCCTCGATATTTCGGCAACCAGCGTGCTCACCGCTGGCTTGATCATGGGCGTCATGCTGATCCCGTTCGTTTCGTCGTTGTCAGATGACATCATTAACGCCGTGCCGCAGTCGCTGCGCGATGGTGCCTACGCGCTTGGCGCCACCAAATCCGAGACGATCAAACAGGTGATCCTACCGGCCGCTCTCCCGGGCATCGTCGGCGCCATTCTACTAGCTGGGTCGCGCGCCATCGGTGAAACGATGATCGTCGTGCTTGCCGCTGGCATCGCGGCCAATCTCACGATCAATCCGCTTGAGCCGGTTACGACGATCACCGTCAAAATTGTTAGTCAGTTGACCGGCGACCTCGAGTTCAATAGCCCGCAAACGCTGGTCTCGTTTGCGCTCGGCTTGACGCTGTTTTTCTTCACGCTTTGCCTCAACATCTACGCGCTCTACATTGTGCGTAAGTACCGGGAGCAGTACGACTGATGGCTGTCCAATCCAGCGTGTCCTCCACCGCCCCCAGTCTTGCCCTTAGTGCCAAGCTCGACGCTGGTCGCCTTCGCGCGCGCTATGCCGCCGAGTGGCGGTTCCGCGCCTACGGCATCGCCGCCATCCTATTCGGCCTGACGTTCCTGGCGATTTTGTTCTTCAGCATCATTTCCCGCGGATTGCCAGCGTTCCAACAGAGCACGTTCAATCTGCCGATCGTGCTTGATCCGGCGGTGATTACGCCGTCGGGCCAGCGGCTCGAAAATGAGCTGTTCATGGCCGACTACACGGCGCTCGCCAACAAAGCGATCGTTGCGACGCTTGGCGTTGACGCCAATTCTAAGCCAGCCGTCCGGCAAGCGACGCAGCTGCTATCCAACGGCGTCGATGTTCAAATCAGAAGCGCCATTTTGGCCAATCCAAACCTAATCGGCCAGACGATTACGCTGCCGCTGCTCGCCGATGGAAACGTCGATAGCGTCATGAAGGGCGCGTTTGACCGAACGATCCCTGAAGAGCGGCGCAAGCTCAATGACAAGCAGCTGCAACTGCTTGACACTGCTGCAGCCAAGGGCATCCTGACGAAGAGTTTCAACTGGGGCCTGTTTACGTTCGGTGCCTCCAGCAAGCCCGAGACGGCCGGCATTGGCGTTGCCCTGATCGGCTCGTTCTTCATGATGTTGACGGTCTTGTTGCTGGCGGTGCCGCTTGGCGTTGCAGCGGCGGTCTACCTTGAGGAATTCGCGCCGAAAAACTTCTTCACCGACGTAATTGAGGTCAACATCAACAACCTCGCGGCGATCCCCTCGATCGTGTTCGGGTTGTTGGGGTTGGCGATCTTCATAAACTTATTTGGCATGCCGCGCTCCGCCTCGATCGTTGGCGGCCTCGTGCTCGCCTTGATGACCCTACCGACGATCATCATCGCGACCCGGGCAGCGATCGGTGCCGTCCCGCCCTCGATCCGGGAAGCTGCTGTCGGCGTCGGCGCATCAAAGATGCAGGCGATCACGCATCACGTTTTGCCGCTCGCCATTCCTGGCATTCTCACCGGAACGATTATCGGGCTCGCCAAGGCGCTCGGAGAGACAGCGCCACTGCTCATGATCGGCATGGTCGCCTTCGTCGTCGAAGCGCCGACCACGCCACTTGAGCCAGCGACCGCGCTGCCGGTCCAGATCTTCATGTGGGCCACGGCTGCTGAGCGTGGCTTCGTTGAGCGCACGTCTGGCGCGACGATGATCCTTCTGCTGTTCCTCATCACCATGAACCTGATCGCGATTGTTCTGCGTCGCCGCTACGAGCGTCGCTGGTAAGTACAGTTCGCCTTCCTCAGATCGCCTTTCTAATCCCGCATCCTCCACTCCCGTTGCGAAGAAGAGTTGCCCCATGGATATGTCGGTCAAAACACCGCTCACGAGCCCGCCTGTCGCCCATGCCGTTGGTCGCGAACACAAGGTGACGTCGAACGGCGTCAATGTCTTTTACGGCGATAAGCACGCCCTCAAGGACGTCTCCGTCGATATCCCGGACCGCGCTGTGATGTCGTTCATCGGCCCGTCGGGTTGCGGCAAGTCCACGTTCCTGCGCTGCATCAACCGCATGAACGACACGATCTCGATTTGCCGTGTCACCGGCAACATCAACATCGACACCCAAAATATCTACGACCCCTCGCTCGATGTCGTTCAGTTGCGCGCCCGCGTCGGCATGGTGTTCCAAAAGCCCAACCCGTTCCCGAAGTCGATCTTCGAAAACATTGCCTACGGCCCACGCATTCACGGCCTTGCGGCCAACAAGGACGAGCTTGAGCAGATCGTGATTTCCAGCCTCGAAAAGGCAGGCCTTCTCAAAGAGGTCAAAGACCGGCTGAAGGAATCGGGCACTGGCCTGTCGGGCGGCCAGCAGCAGCGCCTGTGCATCGCGCGCGCGATTGCCGTCTCGCCTGAAGTGATCTTGATGGACGAGCCGTGTTCAGCGCTCGATCCAATCGCGACTGCTAAAATCGAGGAACTGATCGACGAACTGCGCGAAAACTTCTGCATCATCATCGTGACGCACTCCATGCAGCAAGCCGCCCGCGTCTCGCAACGCACAGCCTTCTTCCACCTCGGCACCCTTGTTGAAGAGGGCGCCACCACGGAAATCTTCACCAATCCCAAGGACAAGCGCACCCAGGACTACATCACCGGTCGCACGGGTTAGGGTGCAGCGTTAGATCTCAATCGGGGCCACTTGGCTGGTCGGCCCAACGAGGACAGGAAAGCGCGCCTCTCAGCGCTGATATCGGTCTCAGAGGACCAAAAGGACAATCGTATGCCCGACCACATTGTAAAAACATACGAAGAAGAATTGGCGCTTCTCGACAAGAAAATTGCCCACATGGGCGGCATCGCCGAACACAACCTTGGCCAGTCATTCGATGCGCTAGAGCGCCGCGACCCGCGCCTGGCGGAAGGCGTCATCCGCTCCGACCGTTCAATCGACCTGCTTCAGCGCGAGATCGAAGAACTCGTTATCTCGATGATCGCCCGCCGCCAGCCAATGGCTGACGATCTCCGCCACGTCATGGCCGCCTTGCGGATCGCCGGCGATCTCGAACGCATCGGTGACCTTGCCAAAAACATCGCCAAGCGTGCCCTAGCCATTGCCCATGATGCGCACCCAAAGCCTGTTATAACCGGCTTCCGCCACATGGTCGAACTTGCGCTCCGCCAGTTGAAAGACGTACTTGACGCTTACGCCGATCGCGATACGCGGCGCGCTGAGAAAGTCTGGAATCACGATACGCACATCGACGCGATGTATAATTCGCTGTTCCGCGAACTCCTCACCTACATGATGGAAGACCCCCGCAACATCGGGCCGTCAACCCATCTGCTGTTTGGCGCCAAGAACATCGAGCGCGTCGGCGATCATACGACCAACATTGCCGAGAACGTGTTTTATATGATTGAGGGTACAAACATGCCCGACGATCGTCCAAAGCTTGAACAAGTTCTGCCAGCTGCATCATGACAAGCAGCGGCGATAAGCGGGTCTGGGAGAACGGGATGACGACGGCGCGGGTTCTGATCGTCGAGGACGAGGCGGCGCTCGCTGAGATGTTACGCTATAATCTCGAGGCAGAGGGCTTCCGGGTTTCACATGCTGAAACCGGCGAGGAGGCCGAGATCCTCGTGGCCGAAGAACGCCCCGATCTCGTTCTGCTCGATTGGATGCTCCCCCAGGTCTCGGGCATCGAATTGTGTCGCCGCCTGCGTACCAAGCCCGAAACCCGCGCGATCCCCATCGTCATGTTAACGGCGCGGGGCGAGGAGGCCGATCGCATTCGTGGTCTAGCGACGGGCGCCGATGACTACGTCGTCAAGCCGTTCTCGCTGCCCGAACTGATGGCTCGTGTGAAGGCAATCTTGCGTCGCGCCTCGCCCGGCCGCATGTCCGACGTTTTAAAATCTGGCGATATCGAACTCGACCGCGCCGCCCATCGCGTGACGCGCGGCCTACGCGAGGTCCGCGTCGGGCCGACCGAGTTTCGCTTGCTTGAGTTCCTGATGGAGAGCCCCGGTCGCGTCCTGTCGCGAACGCAGCTACTCGACGGCGTCTGGGGTCGCGATGCGTTCGTCGATGAGCGCACCGTCGATGTCCACATCGGACGCCTTCGCAAAGCCTTGATCCGCGGCAAAGAGCGCGATCCGGTCCGTACGGTCCGTGGCGCAGGCTATGTCTTTGGCGAACGTGTCGCCAACTAGACCGACGTCATGCCGCTTGATGCGAATCCAAATAGACAACGCGCCTGACAACGCGCCTGGAACGCTCAAGAAGACGCATTCGGCACGCACCGAACTCTATCTGCCGCTCAGCTTTACCGGGATCTTGAGATAGTGGATCCCATCGGCCTCAACGGGCGGCAAGCGACCCGCGCGCATGTTGACCTGGATCGATGGCATCAACAGTAGTGGTGCTGCGAGTTGCGTATCGCGCGCCTCGCGCATGGCCACGAACTCATCCTCACTAACTCCGTCCTTGATATGAACGTTGCACGCCCGTTGCGCTGCGACCGTCGTTTCCCACGCGTACACGTCACGGCCGGGTGCCTTGTAATCGTGGCACATGAACAGCCGCGTTTGTGGCGGCAATGCCAGCAGCGACTTCATCGATCGATACAGATCGCGCGCACTCCCGCCGGGAAAATCGGCCCGCGCGGTTCCATAATCCGGCATGAACAGCGTATCGCCAACGAACACCGCATCGCTGATTTGGTAGGCGACGTCGGCTGGTGTGTGGCCGGGTACGTGAATCACCCCAACGTCAAGTTGGCCGATGGCAAACCGCTCGCCGTCCTTGAACAATCGATCGAATTCGCTGCCATCGCCCGGCATGTCCGTCGCGTTGAAGACCGGCCGGAAAATCTTCTGCACGTCGCGAATGTGCTCACCGATGCCGACCTTCGCTCCGGTTTTCAGCTTGATGTAGGGCGCGCCCGACAGATGGTCGGCGTGGACATGCGTCTCCAGCACCCAGTCGATCGTCAAGCCGTCGGCGTCCACCACCGCTAGGATCGCGTCGGCTGAGGTTGTTGCCGCTTCGCCGGTACGATGATCGTAGTCAAGCACTGGATCGATCACGGCAGCCCGGCGCGTGTGTGGGTCATGCACGAGGTAGCTGACCGTGTGGGTCGGCTCGTCGAAAAAGCTGCGGATCACGGGGCTTACAGCGACCGGGTTGCCAGCGACCGGCTTCACAGCGACCGGCTTCACAGCGACCGGCTTCACAGGGACCGGCTCTCTGCCCGTGGGGCTAAGCTCTCCGCTTGTCGTCATCGGTATGCCTCCAACCCGTCAACCGTAGACCAGGCGCAGGAGGCCAGTCATCGCCGACCTCTGCTGACGCGTCTCGATTGGTATCCACCGCCACGTAGCGGATCTTATGCCTCTTTGCCCGAATGGCGGCGGGAGTGACGTGCCCCGGCGAAGGCGTAGCCTTAGCTTAAGCCTGGAGCCCGCGAGAGGCTGCGTACAATCCATAAAAATTGGCGCGCCCTGCGGGAATCGAACCCGCCTTTGCAACGTGAAAGGCTGCCGTCCTAACCGATAGACGAAGGGCGCATGGGCAACCCTATAAGTCGGTTCGTAACGCGAGACAAGCACCTTGAACGGCGTCGGCGCCTTCAGCCTAAGTAACTGGAACGATTGGGTAAAATTGCGCCTGCGCCGTCAGCTTAAATCCGCATCACGCTCATCTGCACCGCGCCGAGCACGTTTTTTGGCACTCCTCCCGCGGGGCGCCGCCGCACCATGCTCCGCATCATTTGTGAGCATCGGCGGCCAACGACACAACCCGTTCAGTAGTCAGCCCGTTCAAAACGTTACAGCCCGCGCGGCAAGGACTGCGCCGTCGCTGCCGCGAACCGTTAGTTTTATCTTCCGTTCGCCCCCTCCCGTGCAACCATCCTGAGCATCACATACGGGCTCAGTCGGCAGCGCCCGTCGATGCGATCGCCCCGGCAACTGGGATGAGTGCTGCCAGCAACGTGATCATCAGCTGATCGATGGCCTCATCCATCCGTCGGATTCGCAACACGCCCATGACGACGCTCGCAACGATTCCTGCTGCACGTGACACAGCAGTGCGCCCTAGCCCAAAGTCAGCAGGGGCGATGGCCGTCATGATGACCGAAGCAAGGATCGCATTGCGCTGGTTGGATATCCGCAATGGTCTGTCGGCCAAAAATATGCACCCGGACCGATGGGCGACGTCCAAAACCGCCTCTGGCGTGTCCTGCATCAGCAGCATACTCCGGTCTGCAAGGGGCATCGGTTCTGGCAGTTTCAGGCTTGCGCAGTACGCTAGGAGCGATTATCAGCCACGGCTCGCTTAGGTCGGTGATCCGGCCTGGCGGCGGCATGCACCCGTAGCTCAGCTGGATAGAGCACCAGACTACGAATCTGGGGGTCAGAGGTTCGAATCCTTTCGGGTGCGCCATAAAAACAAGGACTTACGAGCCTTGGGGGTCAGCAAAAAACACCAGAAATTGCGCCGGGTCCCAACGGGGTCCCAACTGCAAGGGCGTATCGCGGCGTTTCGCCGCGTAGGGCTGCGGGCAGTGGGACCTGCCACCGGGGGATCTGAGGAACTGGCAGACTCTCCACTGTTCAGCTCAGTTGCGTTCGCTCGAGTTCTGCGCAGTCAGAACTGCAGAGGGAGCGCACGGTTCTTATCCGTAGCTGCTCGGTGAATCACTCAGGCCCTGGCAACAGCTGGCAACAATGAGCGGCAGTTTTCTGGCCGAAGGCAGACAGAGTCCGGATTTGCGTGTCAGGCAATTCATCGCCGAAAGGCGACGCTCTCCCAAAAGCTCTTGACAATTGTAGCCAATAGGCTAAAATTTTTCACGCCGACAATACTCGAATCCGACGTGTTCGAGGAGTGGATCGACAATCTGCGCGACCGCGCCGGAGCCGCACAAGTGTTGCGCCGGCTCGCCCGTTTGGAACTTGGTAATCCGTAAGCGCAACGAGCTCCCCACCGAGAATGTAGCTTTCCCCATGAGGCTGTTTGCGCGAGCTTCGAGCTTTGGTTGGGAGCAAAGCTTTGGAACAAACGGTGCAACATTTGTTGGCTTCGGCTGGGAGCAACACAAGCCGCCTGGAGGTCCTGGAAGGTCCAACGGGTCGCCGCAGCTGGCCGGATGAGGTCAAGGCAGCGATTGTCGCGGAGAGCTTCGAGCCGGGCCTGAACGTGAGCGCGGTTGCGCGCCGTCATGGGCTG
>JBBQNE010000011.1:0-40018 GCA_038329675.1 Hyphomicrobiales bacterium | reverse complement strand
CGTGCATCGATCGCCGAAGGGCTCAAGCGTCATGGAGCGTAATGGTGAGGACACTTTCCGCCATCGTATTCGCGCCGCACTCACCGCGATCGGCGCGCTCGGTCGACGCTAAACGGTTGGCATTAAATCCTGCGGTTCATTTGTTGCCGTTACGCGGCGCGCTGCGGCGGACGCAGTGGGATTTTGAACCGACAGGCTAATCCGTCGGGGGTCATAGACAAGTCCACGACTGCGCCGGGGATGCCACGACGGATTAACGTCGTGCCAAAGCCTTGTCGCGCGGGCCAAGCAACGCCCTCAGCAAGTGGCAGCGATTTGCCACCCAGCTCACGCCAATCAAGATGCAAGATTGGCGGGCCGCTCGCGTTTGCCTCGCTAGTCCACGTCAATTCTACCCGACCCGGCGGGGCTGACCACACACCATACTTGACCGCATTCGTGCCAAGTTCGTGAAGCGCAAGCGATACGGGGACGGTCAGGTCGCCCGGCAACATCACCTCCGGCCCAGACGTGATCAATGCATCGCTCCATTGTGGACGCAGCGGAGACAATTGCTTTTCAACGGCGCGCTGAAGACTACTGGCCGTCCACGCCGCTTCCACAAAAACATCGTTGGCCACCGCAAGTGCCTGGAGGCGCCCGGCGAACACCTCGCGGAATTCTTTTAAGCCCGCGCTGGTCCGCATCGTTTGATTGGCCAGCGATTGGACGACCGCGAGCGAATTCTTGATCCGATGATGCATCTCGCGGTTCATCAGCTGTTGTCGCTCCTCCCACCGTTTTCGCTCCCGAATGTCTTCGGCCGTTAGTGAGACCGACGTCACGGAGCCATCGTGCGCCCGGATCGGAGCAACGGCGACGGAAACGGAAATCGGCTCACCAGCCAATGTCGTGAATTCGGTGTCGAGGCGATAGGACTCGCCCGCTAACCCGCGCAAAAACATCTCGGTCACGTACGTTGGATCTTGCCCCGCTACCAATATCGATACATCGCGTCCAATGGCCAACGCCGACGCGCATCCTAGTAGCTGTTCGGCAGCCGGATTCCAGGATCGAACCGTGGCGTTGCGGTCCAGACTGATGATCGGGTCATTCGATGCTTGCACGATAGCCGCTAGGGTGGCGGTGGCAGTCCGGCCTGCATCGACCGCGCTAATGTCCTCGACCACCGAGACAAAATACAGCGGATAACCATCGACGTCGTGAACCAGCGAAGTTGACGCCCGCACCCATACGTAATCTCCAGATTTGTTGCGGTAGCGCTTCTCCAATGAAGCCGACGGGATCGATCCCCGCAGAACGCTATCGATCAGCGGTTTTTCAACCGCCAAATCATCGGGATGCGTCAGTTGATCTGGCGTCAACGCCATGCACTCATCGCGGCTATAGCCTAGAATGTCGCAAAACCGGGTATTGAGCATTACCCAGCGGCCGCCCAGATCAATTTGCTCAAAGCCGACGGCGGCCTGTTCAAACGTCGATCGAAAGCGTGCTGCACTTTCAGCCAACGCGCGCGTCCGATCTCGCAGCGATCGAGACGTCGCATGTAACTTTTGCAAAACTTCGGTTGCTTCCGCGACACCTGTCGGGACTGGCAAAACAGTCTCGACTTTTGCAAGGCGCTCAGCCTCCAACGCGACGATACGAAATCCATCCGATATCCGCCCCGCAAAACCAGTGGCGAGCGGAACGGCAAGGGCAGCTGAGGCTAGGACGAGTGCTGAAAACACCAACCATGTTCGGTATAGCGGTTCGTAGATTGCCGCTTCCGGCAGCGAAGCAACAGCGGTCAAGCCGTACTTCGATGATTGATATCCTCGCAACACAACCTGCCCATCGGGAGCGAGCGCTCGTTCTAACTTAGCAGTCGTAATCGGTTGATCGTCGACTGAAGTACCTGCTCTCAAGGTTTTACCGAAAAATTCATCATGCTTGTCGGATCGCGCGAAGACACGTCCGCTGCGGTCGAGTATTGCCCCAATCCAACCATCGCTGAGACCTTCATCAATTAAAACGTCATTGATCCGCGCGGGATCAATCGAAGCAACAACTAGCAGTTGCTCGGTTCGCGCCGGATCAAACGGAACTGGTACCACAATTGCGATAACTGGGGAACGAGCGACAGCTCCTGTTATGATCTGCGTTACAAACGGTGCTCGCTTTTTTTCCCAGTCCGAGGGAATGGTGCCTGGTTGCGATTTCGAGAGTTCAGTCCCGAAAGACCGTCGCGTGTTGATGATCTGCTGACCGGTTTTCTCCTCGCGAACCAATATCGGTGCTTTGATCCGCGCTGCGACTATCTCCGCTTGCTTGTAAAGCCTTTCGAAATCGTTCGAGTCTAACGCTGGTGATGTAGCAAGACCTGTTAGCGTCGCGATAACCCCATCGATTTCTCGGTCAACCGAGCGCGACAGCGAAATCGCGGACTGACGCGCATTTTCATTGGCCCGCTCCACCTCAAGCTGCGTCACGCGACCGAGCGCTACGGCGGCCAAGAACCCCGTCGGCACCATAATTGCCAGTACCAAACGCGTCATCAGCGCTCGGACGGTTGCCGGGCGAGGGTTGTTCGAAATTTGCGTTAATCTCTCCAGATTCACGCTCACCCGCGCCCCCATTCTCACTACCAATTGGGCCAACGCGCGGCGTCCTCGATTGGTTCCAAGGGTCGACGCTACAGGTCACAAAGATGCATTACAGCGGTAACCCGACGCGGTCCAACCGCACCGACACCGACCGCTCTGATCCAACGGTGATGTGCAACCAAACCGCAGACGAGCCCAACATCGCTGGCGGTAACGGAAATTCGAACTTCAGCTCTCCAGGCCAATCCGTCCGTTTCATAATGCGACGATCTCCCGCCATTGCACTTGTAGATCGACCCTGGTTGTGGGACCATTCGACTTTTACTGGCTGCCGATGAGTATCGACCACCCGCACGATGATCGGCGGCTCGCCAGTAGGACGACTGATCGCTTGATAGTCGATCGTCGCGAAATTTCCCGCTGCGATTTGTTTGCGCGAAGCCCGCTCAAGCGCGGTCAGCGTCAGATGAAATGACAGCGCAAGTAATATTGCGACGACAGCGGGCAACATAATCGAGCTACGACCTGAGCGAACGACATCGCCGATGCGGGCGACCGCACGGGCTGCGGCGGTGCGTGCTCGGGACGGCGAGATGGTTGCTGAAGGCATCATTGTTGGAGCATCCCAATCAACGCCGCGACCATGCCGCCCGATAACAAACTGCCGACCCATAAAAACGTGAAGCCCTCCAATCGGGCTGCCACTGAGCTACGCTGTTTCATGAAACCCACTCCATTCGTGTGGTGCATGAACACGCAAGCCAGACGACAGGTTCCCCGACGGGTTCCTCAATTCTACACATCTTTCGAGGCACTTGCCGCCTCACATATCTGTTCCATCACCGCATAGAGTTACGTCGAACACAATTCAGGCCATCTGGAACCTTTGTGCTCAGAGGCGGTTGCACTGCCACGAACGCTCAAGCTCGCTCAGCAATGCGGCAGCGGTGTTCCGTATGACGACCACCTTAGTCAAGTTAAAACTAGGAACCTGAACATGAAGCGCATCGTGCTTGCTGCCTCGATGGCAGCTCTGTCTTTCATACCGGCCACCGCGCAAACGACCGCACCAACTACCGCGGCGCCACCTCCGACGGTAACCGGCACTACGGCGACCGACGCGAAGTCGGATAAGCCAGCAAAACCTCTCACGGGCGCCAATAGCTTCACGGAAGCGCAGGCCCGGGGCCGCATTGAAAAGGCTGGCTTCACTGGTGTCAGCCCGCTCAAGAAATCCGACGACGGCATCTGGCGTGGCACGGCGATGCGCGCAGGCGCACAAACACCCGTCGCACTGGATTTTAAGGGCAACGTCTTCAACCAGTGATGTCGCTTCGCACCTCATCAACAATCAACTTGGAGTTCGACACATGATGACAATTCATAAAGTCTACGATCAGTCGCGAGATGCCTACGCCACGGTCGCTGAACTCGAGGCTCGCGGCATTGGTTCTGACAACGTCAGCATTATTACGCACGAATTGCTTGACGAAAGCAGCGGCACCACAACGGGTGCAACGATTGGTGGCGCCGTCGGTGGAACAGCTGGGTTGCTAACCGGGATCGGCCTCATGGCCATTCCAGGCGTTGGCCCCGTCGTCGCCGCCGGATGGCTCGCCGCAACGCAGGAAGGCACAGCCGCTGGCGCGGTGACGGGCGGCAATAATGGCGCCCTCACCGACGATGGCACCGATGCTGATGTTGCCGAGGTTTACGCCGAGGCGGTGCGACGCGGCGGGACACTCGTGTCGGTTCGCGTGAATGACAACCGTCAAGAAGAGGTCGAGGCAATTCTGAACGGCCGTCGTCCAATCGATCCTGCGTTGCGTCGACGCGACTACACCGACGCGGGCTGGAACGGTTTCGACCACGACTCGCCGCTAGTGGGGGGTCCCCGTTCTGATGGCACAGACGTGCCACGCAGCGCACCAACCTACGTCCGTTAAAGATCCGATGACAGGAGATCACCGTGAAAACGTTGCAAGACTTGTTTGAACACACACTCCAAGATGTGCACTACGCCGAGCACGCGATCCTCAAGGCGCTGCCGAAGATGACCAAAAAGGCGTCGTCGCCTGAGCTCAAGTCCGCGTTTGAGGCGCACATTGGTGAAACGCGCGAGCAGGTTGATCGCTTGACAGAAATTTTCAAACTTCTGGGCAAGAAGCCAAAGAGCGAAAAGTGCGATGCGATCGAAGGCCTGATCAAAGAAGCCGAAGGCGTCATGGAAGATTGCGATGACCCTGAGGTGCTTGATGCAGCAATGATCGGTTGCGCACAAGCCGTCGAGCACTACGAAATCGCTCGTTACGGCACTCTTCGCGCCTGGGCTGAGGAGCTTGGAATGGATAAGGCCGCCGACCTGTTGCAGCAAACCCTAGATCAAGAGCACGCATGCAACGACCTCTTGACGCAAATTGCGGAAGCCAAAGTCAACAACGCCGCCGATGTAGATAGTGATGACGTCGACGATGACGACAGTGATGAAGTGGACGTAGAACCCGCCACCGCCGCGACTGCCATGACCGGCGCAAAATCGCGAGTCGCCGCCTCTGCCGAGCAGTCTGCTGGCCAAAAGAAGATAGAACGGACCGCAAAGTAGCACGCACGACATCATGACAACTGCGCCGCTAACGCCGTCAACGCCACATTGGCACGGGCCCATTGCGGGTTGACGGCGTTACCGTTTCCAATCTCGATCACGGCAAAAAACTTATTAAATCTTGGAACCAAATCCGTGCGCTTTAGTTGTTTGAGCAGCGCAAGACGCTCAACACATGCGGAGACAACAATGGGCAATCTACTTAATTACGCAATCGTCTTTCTCGTCGTCGCACTTGTTGCGGCGTTCCTTGGTTTTGGCGGTGTCGCTGGAACCGCAATGGAAGGCGCACGGATCCTTTTCTGGGTCGCACTCGCACTTTTCGGCATCTCGTTGATTGTTGGACTCCTGCGTCGCCGAGCATAAATCACGCGTAGTATGGGTAAACTCGAGGAGAACCGCCATGAATTGGGATCGTGTTGAAGGCAATTGGAAGCAGATGACGGGTCAGGTCAAGCAGCAGTGGGGCAACCTGACCGACGATGACATGACCAAGTTGTCGGGCAAGCGCGACGAGCTCGAGGGCGCGCTGCAGGCGCGCTATGGCTATGAAAAGGACAAAGCCCGCCAGGAAATCGATGACTGGATGTCTCGGATGTGAACGCCAGGGGCGTCAGCTCGTTGAGCTGGCGCCCTTTTTTCGGCGTCTTTCCACTTTCCCGGACCGTCAGGCCATGGCGATGGAACAATCTAGTAGTGCTGGCGTTAAGCCCATTCACGCGGGCCGTGACCACGTAATCAGTGGTTCGCAACCATGATTGGGCAGAGATCGACGGCATGGGCAAAATTCCAAAAGAAGCTGCAACCACTGGCGCCAGTGGGCCAGAGGCAACCGCGACCGCCGATCCCGCGGGTCGGGGCGCTGTGAAAGAGGGCGGTATGCCAAACGCCACGACGAATTCGGCATCTGACGCATCACCGGGCGACGGATCGGTCCCATTTTCAAATACAAAGACGCAATCCGTGCATGATCAGCTCGGCAATTACTTGACGACGTATTACTCCGGGCTGCTGAGCGAACCAATGCCTCCGCGCATTCTCGAACTGTTGAATAAACTCGCCGACAAGGAGAAATCCTGATGTCTGGAGAACAACAGTCATTTAACGATATTCTGATCGGCGCCTTACCGAATTTGCGGGCGTTTGCCATGTCGCTGTGTGGTAATGCAAGCACCGCAAACGACCTCGTTCAGGAGACAATGCTGAAAGCGCTCGCAAACCAGGGCAAATTCGCCGAAGGGACAAATGCTCGCGCTTGGCTTTTTACAATTTTACGGAATACGTATTTTACAAACTTTCGTCGCAAGCGCCGCGAAGTGGAAGACGAAGATGGAGCCGCTGCGGCGCGGCTGTCGACGCACCCTGAGCAATACGGCCACATGGACATGGTCGACTTTCAACGATGCCTTGCAAAACTAGCCGACGATCAGCGCGAAGCCTTGCTTCTTGTTGGTGCGGAGGGGTTTTCTTACGAGGAGGCCGCAGAGATTTCAGGTTGTGCCGTCGGGACCATCAAAAGCCGCGTCAACCGCGCACGAAATCGTTTGGCCGTCATGATGGGCATCTCGAACGTTTCGGAGATCGGGCCGGACCGCGAGACACAAGCTATCGCAGCACGCGCATTGTGACAGGAAACACCGCGACGTCAAAGTATCGGCCGCGTCGCTGGATCTCCGGCTTCAAATTTTGCGAAGTCGGCGAGCGCTGGCCAATCGGGACAGTGCAACAACCCATCGCGCCACCGGACCAAACCTGCCCGATCCAACCGGCGAAGCGTCTTGTTCGTATGGACGAGCGATAATCCTAACGCGTCGGCCAGCTGCTGTTGCGTCAGCGGAAGCGCCGTCACGTCTGAACCTGGCGTCAGGGAAGCGATGCGTTGGTGCAAGTGGACTAACAAGTACGCACTGCGCTCTGCGGCACTGCGCCGCCCGATTGACAGCAGGTGCTCATCCAGAAAGCGTTCCTCCCGTGCCGCAAGCCACGTCACATCAAAGGCAAGACCGGGATAATTGTTGTAGATGTCCCAGAGTTTGGCCCGCGGAAACACGCACAGTGTAACGTCGGTCAGCGCCTCGGCGGAATGCTCGGGATCGGCCAGCACCGCAGCTTGTAGGCCAAGTAGGTCGCCCGGCAGTACGAAATTTAATATCTGCCGTCGACCATCCGGAAGCGTCTTGTAGCGAAACGCCCAACCCGACAACAACGTGTAAGCGTTAGAACTGGGCTGGCCCTCTTCAAGAATTTGCATACCCGCCTTGAGCCGCTTCTCACCTTGCTTAAACTGCTCAACGAACGTGAGTTCCTCCGCCGTGAACGGGCGGAAACAAGGCAGCTGCCGCAACGGGCAGACGCGGCACGGTACTGCCGATGATGCATGGCTGTGCCTCGCCAAGTTCGTCCTCGGGCGTGTCATAGATTAATGACCCCTCGCTCAATTGATTGCATCGCACCCTGACGCGTGTGGCCCGTTGGCTGCGCGACAACGGGTGGAGTTGACAGACCTATGACAGATGCTCGCGACGACGACAGCCCCAAACATGCCAACGGCGCGCTACGAGGGCTTCGTATCATTTTGATCGAAGACAACCCGCTTATCGCGCTCGATAGTCAGGATACATTATTGCAAGCCGGCGTCGCCGTTGTCGAGATCGCGAGCAGTCGCGCCGCCATTGATGAGATCATCAATTCGGCAGCCACACATTTTGATGTTGCCGTCACCGACCTGGAGTTGGGCGGAGAGAGTGCCGTTCAAACGCTCGATCGGCTCGCAGATTCGGGGCTGATTGTGTTGGTGGTCTCTGGGTCAGATCACGGGCGCGGCTACGATATTTCCTACCCGATTTTGGCCAAACCGCATTCACCAGAGCAGCTGATTGCAGCGGTCGTTGAGGCCGTTAGACGCGGCGGCATGCAAGCGGACTAATCGGCAGCGGTTCGGGAACTTTTGGGCCGCCGGGCCGTTGCCTAATCGTCATCTACAAAATTGGAGTATTGATATGACCAGCCAAAAGGCCGTGGTAACGGCGCTAGCTTTCGCAATGTGCACCGCTGCCTCAGTCTCGGCAGCATTTGCCACGCCCGCATTTATCGTGTCCGAGGGCGTGGGGGAGATGCGGGTTGCGAAACTGATCGGCGTAACTGTCAAGAATAAGGCTGGCGAGACCGTCGGCGACATCAACGACATCGTCATTTCAAGCGACGGGCGGGTTGCCGCACTCGTGATCGGGGTTGGCGGTTTCCTGGGAATGGCTGAAAAAAATGTCGCCGTTCCCTTTGGGTCGGTCGCTGTAACGGCGAAGCCGGATGGCACGCGAACGGCGGAAGTCGACGCTACGAAGCAAGCGCTTGACGCCGCACCCGCCTACAAGAGCGAGCGCACGACGTTTGAGCGCGTACAAGACAGCGCCAGCGGCATGGCAAACGCGGCGCGCAAGAAGGCAGAAGAGCTGGCAGCTCCCAAGCCCGAAATGTCAAAGTAGGCAACAACGTTGACGATCACCGAGTTGGCGTAACGAATGGCGACCACTGCGTCGCCATTCGCATTTCTGCGAGGTCTGCCGATGTCTCGCCTCAGTTTGTGGCTCATCGCCGCGGCAATGTTATTGCCGATCTTGTCTCTGATCCCTCTCGGATCGTATTGGTTGTGGCAAAACGGGTTACTCGTCCCGTGGGCGGTCGCGGCACTTGTTACAACCGGGCTGTTGTATGGAAGTGCAGCACTCAGGCTCCGATTACACAGTAGCGCACGCCCAACAACGTCGCCTCAACCGCAGGTGGCCGATGAAGGATCAATCGAAGATCGCGCAAATGCTGCGATCGAAGATCTCATCGCGAAAACGGAGCCAGGTACAGTCGCGAATAAGGAGGCACTATTTGCGCTTGGCAGCGAAGCCATCGAACGGGTAGCCCGCGAATTTCATCCAACGTCGTCTCGGGCCGTTTGGGCCTTTACCGTGCCGGAAGCGCTGCTGCTGACAGAGCGGGTCAGCGCAAGGCTCCGGCCTGCTTTCATGGCAACCGTACCGTTAGGCGAGCGCGTCACCGTTGGACAACTTCTTCAAATTTATGGCTACCGGTCGCTTTTTGGTACAGCTGAGAAGCTCTACGATTTGTGGCGCATCGTTCGCGTCTTCAACCCCATAGCAGCCGTCACGCAGGAAGCTCGAGAACGGGTGACACGGCAGGTCATCTCGAGCGTACGCGACGACATGACAAAACGATTGTTGACGATTTATCTTCGTGAAGTTGGGCGAGCCGCAATCGAACTTTACAGTGGCCGCCTAAGGTCTGGACGTGAGGCTGAGCTGAGTGCCGAGCAACGACCAAAAGCCAACGCAGACCAAGCAGGTGAAGATCGGGCGCCAGCACAGGGGATCATCCACAATGTCGCAAAAGCAATACGCGCTGCTCGACTTGTTAATCGATCACGGAAGTGACGGCGGGTAGCGTTACGTCGGTGGTGTGGTCGATAAAGCGTCGATTGCAGCGGCTATGTCGGTAGAGCGCGACGGTTTCGAATGGATAATCGCAGGTGCAGGTATCGCATCGAGCGACGACGACGCGGTTTCGAGCGTCGTTACTACCGTGTCAACACCTACACGATCTGCAAACCGCTCTGACGTCGCAATTTCAGCATCCCAGAAACAGCCTATGATGTGGGCCTCGGGCGCGCTGCGCTTTAATCTTCGGACTTCACGTGAAATCTGGCCGACACGATTGTCAACGTCAAAGGCTGAGACAAAAATTGTGGTCGGCCCGCTCAAACGTGTGCGCCGCAAGTGAGGCATCATCGTAGCAACCGATGTTCGACCCATTGCAGTCAATCGCAACGACAGGAGTTTCGCAGCCGATTGATCCAAGGCGCGACTGAGACCAACGCAAAGCACGGTTTGGCCGGGCGCGACGGACGTCACGTCGTTGTCCGCAGCTTGATCGCTGGCCTCGTCGCCTTCAAAGACCAATAGACAAACGTCATCAAACGTAGCCGCGACAGCTGCCCCGCGCTCCGAACCAAAACGCAAAAACTCAGCGTCCGTTGCGGCCCGAAGCATGGCCCGCATGAGCAGCTCAGCTGCTATCGCATCTGGATTTAGTTCATCAGCAACCGAACTCTCGGCAAGATCTGCTGCTTCGTCGACGTCTCCAGACAGGATCCGGTGGTAGAAGCGATCTTCAAGTGACAGCGCGGGCTCCGCGCCAAGTAAGACTTCAAGAAATGCCAGCGGCTCAACGTATCGACCAAGAACAACGAGGATAACCGTAAGCGGCACTGCCAGCAAAAGACCAATCGGCCCCCATAGGAGGGTCCAAAATGCCGTTCCAGTGATGATCGCGAGAGCCGACAATCCCGTCGATTCGCCCTGGACAATTGTTTCGACGACTTGGCTAAAGATAATTTCTGCGAGCACAAACAGTGCCAGCGTCAAGCCGGCCATCCACCAGCCTGGATCGATAGCAATTGCCAGAAACAACGGAACTGCTCCAGCAACTGCCGGGCCTACAAACGGAATGAAACGAGCAAAGATTGCAAACACGCCCCACAAAATCGGATTAGGAACGCCGATCAGCCACAAGCCGACACCGATGACGATACCAAAAGCTGTGTTAATCCCAAAAGTAGCGACGAAATAGCTATTAAGTCTGGTCCCTGCATCATCAAAAGCCTTGGTTGTCCGCTCAAGGTCGTTGGTGCCAAACAAACGGATCGCGCGGTCGCGCACATCCTCGCGCGCGTACAGCACAAGCAAGACGAAAATAATGACAATGCCAGTTGTTGCCGCTGGCCCCGCGACGAAGGCAGCAACCGGCAAAAATTGGTCGAAAGCAGTAGCTGGCGCTTCAACAATAGATACCGGCACGGGCTCGCCGGTCGGCTGAGTGGATTGCCGATCCAGCCCTGCTGCTGGCGGACGCTTGTCACCAGATGACGATGACGGTTTTGCACGACCCACGATGTCGCCCTGTAATTCCTGCAGAGCTTCCAAGGCCCGCCCGGTGACAGTATTGCTGCCGCCAGTGCCTGCGATCTCTTTCAATGACTTTATTTTCGCAGACAAAGTCGACTGGTACTTTGGTAGCTCTTCGACCAATATCGTTAGCTGGCGGCCAACGACGATCAGCATAATAACGACAACTGAGAGCGCGACGAATGAAACAATCGAAACGGCAAAGGCGCGCGGCAAACCGCGCCGGCGAAGAGCCGTTACCCCAGGGGATAAGAGAAAAGTCAGAAAAAGGGCCAGTGTAAGCGGTATTAAAATTGACTGACCATAATGCAGCGCTGAAACGATAATCGCACCAATTACAAGTCCTTCGAACACCGTCCGACGTCCACCAGCTAACCGCTCGAAGCTAACCGGCTTGACACGTGTCATGATAGCCCCGGCAAAATTATCGGTGATGCCGCTTAGCGACGCTTGAACCTGCGGCCGGTGCTCAACCCAACCAGAAAAGCAGATGATACGACTTGGAGTGGGCCGAAATAATCAACGGCGGCGGCCGCTTCACCTTCGACCGCCTCGGTGGTGGACGCAATTGCACCCTTTTGTTCAAGCTCGCGCTGGCGTGCCGCCCGATCCATCGCGTCGACTGAAACGGGTATTGCAATCGCGACTAGGGCTGCGACCAATGCCGCAGCTGAAATAATGAGCAAACTTGAGACCGCGCCGAATTGAGGTTCAAGCCACGTATACAACCCCATCAGTCCTGCCACGATTGCAGTGATGAAGAACACGCCCGCAACCGCGCCCCAGGCAGCCCATCGGGCAAGCGGCACAACCGCGCCAGATGCGGCACGATTAGCCATGTAAAGTGCGATATTACCCAACATCAATCACTCCTTACATTCCACTTTTCGTGCCGCTTTCCAGATCCATCCATGATCGCACGACGACGATCATGGATGACGATCAGTCAATTAGCGTCGAGCCAACAGAGCGAAAACAAAGCCAACGCCTGCCGCAATGGCGGTTGCTTGAAGCGGGTTGCGCTTCACATAGGCCGCCATCGTATCAATTTTTTCTTGCGCGACCTCGGTCGCCGTTTCGACCGCGTGAGAAACATCGCGGCTCATAGCCTTCATGCTCTCACCAGCTGAAGTAGCGCCAGCTTTCGCAGCGTCGCCGGCGTCTTCGATCGTATCGCGTGTTTTGTGCTTGATTTCACTTGCATAGGCCATTTCATGAGTCCTTGTTTCAGGTTTATAAACGTGTGCATCGTTAGCGCGTAAGTAAAAGGCCGAGGACAAAACCAACACCCGCCGCAGCCAATGCCGCTCGGGTCGGATTATTGCGAACCATCGTTTCGTACCGCTCCGTCGTTTGACCCGCAGCGCGTTGGGCTTCCGTGGTCGCGGTCGCCACTGTTTCCTTCGTCAATTCGCCAATCGTCGTAACGAGCTGCCCGATGTCGTCTTGCAGAAGCTTGATTTGGCCCGAGACATCACTTCCGACCGTTTGGTCGCTGGGCCGTGAAGGGTGCGAACCGGTCCGGTCCACGTTGAACGTATCCATGTTCGAACTCCTCGAGTTACAATTCACAACACATAGTTTGCGTAGCGCATCAGAACGTCGGCAACACGACGACGAGCATCAACTAATCAACCAACGAGCGTTGGTAGAATAGAAACACGCAACGCCGGCAAAGGTTCCAGTCGATGCCATGAAGAACGTCGAGTCATGCCGCTGAGCATTCAACGACATATATATCGGCGCACGCCACAGACCGGCACCGATAGCCCAAGACCGACGTCGCATTTGGATGGAACCAGCCTCTGCCGCGTGCGTTGTGCCCATGAGATGGCTGTTCAATCGTCGACGTGGCTTTTTTGATCTTGGAGGGTTTGATGTCCGCTACAGAAGCTGTGTCGCCGGTATCCTCGTTGGACGCGTCAACAGATGAACTCGCGACATTAGCCGCGCTGCGACAGCAGTTCGATGGCTTGGCTCAAACGGTCGCGAGCGTGGCGACGGACCGGGCGGCGAAAGCTGCTGCGACGGCGGAAAGCGCGCTTGAGAGTGTGGAGAGCAGCATCAAGTCAGCACCCGTAACGGCGCTGGTCTTGGCTGTTGCCGCAGGCGCGGTTCTGGCTGTGGCAGTCACGTCGCGGCGGCGGGATGGAACATCATACGAGAGGCTCGCTCGCTACGTGCCGTCGCAGGTTCGCGCCTTTGACAGCGAAGCGTATGCTCATCGCGCGGCGCAAATGGCCGATGTTGCGCGACAGGCGTTGCCGAGTTCGACCGGTATCATGACCTACGTTGAACGTTTGGCGAACTCGTTGTCAAATAGCGACGGTGCGCGAACGGTTGAAGGTGTTGTCAGACAAGCGTCCGAGTGGGCGCGGGGGCTGATTGGCGGCGTTCGTCATTAACGATCCGCGGGACTGCAAAAATATATTAGATGATCTTGGGAACCGACCGGCACTAGCAACGTTCTCTCCAAGGTTGTGGGTGGCTGTGGCACAGGCAAGACCGGTCGCCGACCTCACGACAGTCAAACAGCGAGAGATCAATCATGTCGTCACTGTCTGAAACCCTCGCACCAGAACTGCCGTTCTTGCGGCGTTTCGCCCGTGCGCTGTGCGGGACCCAGGATAGTGGAGATGCTTACGTCGTTGCCATGCTCGAGGCGCTCGTTGAAGACCGGAGCCTTTTTCCAAACGGCTTAGCGGCTCGGACGGCGATTTACCGGACATTTCTGAAGGTTTGGAATTCAGTCGCGATCAATGGCACTGCTGATGTTGCTTCGACGGACCGAGGCGAAGAGGGACCTGATCGCCGCATAGAGTTGTTGAGTAGCCGCCCGCGCCAAGCCTTTCTATTGGTGGCGCTGGAGGGTTTCACGCTCACCCAGGCCGCTGCCGTGATGGACATACCGATGAAAGAACTCTCTGACTTGATCGATGTTGCCGGGCGGGAGATTGCCGAGCAGGTCGCAACAAATGTTGTGATCATCGAAGACGAGCCGCTCATTGCGATGGACCTGACCGACATCGTCACCTCGCTGGGCCACGAAGTCAGCGAAGTGGCAACGACGCATCGAGAAGCGGTGGCGGCAGTCGCGCGTCAAAAGCCGGGACTTGTGCTTGCCGACGTGCAACTCGCCGATGGCAGTTCTGGACTTGAGGCAGTGCGCGAGATTTTGTCGACCATCTCGGTGCCGGTGATTTTTATCACTGCCTTTCCAGAGCGTTTGCTGACCGGCGAACGGCCAGAGCCGACGTTTTTGATCAACAAGCCGTTCCAGCCCGAAATGGTCAAAGCGGTCATTAGCCAGGCACTGTTTTTCCGATCGCCGGTTCGAACCGTCAACGGGACAACCACGACGACCGCGCCCGCCTCCAATGATAGGCCGCCGGAAGCTAGCGCAGCGGGTTGATTATAGGTCGATCGCTCGACCGCCCGCCGCCTATCAGCGAACGTTGATCGAGCCGCCAATGATTGAGCGGCTTGAGGCATCTGCCGCAGCGGGCGCGAGGTCGTCATGATCGTCCATGACCAGTTCAAGGACGTGCTTAGAGCACAGCCCGATCATATGGCACCGTAACCAGCTGCGGGGAAGTAGCTTTTGCTGTCACGGGTCGTGAGTTTGGAAAGCGTGGTGGCGGTCGCTGACCATAAACAACTCTATCAGATAGGAAAATGCTCTAGCCTTCACGGCGCTTGGCGCCGGCGAAAAAACTGATGAGACGTTCAAGCAACATGACCATTTCGTGATCCCAACGATTTATTGGGAATAGACTGCCCCCGCGCGCATCTCACAGTCAGGACCCACCTGTTGGAGACGTGCACATGTCGCATGAACCGTCGAACCTTCTAAACCGCCGCGATGTAATCGTTGGAGCAGCTGGAGCCGTTGCCGTTATGGCAACGCCAACCTTTGCTCAATCCATCATCGCAGGTCCGATGGCTGGCGATCGTGTGTTTTTGACGAACGAAGATTCCAACACGCTGACCGTCATTGATCCGGTTAAAGACGAGGTGATGGCGACCATCAATCTGACCAGCTTCGATGAAGACGCACGCCCTCCATTCCGCTTTATCACTGGCGGTGTCACGCCGACGCACAGCGACATGATCCAGAAACCGCTCTATCACGGCGCGATCTCGATCCATGGCTGCGCGCCTTCGCCCGATAGCCGCTTGTTTGCGACGGCAGGGCGCGGCACCAGCAATCTCTATTTGATCGACGCAACCAGCCTTAAAGTGATCGGCAATGTCGCCAACCCGCAAGCCGGACCAACCACCAATCCAGAACTGCTCACCTCCGGTTTATTGGTGGGCCGCGAACCGCACGAGCCCACCTTTACGCGCAATGGTCGCGAAATTTGGTTGGCACTGCGCGGTGAAAATCGACTTGCGATCATTGACGTCGAAAAAGCGAAAGCCGAATTGCTGGGCAACGAGCCGCGAGGCTCATCGATCCGCGCATTCGTGCCGACCATGCCCGGCCCCGCCATGGTCTGGTTCAGCGCCAAGGGTGATCTCGCATTCGTGATCTCTCAGAAGACGCCGCGCATTGATATTTTTCGCGTGCGCTACAACGCAAAAGGACTGTCGACTGTCGAACGTAAGACCAGCATCGACACAACTGTTCAAGACAAGTTCGGTTTTGCGCCGTTCCTTAAGTTGACACCGAATGGTCGCGAGTTCTGGGTCTCGCAAAAACTGGCTGACATAGTATCCGTTTTTGATGCCTCAGGCGACAACCGGTTGCTTGACACGCTTGCGCTTGGCGAACGCGCACGCCCGAACCACATTGAGTTCGTCAGCAATGCCAAGGGTAGCGTCGCTTATGTCACCTTCGCACGTGTCGATGATGGCGGCGCGGATGTAGCCGCTTCTAGTAAAATCGCAATCGTTGATCGGTCCGTCGCGGCAGGCCAACGCAAAGTTGTTGGCACGTTTCCAAGTCGGGGCCGTGAGGCCCACGGCATCTGGACCGATCCATCCAACACCAAACTCTATGTTGCCCATGAATTAGACGAAATGCCGAACACGCCAAATGCCGGACAGACCGTCTGCACCGTCTTTGATGTGACGGACACGCTTGCACCGCGCTTCATCAAGCAGATCCCACTGGGGACGTGCGACCTTCCATCCGGCAAACTGCGCAATAAAAAATCGATCAATCTTGTTTATGTGCGCCCTGGCGCTCCGAGTGCGACGGCCTGAGTGAAACAGTTTGGAGAGACACGATGACGGGTTCACCGAAAGCCGAGAGCCATGCCGGTCACCACGATCACGCAGCTGAACCTTCGCACTCGTCGACGGACTACGAGCAATTTACCACCGACATGCATGCGGGCATGGCAACGATGATGACCGACATGCACGCGGCACCGCCATCGGGCAATCCGGACATCGACTTTCTCGCTATGATGATCCCGCATCACGCGGGCGCCGTTGATATGGCACGTCTCGTGCTGCGGGCGGGTCGCGATCCGCTTGTGCGTGAGATCGCCGAGAAGATCCTTGCAGGGCAAATCTCGGAGATTGAGGGTATGCGTGGGCGTCTGCAGGTTATGAAAAAGCCTGAACCAGAGTATCCGTCTCTCAGCGGCAACCGTGGAACTTAACGCGTGTTTTCCCGCATCAGCGACAGCGAACTCGAGCGGCATATCCCGGCGCTGCGCCGCTTCGCTTGGTCGCTGACCCGGGATCATGATCAGGCGGATGACCTTGTGCAGGACGCCTTGCTGAAAGCTGTCTCAAGATGGGCGCAGTTGCGGCAGACCGGTAGCGTGCGCCCCTGGCTTTTTCAGATCCTTTTCAACATCTTTAGGGCAGGACGACGGAAGTCGCGGCCGGACGAAATCGATATGCCAACTGACACTGATCGAGACCATCCTATAGCGACGGGTCATCTGGATGATCGCATCGCGTTGCGTTCAGCGCTCGATGGGCTCCTGCGGTTGCCAGAAGATCAGCGTGTCGTGTTGGAGTTGGTGGCAATCGAAGGTCTGACTTATGACGAGGTCAGTCGGATTGTTGGCGTCCCTCTTGGTACGGTGATGTCGAGGCTCAGCCGTGGTCGCTCAAAACTGAGAGAGCTGTTGGATACGCCCGCCACGGGGCAGCTCAGGAGAGTAAAATGAGCGATAGCACGGGCCCAATTGGAGAAGACGATCTTCAATCTTACGTCGACAATCAACTCGATCCTGACCGCCGGCGTGATGTTGAAGCGTACTTGACGATCAATCCTGATACTCGACAAGGCTTAGCAGCCATTGCAGCGGATGGAGCGGCGCTGGGCCGCGATGCCGATGAGCGTTTGTCGTCGCCGATGCCAACGCGGTTGCGAATGACGGAAATCCGGCGCACGTCCCGATCAAACTCAATCATCCAACTGAAGCAAGTTACTGCGGGGCTAGTGCTTGTTGCGCTCGGCACATTGATCGGGGCGACCTTCAGCACGCAGGCCACAAACCGGGGGCAGCGCGCCCCAATGGCCGATGCCGTATCGGCCCATCGCGTATTCGCGAAAAGCCCGGAAGGTTCGGTCGAAATTGATGGCACGAAGCGGGTCATCTTATTGAGCCGAATCGCTGGCCATCTTGGACACGACATCGCCATCCCGGACTTGTCGCGCCTTGGACTGACATTTCTCGGCGGCCGCTTGCTTGCGAGCGATGAAGGCCCAGGCGGCATTTTTGTCTATGCTGAGAACAACGGCCAACGCATCGCCGTTTATGTAAAAACTCTGGCTGATGGTCGCCGCAGTTTGTTTGGCTCCCGCCAGGACGGCGATGTCATCGCCTACTACTGGTTCGATGGGCGGCTCGGCTACGCCGTCACCGGCCAATCCGACTCTACGTTGGTCACACATGCTGCCGAATTGGTTCGAGTAACGTACCAATAGAGCGAGTCGCGTGCGATGGACGGAGTGACCTCGACCATCACCGACGCTTCGACGCGGCCGACCTTCTCGAAAACAAGCCAGACGGGAAACGCTTCGTATCCGGCGAAATCATCGGTAACGCCGTGCAGTACAATATTGGGGCCGTCAAAGGCCAGTTGAACCCCGGCGGCTGGGCCAAACGGAATCGACGTGACCGTTTGCGTGACCACGCGCAATTCGCCGCTTTCAGCCAGCGGCGACGACACACCGATCAGTTTATCGGCCGACGCACCCCGGTTGAACACCGTCATGTAAACCGGCACATCGCGCGGCGCGGTCTTGCCGGGCTTTTCCCAGCCATGCGCCCAGGGATGCACGATATGCAGGTTTTAAAGCTTCAGCTCATGGGCCGAGGCGGGCAGGACGCCCGCCGCTAAGAAAAGCGCCGGTGCGGCGCGCATCGACGTCAACATACGCGACACTCCTGCTCTAGAATTTCACCCCGAAACTGGTCGCCAGACGCCAATCAGGGGGAGATTGAATTCCGTTCAACTGTGTCGAGACGGGGATCGCCAGACTAACGTTCGTGACTGACCTGCCATTTGTCAGCGACAGACCCGGTTACCAAGTACGGCCGCGAACACCTCGTGCTGTTATCGGCCGACGAATACGCCCGCCTCAAACGTCGGGACCGTCAAGTTTTGCGGGTGGGCGACGTTCCTGATGATCTGCTCGCCGCCATCGAAGCTGTCGAACCACCGGCTGAATCCGAGGCTGTAGAACGCAAGCTGGCTAAAACGCCTCGCTAACAATGGATATTCCAGCACCCAAGCCGTCCCAGGTTATTCGTTACGCTTATTTGTGGGCGGATGAACACGACGCGGGCCGCGATGAGGGCACCAACCACCCCCGCGTGGCTGTCGTTCCGATTACCCATTCACCGCCGCCACCACGCGCTATCGACGCTCTGGAGATACCTGCCAACATCAAGCGTCACCTCGGGCTCGACGATGCCCGCTCGTGGGTCGTCTTGACCGAGCTAAACATGTTTACGTGGCCAGGACCTGACCTTCGTCCAACCGGAGACCGGGACAGCAGTACTGTCGCGTTCGGATATTTGCCTGCTGGTTTCTTCCGACCATCCGCGACCGTTTGGCCGCCAACATTCGCACCGATCGCGTGCGCCGGGTACCGCGCACGGAGTAAGACGTCGCCTTGGGAGCCGATCTTGGGAGCCAATCTTGGGAGCAGCGTGGAGAGCAGGCTGGCTGTAAGTTTATGATTTCGCGTACTGATTCTGGCTTACGAAAGTTTTGGCGGAGAGGGTGGGATTCGAACCCACGGTGAGGTCGCCCCCACGCCGCATTTCGAGTGCGGTGCCTTCAACCACTCGGCCACCTCTCCAGCGCCTGCAGGCGAGTGGTCCTGCAGAAGCGGCGGTAGATACTGTGGTGGTGCCGGGCACGCAAGGGGTTGTCCGCCGTTGGGCGGGGCACGGCTTAGGACCCATAAAATCGGGACGAGGTTCGTTGCCGGTCCACGGTCTGCGCCCTTGTAGGGACCGAAAGCTAGCACCGGTCACTCGACGTTGGCGGTGGGCTGTCGGCGAGCGGCACGATGTGCCGGGACGGGCGGACCGGGTCTTCGTTGAGTTTTTTGGCCCGCCCGCTGGCCCATGGATTGATGATGCCGAGGGCTGTCGCGACAAGGCATGGCGCGCGGTGCCTTTAAAATGCGGGCTCGAGGCTGCGTGGGGTGATGAACGCGGTGAGCGTGCCCGAACGCTCGCCAATGTTGGACCAATGGGCGACGTCGAACGTGATGACCGCGAGCCCGCAGGTTGGAAATTTGCGATGAAGGGCAGCGAGAGCGGCACGTTCGCCGCGTCCAGACAGTGAGCGGGCGAGGTCTTCAAAGCCTGGGTTATGACCGATGATCATGAGGCGTTTCACGGCGTCATCGACGCGATTGATGCGAGCGAGGAGTTCGCCGTCTTCGGCAAGGTAGAGGGCTTGTTCAAACACTACGGGTGGCGCGCTTGACAACCGTTCCAGCACGACGCTCAAAGTTGCGCGGGTGCGCGCGGACGTCGAACACAAGATGAGATCGGGCGTGAGCCCGTTCGTGGCAATATGGTCGGCCATGCGCGGTGCAGCGGCGAGCCCGCGCTCTGACAACGGACGATCATGGTCAGATATATTGTTATGGTCCCAGCTCGACTTGGCGTGCCGAAGCAGGAGAAGATCTAGCATCGGACACGACGTGCAATGGCTTTTAACGGGCAATCGGCCTGCGTACCTTGAGTGTCGGCAAGACCGTCTGCGCAGGCCGGGGCACGCTGTCTATTCACCTTCATCGAAGGCGTGGCCAACGATCAACAGGCTGACGACCGTCATCAGTGCGACGAGCAGAAAAGTCATGCGGTTCGTCCCCAATAGTTCGCGTCAACGCGGCCGTAGACCCTACGGCGCGGCTCTCGAAATCGAATGCGTCTTGAGCATTCGGTTCGTAGCCCGACATGCCCCCCGCCGTCAGAGGTACTGTGCGGGCAGGCGAATCACAAGCGCTCTTATAGCTTAAATGGGGTGAGAAAAGTCGCGATGGACGGCGATGATTCGACCTTGAGGTAACGCCGATCAACTGCGGCCAAAGACGGTGACATTGGTGCCGGACCCGCGTTGGTTATGGGCCCGCGTTGGTCCGGGCGCGCGTTGGTCCGGGCGCGCGTTGATCCGGGACCTCACATACCAGCGCCAAACCTGCTGGCTCCAAACCCTACTGGCTCCAAACCTACTTGCGCCTAGCGCGCCGACCCGTTGGCGCGCTCGATCGCCGTGCGGGCCGCACGGACAACAGCCTTGGCCTTATTGATACATTCTTGCTGTTCGTTGTCTGGAATAGAATCGAAGACGACGCCAGCACCGGCTTGAACGTGGACGATCCCGTCCTTGATGATGGCTGTGCGCAAGACGATCGCAGTGTCCATATCGCCGCCGGCGGAGAAATAGCCAACGCAGCCCGCATAGGGGCCACGCTTTGTGACCTCGAGTTCGTCGATGATTTCCATCGCACGGACTTTCGGCGCGCCGGAAACGGTGCCAGCTGGGAAGCCAGCAAGGAGCGCGTCGACGGCATCGAAAGCCGGGTCGAGGCGGCCCGTGACGTTTGAAACGATGTGCATCACGTGGCTGTAGCGTTCGACGATGAATTGCTCGGTCACCTCGATGGTGCCTGGCGTCGCAACGCGGCCGACATCGTTGCGACCGAGATCAAGCAACATCAAATGCTCGGAGCGCTCTTTGGGGTCGGCGAGTAGCGCATCGGCGAGCAAGCGGTCTTCGCGTTCGTCCTGCCCACGTCGCGTCGTGCCAGCGATGGGGCGAATGGTGACGGCGCCGTCGCGCACGCGGACGAGGACCTCGGGGCTCGAACCGGCCAGCGCAAAGCTGCCAAAGTCGAGGTGGAAGAGGTAGGGCGAGGGGTTGGTGCGGCGGAGCGCGCGGTAGAGCTCAAACGGCGGCAACGGAAAGGGGGCGGAAAACCGCTGGGAGAGCACGACCTGGAAGATGTCGCCGGCGGTTATGAAACTTTGGGCCTTGGCGACCATGGCGAGGAACTCGGCTGGCGGGGTGTTTGACACCGGCTCGGACGGTGCAATTTCGCTGGCGGGGGCATCAGCGGCGGTGGCTGCGGGGCGACTGTCGTTTCGCGCACGATCAAGCGGCGCGTCCAGAGCGGCGACGACACGGGCGAGGCGTGCAACGGCTGCGGCGTAGGCGGCCGCAGCATCTTCATCGGGCTGCGTGGAGCGGACCATTTGCGTTGGGCGAATGGGCGTGACGGCGATCATTTCGTCCTTAACCGAATCAAACACCACGATCACGGTCGGCCGCATCAGGATGCCGTCGGGGACGCCCAAGTCATCGCGCTGACCGCCGGGCAACCGTTCAACAAGGCGGACTGTGTCGTAGCCCATGTAGCCAAAGACGCCAGCCGACATCGGCGGCAACCCGTCTGGCAGCTCGATCCTTGAGGCGGCAAGCAGGGCTCGCAGAGAGGCAAGAGTTGGCAACGGGTCGCGGACGAAGGCGTCTGGATGGTCGGAGGGATCGGCGTTGATGTCTGCGACGTTGCCGGTCGCGCGCCAAATGAGGTCGGGCTCTAGCCCGATAATTGAATATCGGCCACGAGCGGAACCTCCTTCAACCGACTCGAGGAGAAACGTCGACGCGGTGCCGGTGCCAGTGGTTAGCTTCAGATAGGCTGAGACAGGCGTTTCGAGATCGGCGACGAGGCGCACCGACAGAACTTGCGGCCCCGCGGCCAGATAGCGTGGTTTGAAGATATTGAACGGGGGATCGACGGCGAGCCCATCGGGCAGCTGTGCGGGTTGAAGGGATGGTTCGGTCGCTTCACGCTTGGGGGCGAGTGTGGCAGCCGCGGCGGTGACCGTGCCAGTGGGGCCCGTCGCGGCGGCTACAGCCGTGGCGGCGCCAGCTATTGCTGACACCGTGCGATCGGCGACGTCGCTGGCGGTGGTGCGCTTAGCGGTGGGCTTGTTGCGCTTGGACACGCTCGATATTCCCCGAGGCGAAGTGGGCGATCACGGGACGACGCCGCGCAGTCGACGCAGCTGCGCTTCATCGACAGTCACGCCGGCTGTTGTTTGCAGGGCGGTGATGAAGGCATCAAGTGTATCGGCTTGGATTTGCTGTGAGATGTCGAGCATCAAAGGTGCGAGTTTTTCCTTTGTCGGCGCGGCTGCAGCGATGATTTCAGCGACGCGCAAGACCGTTCGGCCGTTTTTATCAGCCGTATCGGTGTGGCCGCCGCGTCCAACGGGCAGCGCAAATGCCTGCTTGACGGCTGGTTCGGTGAGCCCCTGCGGCGCGGTTGTACGCGTAATCGGCGGCGTTTTTTCAAGCTTGGCGCCAAGCTCGGTCGCGATCGCCGCCATGGCTTCGCCCGCCGTAATGCGTTCGGCGAGCTTTTGGGTCAGCTCACGCATCAGGCGACTACGTTCCGTGGTCATGTAAAGCTTGCGAACGTCAGCCTCGACTTCTTCAAATGGCTTCTGGCGCGGGGCGGTGACGCCAGCGGTATGGACCCAACCAAACCCGCCATCGGTGAGTTCGATCGCATCGCGGTCGAGGCCTGATCGCGTATCAAAGCCCGATTGAACGAGTTTGTCGGCATCGGGGCTCTCGAGCGCAGCCTTGCCGTCCGGCGTCTTGTTGGCGGCAGCGGCAGCAGGGATTTCGACCAGCTTCAGGGCTTTAAGCCCGGCTATCTCTTTGAGCGATTTGCCCGACGCCCGTAGATCCTCGACTTCGTCGCGGAGTTTGCGCACGTCTTCGCGGGCCTTGTCGCGCTGCAGCCTGTCGCGGACTTTGCCTTTGACGTCGGCTAGCGTTGGCTGTTTGCCGGGGATGATTTCGGGCACCCGCAGCAGAACCGTCGTGAACTTACCCTCGATGACTTCAGAGACGGCGTCCCGGTCGAGCTTGAAGGCTGTGTCTGCAATTTTGGGATCGAGCAGCGCTGACCGTCGGACGAGGCCGAGGTCGATGTCGGTGTCTTTGAGCTTCATCTCTTCGGCGATGGTCATGAAGTTTTTGCCAGCGACAATCGCAGCCTTGGCTGCATCAGCGGCAGCCTTATTGGCGAATGGGATCTGCTGAACGCGACGCTGCTCGGGCGTGGCGAAGGTATCTTTGGTTTCCTCATAGGCCTTGGCGATGGCCTCATCGTTTACGTCGACGCGGCTACGCAGGTCTTCGACGCTGGCCAGCAACACTTCGAGTGCCCGATATTCAGGCGCGGTAAATTGCGATTTTGAAGCCTCAAAAAACTCTTTCAACTTGGCCGGGTCCGCTTCGGGAACGGTGACGGTTTTTTCGCCATCAAGGCTGAAAAACTCAACGATGCGGGTCTCTTCGCGCCAGTTGTGAACGGCTTCGACCATCGGATCGGGCGTGACGATCGCGCGCGCGAGGCTATCGGTGAGCTGGAGGCGCGTTTCCTCGCGGCGCCTCATGTCGATGAAATCTCGCTCGCGGATGCCGATCTGGCGAAGTAAGTTATCAAAGCCGAAGCGATCGAAACGGCCATCGACGGTCTGGAACGACGGGTCGCGAAGCAGGCTCTCTGCCGCCGCGGTTTCCGATACGGCCAGGCCAAGCGATGTCGCCTTCTGGTCGATGGCTGCTCGCGCGATTAGGCCCTGGAGGGCGCGGTTGTCGAGACCGAATTGGACGGCTTCGGTGCGCGTGATCTGGCGGCGCGCGCGCTGTGAGATCGTCGCCATTTCATTTTCGAGCGCGCGTTCGAGTTCAGAGGGCATGATCTTTTGGCTGCCAACGCTGGCAACGGGCGGCGTGCCGCCGATCCCGCGGACGTCGCCAAGAAAGGCAACGAACGATAACGCGAGCAACAGCAGAAAGACTTTGGCGATTCCCGTCTTGGCGCCTTTTCGGATCATCTCAAGCATGGCAGTCCGTCGCGCCTCTTGGCTGGGCGTCGATGGCGGCGCCGTTAAGCAGCCTGCCACCGTCGTTCGATGGGTTAGTCGATGGGCGCGCGGCGGGCGTGGACGAAGACACAAAGCCCGGGTGACGCATCGGTGCGGCGTGATATGTAGCCCGGCGGCGGCGAAAGCAAGCAAACATGGCGCCGCTGCTTGGTTAGACCGTGGGCGGGGCAACTGACATACGAGCACGGCGTCAGCTGCACGACCACGCACTCCGAACTGGAACCCCGATGATGCCGCGCCCGCTACTTGCTGGTAACTGGAAAATGAACGGTTTGAAGGCGTCGTTAGCCGAGGCGCTTGCCGTCGCAGATGCTGCGCGTAGTGTCCGAGCCGCCGATGTTATGATCTGTCCACCGGCGACATTGGTGGCCGCGATGGCTGTGGCACTTGGCGGATCGGCGGTATCGGTAGGTGGGCAAGATTGCCATCCGGCACCGGCTGGCGCGTTCACCGGCGATGTGTCGGCTGAAATGTTAGCGGACGCGGGCGCAACGGCAGTGATTGTTGGGCATAGCGAACGGCGCTTCGCCCATGGCGAGCGAGACGGCGATGTAAAGGCAAAGGCGGTGGCCGCCCATCGCGCCGGGTTAACGGCAATCATTTGCGTTGGCGAGACGCTTGGCCAACGTGAGGCGGGGCTGACGGCGGCGGTCGTAACGCGACAGCTTGCGGGGTCGCTGCCGGACAGCTTGACGGCTCAGAACGCGGTGGTGGCCTACGAACCGGTGTGGGCAATCGGCACTGGGCTAACGCCGTCGACGGCGGATGTCGCGGGGATCCATCGGGCTATGGCTGAGGCGCTGATCGCGAGGTATGGCGAGGCTGGGCGGTCGATCCGGCTGTTGTATGGTGGGTCGGTCAAGGCATCAAACGCGAAAGTGCTGATGGCGATCGCCAATGTCGATGGGGCGCTGGTTGGCGGGGCAAGCCTTAAGGCTGTCGATTTTGTTGGTATTCTGGCAGCGTTTGATTGAACGAACCACCGATTGCAACGGCGGGGATGCATTACGATGAGTGGGCCACTATGAACCGGTGCATGATGCCGATGTTTGCCATTTGCTTAGGTTGCATTGGCGCTGATCGAGCGGTGGCCGTGCCGCTCGATGCGGCCAGTTGCGAAAAGTCGAGGGCCGAGCAAACCGAACTCTACGGCGACGTTCCGCGGCTCATGGAACGTGGAGCCGCGTGGGCGAAGCAGAGCGCGACGTCGGCTCAGCTGAAGCGCGTCGCACGCTGGATTGAACTTGAAGAACAGTTGCAATTTCGCTGTGGCCAGGTGCGATTGTCGGAGGGAGCAACTGCGGCTGCAGCCGCAGCCGAAGCGATGGACAGGCCGCCGCCGCCAGCGCCAGGGGCAGCAACGCTGGACACCGCAGGCAAGGGCGGGGCTGCGTCTGACGGGGATGGCGAGGTTAAACAGCTGCCAAAAACGCGGCCAAAGCCGCCGAACGAGGCGCCACGCAATGCCGTGCCAGCCAATCCTACGGCCCGGTGAGCAAAACACGAGGGACGGCTGCCGCGTCTTGCAAAGTTGCACAGGCCCGCTCGATAGCCAGCACGCGAACGATGGATGGCTTGACGATAGCTGCAAGTTGCGGCAGATCACGCGCTCGCGCCGTCGGGGTTACTCCGGCGGCGTAACCATTTACGACCGATGCTGCTTCCATTCTCGTAGGTAAGCATCGCATCGCGCCACCGCAGCGTTGGCCAACCGCGGCCGCAATGCCCGCCACCGGAGTTGACTGAGATGACCCGTCGCTGTGAATTGACCGGTAAATTGCCCATGTCGGGGCAAAACGTCAGCCACGCTGAAAACAAGACCAAGCGAAAGTTTCGGCCGAACCTTTGCAACGTCACGATGGTGAGCGAGAAGCTTGGGCGGAAAATCCGGGTCCGGGCTTGCGCTCAGGCGCTGCGGACCGTTGAGCACAATGGTGGCCTCGATGGCTATCTCGCCAAGGCGAAGTCAGACGTGCTGTCGGCTGATTTACGTCGCCTGAAAGCCGATCTGGCAAAGGCTGCGATGGCGCCAGCCTAACGACGAGGCCTGATCGAAGAGCGTGGGACAGCTGTTCCATGCTGTCGGGGAACGGCGCAACACATCTGCGAAGCCCTGGCTCTGGCCGGGGCTTTTTTATTACGATGCGCGCGACGAGTTGTGCCTACGCCGGGGCTTCAGGAGCCGTCGATTGGTGGCCCGCGATAGACTGGCCCGCGATAGACTGGCAGGCGGGCCAAACAAAAACGGCCCACCGAAGCGGGCCGTTTGACAGTGGTATCGGCCATCGGGCTCGTGCGTTGTATTAGCTGCCGCCACGGGCGGATTTGCCGTAGATTTGAGCGCCGCTCACCGGACGGGCGCGGCTGATGCACTCGTTCTTGAATTCGGCTTTCGCCTTGGCACAATCGCCAATGTTGGTCGTGCCGTCTTTGGCGACGAGGAAGCCCTTCACGTCGAGGATTTTCGTTGGAGCTGCGACCGCTGCGGCAGCCTTCGCTTCGACCTTCTTGACTTCGGCCTTCTTGGCTTCGGCCTTCTTGGCTTCGGCTGGTTTTGGCTCGGGCTTGGCGGCGACGACCTTGGTTGTCGCCTTCGAGGCAGCAAGCTTAGCGGCAGCGGCCGTGCGCTGCTTTGTAAAGCTCATCAGCTGGGCCGTATTCAAGGGGCGAGCGCGGCTGATGCAGGCATTAAACAACGTCGCGCCAACGGAGCTGCACTGGTTGATGTCGGTCGACCCGTCAGCGGCGACCTTGAGGCCCTTGGGCGCGCTGGCGACGCGGGCTTTGTTGTAGCGTGCGGCCGCAGCTGCGGCGGCCTTTGCAGCAGCGCGAGCCTTGGACTTGTCGACGGTCTTGGAGGTGTCGACAGCTTTGGCAACGACGCCGGCCTTGGCGGGGGCGGCAGCGGCCGCCTTCTTTTCGAGGGCTTCACGGCCCTTCGTGAAGGCCATGAGGGCCTGAGTATTCATCGGCCGAGCGCGGCTGATGCAGTTGTTGCGGGCGTCGGCGGGCGCCTTAAGGCAATCGTTAATGTTGGTGGTGCCGTCAGCGGCGATCGGGAACTTGGCCTGGGCCAATGCCGGGGTAGCGGCGAGAAGACCGAGACCGGCGATCATAACGAAACGTTTCATCTTACGCGTCTCCACTAAACCGCGCCCGAGGCTGCGCCAGGGCGACATCAGTTACCAGTTTTTACTGCAATGCGGTGCCAGCACGAGACCATACCGCATTGATAGGTAAGCATAATGGATTGCTATTATTGCTGTTTAGATAACAATTCCAGCATTTTGCGTACTCAAATACTCAACAACACGTATCGAGCATAGCCTAGGCTGTGTCGCGCATGCAACAGGCGCGGTAGCGGGGCGTTACTTCCACTCGATTTTGAGCAATTCGTAACTGCGTGGTCCCTTGGGCGTGATGACCTCGATCGCATCGCCTTTGCTTTTGCCGATCAAGGCCCGCGCGATCGGTGAGGAGATCGAGATTTTGCCGTCGCGGACGTTGGCCTCCGTGTCGCCGACGATTTGGTATTTGACCTTGTCCTCGCTATCTTCGTCGACGACGGTCACGGTCGCGCCAAATTTGACGGTTGTTCCCGACAACGACGACGTGTCGATGACCTCCGCGCGAGACAGTTTGCCTTCTAGGTCGGCGACGCGCGACTCGTTTTGGCCCTGCGCTTCTTTGGCGGAATGGTACTCTGCGTTTTCCGAAAGATCGCCGAGCGCACGCGCTTCCGCGATCGCTTGGATAATGCGCGGGCGCTCCACGGCCTTGAGGCGATGCAGTTCGATTTCCAGCTTCTGGAAACCATCAAGGGTCATCGGAACACGCTCCAGCGACATTTTATAGTCTCCTCTTGGGCCCAGCTTAGCGACTGGAACCATCTTTTCCAGCCTCCGATCAGGCCGGTTTCCAAATATGGATTGAACGTTACGGACCCCGGATGACAGGTGCAGCCCCCGGGCCGACTACGGGAGCCACCCCACCATTAGCCATCGCGACGCCCGTGAACGGCATCGCACTGGCATGCTGTGCTGCCACTTCGAGGCGGTGCGTTGGTCGTTTTGCTCGAATTGGCCGTGTTGTTCGAGTTGACCGTTAGCTTCGGGCAGCATCGTGGCGTATCACTCCAACAAACCGGCAGTTCACGGTCGCGTAGCAGTCACGGGGCTGACCCCATCGCTACCAGGCAGATTTGGTCGTGCGAGGTGGGACTGCAACGGTACGACTTGAACGCTGCCTGTCTTCAAGGCCGCGATTGCTTTGGTCACCGCTACGGCACCGGCTAAAGTTGTATAATATGGAATGTGGTTCAGCAAGGCCGTGCGCCGGATGTCCTTGCTATCGGCGAGCGCCTTGACCCCCTCGGTGGTATTGAAAACGAGCGCCACATCACGGTTTTTCATGGCATCTACGATGTGAGGGCGGCCCTCCAGAACCTTGTTGATCACATCGCACGCGATACCGTGGGCCTCAAGATGTCGCTTGGTGCCGCGCGTTGCAATGATCTTGAAGCCCATCGACTGCAGGTCTTTGAGAGGGCCGACGACGCGGTCTTTGTCGCCGTCGCGGACCGAAACGAACACGGTGCCCGACGTCGGGAGGGCCGTGCCGGCGCCAAGCTGGCTCTTGTAGAACGCCATCGCGAAATCACGGTCGATGCCCATGACTTCGCCCGTTGAGCGCATTTCAGGCCCAAGCGCTGGATCGACGCCGGGGAAACGAGCAAACGGGAACACGGCTTCTTTGACGGCAATATGGTCGAGTTTGCGATGCTTGAGGCCGAAACTAGCGAGCGTGCGGCCAGCCATCACCTCCGACGCGATCGCCGCGACGGGGAGGCCGACGACTTTGGCAACGAAGGGAACGGTGCGAGACGCGCGCGGATTAACTTCCAAAATGTAGACGACGTTATTCTTGACGGCGAACTGCACGTTCATCAGCCCGACGACCTTAAGGGCCAGCGCCACTTCGCGGGTCTGCCGCTCGATCTCGGCAATGGTCTCGGCCGATAGCGAAAACGGCGGCAGAGAACACGCGCTATCACCGGAATGGATCCCGGCTTCTTCAATGTGCTCCATGATGCCGGCGATGAACGAATCGCGGCCATCGGCAATGCAATCGACGTCGACCTCAACGGCATCACTCAAATAGCGGTCAACGAGGAGTGGGCGTTCTTTAGAGACGGCGAGCTCGGATGGGGCGGCGAGAGTTGCGGACAGTTTGGTGATGTAGCGATCAATACCGGCGCCGTCGTAGACGATCTCCATGCCGCGGCCACCCAGCACATAGGACGGGCGGATGACGACGGGATAGCCGATGCCGTCGGCGATTGCGCGGGCTTCCCCGGGAGCGCGAGCGATGCCACTTTCAGGCTGGCGCAGTCCGAGGCTGTCGATCAGGACAGAGAAGCGGTCGCGATCTTCGGCGAGGTCGATGGCGTCGGGCGATGTGCCGAGGATCGGGATCCCAGCAGCTGACAACGCAGCGGCGAGCTTCAACGGCGTTTGTCCACCAAACTGGACGATGACACCCAGCAATTCTCCCGACGCCTGCTCGGCGCGGATGATCTCGATCACATCTTCCGCCGTCAGCGGCTCAAAGTAGAGGCGATCGGAAGTGTCGTAATCGGTTGAGACGGTCTCGGGGTTGCAGTTGACCATGATCGCCTCAAAGCCAGCTTTCGTCAGCGCAAAACAGGCATGGCAACAGCAGTAGTCGAACTCGATGCCTTGGCCGATGCGATTTGGGCCACCGCCAAGGATGACGATTTTCTTGCGATCGCTGACGTGGGCTTCGCTGTGGGAGGGCGCGAGGCCGGTTGCCTCGTCGAGCGCGAGACCGGGCTCATAGGTTGAATACATGTAGGGTGTGGGCGAGGCGAACTCGGCGGCACACGTATCGATACGCTTATAGACGGGCACGACGCCCGCTGCCCGACGCAGCTTCGAGACATCGGCTTCTGTTTGCCCGCTGAGCTTGGCTAATCGGGCATCGGAAAAACCCATCGCTTTGAGATCGCGGAGAATTTCAGGCGACGTGGGCAAACCATGGGCAATGACGCGGGCTTCGGTTTCGATAATCTCTTCGATACGGGCGAGGAACCACGGATCGATGCGGCAGCTGGTCTGGATTTCCGATCGCGGGAAGCCGAGCCGCATCGCCTGCGCCACCTTCAAGATGCGATCGGGCCTGGGCCGGGCGAGCTGCTCGCGGATAACGTTTTTATCATCGCCCTCGCCGAGGCCCTCAAACGCGATGTCGTCAAAACCGGTGAGACCGGTTTCCATCGAGCGCAGCGCTTTTTGCAAGCTCTCGGCGAACGTGCGCCCGATCGCCATGACTTCGCCGACTGACTTCATCGAGGTCGTGAGCGTCGCATCGGCGCCGGGGAATTTCTCGAACGCAAAGCGCGGGATCTTTGTGACGACGTAATCGATCGTCGGCTCGAACGAGGCTGGCGTGGCGCCACCCGTGATGTCGTTGGCGAGTTCATCCAGGGTGTAGCCGACAGCGAGGCGGGCGGCGACTTTGGCGATGGGGAAGCCGGTCGCTTTCGAGGCGAGCGCAGAGGAGCGCGACACACGCGGGTTCATCTCGATGACGACGAGGCGGCCATCGGCGGGGTTGACGGCAAATTGCACGTTCGATCCGCCGGTCTCGACGCCGATCTCGCGCAGCACGGCGATCGAGGCGTCGCGCATGATCTGGTATTCTTTGTCGGTCAGCGTCAGGGCTGGCGCGATGGTAATCGAATCGCCGGTGTGCACGCCCATCGGGTCGAGGTTTTCGATCGAGCACACGATGATGCAGTTATCGGCGTGGTCGCGGACGACCTCCATCTCGTATTCTTTCCAGCCAAGCACGCTCTCCTCGACGAGAACTTGGCTAGTTGGCGACGCATCAAGCCCGCGCTCGATAATTTCGAAGTATTCTTCGCGATTGTAGGCGATGCCGCCGCCGGTGCCACCCATGGTGAACGACGGCCGCAGAATGGCTGGCAAGCCTACATGTTCGAGCGCGGCAGAGGCCTCGCCACGGTTGTTGACGATCATCGATTTGGGCGTTTCGAGGCCGATTTTGCGCATTGCCTCGCGGAACAGCTGGCGGTCCTCGGCTTTGTCGATGGCGTGCGCCTTGGCGCCGATCATCTCGATGTCGAGGGCCTTAAGGATCCCCTGCTTGTCGAGCGCGAGGGCGGTATTGAGGGCGGTCTGGCCACCCATCGTCGGCAGAACGACGAGCTTATCGTTGGGCCGGGCTTTCTTTTCGGCTGCGATGATTTTGGCGACGATTTCAGGCGTGATTGGCTCGATGTAGGTCGCGTCCGCCAGCTCGGGATCGGTCATGATCGTCGCCGGATTCGAATTGACGAGGACGATGCGATAGCCCTCCGCCTTCAGCGCCTTGCACGCCTGGGTGCCCGAATAATCGAACTCGCAGGCCTGACCGATGACGATCGGCCCGGCGCCGATGATCAAGATGCTGTCGATGTCGGTCCGTTTGGGCATGGAGAACTCGGGGGTCGGGGCGTGGGCCGTCGGGGAGGAGCGGTGGCGGAGTAGTTGGGGAGTAGCGTTGCGCGCTTCTAACGGCGGACCGCCGGTTTGGCTATGCGCCGATGGGGTTGCGCTGGCTGGCCGCGGGACCGCCGCGTCGAGGACGCCAGGGATTGGCGACCCGGGGCTAAGATACTCCAGCCCGGGAGCGCGGGGATAAGTTCTGGTGGTGGAGCTTGACGTAGGCCGGAGTGCGGGGGTCGGCCGGGACGCCGCTGAAGTTGCAGGCGCATATTGCGGGGATAGGCGGGCTGCTTCGTCGGGTGTGTTGCCGTGATCCCACAGTTTTGGATGGCGGTCGCGATAACCGGGCCACAGCGCGGGGTGGGTAGCGACAGTCAGATGTCGGGCCGAGATTAGAACGGGTTGCCGCTTGGCGACCGGTCAGCGTCAATCGTATTTGAGGTAGGCGAAGCGGAGGTCAGTGGCTGGTGTGCCTTCGAGCGCGGAACCGGCCGTTTTTGCCGGCTGCCACAATACGACTTCCTCGATTTTAGCGGCGAGTTCGAGGTCTTTCATGGTGATGCCCTTGGCTGAATGCGTCGCCAGACGGACCTCGACCCAAGCATAGGACGCTGTGATATCGGGGTGGTGCCAGGCGGCCTCGGCGAGGTGGCCGACGGCGTTGATGACCATCAGCGTACCCTTCCAGCTGTTGGTTTTGTAGGTCCGGCGGACAAAACCGTCTTCGAACTTCCACATTGGCAGGTGGCTCGTTAGCCAACCGTGGACGTCCGTTTCGGGCATTGGCGTCTCACGGGTTGCCATGGGGGCGCTCCTTGGGTGACACTGGCGCAGTGTGACGGGCTGGGTGTGTCGAGGCTCGAGCCTTGACGCGCGGAGCCTATCACGAGATTTCCGCGCATTACGAGGCAACTGAAGTCAACTACGTTTCCGTTGCCCCTTTAAAGCCGAGCCCGATCCGATCCATGGCTGATGCCCGCCAGACCGCTGACCGTTATGCCCGGCGCCCGGCCACAGAGCCGTCGGCGCAGTCGGCAGATGCTGCGGCGCAGCCAGTCGACGGTTCGGCGCGGGATGGCGAGCCCGGGTCGGAGCTGGCGAACGCGACATCGGTAACGGTCGAGACGGCGGCGCGGCTGCACCTCGGGTTTATCGACCCTGACGGGACGTCCGGGCGGCGGTTCGGCTCGATTGGGCTGTCGATTGACCAGCCGATGACGCGGCTGACCGTTCGGCCCGCAGCCGAGTTCGGCGCAACTGGACCGGAGGCGGCTCGGGCAACTATTGCCGCGAGACGGTATGCGGAAGCGTTTGCTGGCGGTGCGCCGTTCCACGTCGAGATCAGCGAGGCGATCCCGCCTCACGCGGGGCTCGGTTCGGGCACGCAGTTGGCGCTGGCGATTGGATCGGCAATATTACGGCACGCAAGGGGGCATAGCGGAGGCCAGAACGGCACAGATACAATGCCCGAGACCGCGAAACATCTGGGTGCCATGGCCGAGCGCGGAGCACGGTCGGCGATCGGGATCGCGTCATTTACCGGCGGTGGATTTATCATCGATGCTGGGAAATCGCCTCGCCCGGAACTCGCCGATGCGCCGCCCGCGTTGCTGATGCAGATCCCGTTTCCTGAAGATTGGCGCGCGATCCTCATTTTCGACAATCGCGTCGAGGGCGTCCACGGAGACGCCGAAACGGCAGCGTTTTCGGCGCTACCACCATTCAGTGCGGCGGACGCGGCCCGGATGTCGCATATCGTTTTGATGCAACTTGCACCCGCCTTGATCGAACGCGACCTTTCGACGTTCGGCACTGCGCTAACCGAGATCCAAGCCCGCGTCGGCGCCTACTTCGCGCCAGCCCAGGGGGGATCGGCGTGGTCAAGCCCGGCGGTTGGCGCGCTTGCCCGGCGTTTGGCGGCAGCGGGCGCGACCGGCATCGGGCAGAGTTCATGGGGGCCGACCGGCTTTGTGTTCGTGCCCGACCAGGCGGCCGCCGAAACCCTCTATCGTTCCTATGGCGAAGAGGCTAAAGCGCACGGGCTTTCATTGGCGGTCGTTCGCGGGCGCAACACCGGCGCGCAATTCAGCTAAGTGAAGCGCTTTGGTTGGGTCTGCCATGCGGGCTCGATCAACGCATTTCCGGGTATCGCGGGCCCTTACCGCTGTCGGACGCACCGTCGACTAACCCCAGGCTAAGGAACGCACTTCGACACCGACTTGGGAGACACCGACATGAGCAACGCGACCCCCATCCTCCACATGCTGTCGCCGCAAAAGCACGTCAGCCCGTTCGACGTAAACATGGCGACCGATGCCGGCTTCAACGTCGTGGTGCCCTACATCAACGTGACCCCCGAAGAGGTCACTGCGTTGGTGCAGGATGCGATCTTCTCGCGGCCACCGCAGGACGGCGTGCGAACTGGAATTTTCATCGGCGGCAAGGATGCGATCCTTGCCCTCGACATGATGGAAGCGGCGCGCAAGGCAATGGTGCCGCCGTTTCAGGTGTCGGTATTCGCCGATCCGGCCGGATCGTTCACGACGGCTGCCGCGATGGTTGCCTGCGCTGAACGGACGTTGAAGAAACACTACAACCGCACGCTCAAAGACACCAAGATTGCTGTGTTCGGCGCGACCGGCGTCGTTGGCTTCGCGTCCTCGATCATCGCAGCGCTTGAAGGCGCGGATGTGCAGCTCGTCGCCCACCGCGGCATCGACCGCGTGTTCAAGAGCGCGGCGGTCTCCAAGGAACGCTTTGGCGTCGATCTCGAACCGGTCGCGGGTGAAACCGAAGAGCAGAAGCGGGCCATCCTCGAACGCGCCGAGATCGTGTTTGCAGCCGCTGCCGCTGGCGTGCGCGTGGTCACAGCCGAACAGCTGAGGGCTGCGCCGAATTTGTTGATTGCGGCCGACGTCAATGCTGTGCCGCCTGCCGGTGTCGATGGCATGGATCTGTTCATGGACGGCAATCAGGAACTTGCTGGCTCCAAAACCAGGGGCATCGGCCCGCTGGCGATTGGCGACATCAAATACAAGACCGAGGCAAACCTGTTCAAACGGATGATCGCGTCAGCTGAGCCGTTGCACCTCGACTTCCGCCACGCGTTCCAACTTGCGCGTGAACTGGTGGCCTGACTGCAGTCGCACGTTCAAAAATCGACTCCCAAGTTCGACAAAAAAATTGAGGTTGACATGATGTCGCCAGATACCAGCGTCAACGCGCGCGCCGATAAACTCGTCGCCGCGATCGCCGCCGACGCTGGCGCCCTGCGGTGTCGCGTGTCGATTGGTGCGGCTGGCGAGCGGGTCATCGATATGGGGGCGACCGTTCCGGGCTCGATCGAGGCTGGTCGTCGCCTCGCCGAAGTGTGCATGGGCGGCTACGGGAGTGTGGCTGTCCACATGGCGTCAGGGCTCGACGCGTGGCCACTTGGCATCACTGTCCATTCGATGAACCCCGTCGTCGCCTGCCTCGCCAGTCAATACGGCGGCTGGACGCTGAAGGACGACGCGACGGGCTTCTTCGCGCTCGGCTCCGGGCCCGCCCGCGCGCTCGCCCGGACTGAAGCGTTGTTTCATGAGCTCGGCTACGTCGACCATTATTCGAGCGCAACAATTGTGATCGAGGGTGACGCACCGCCGCCCGAGGCCGTCACCCGCAAAATCGCCGCCGATTGCGGGATCGCGCCGTCACATTTGTCCGTGCTCTACGCGCCGACCGGTAGCCTCGCCGGTGGCGTCCAGATCGCGGCTCGCGTACTTGAGGTCGGGCTTCACAAGGCGCACGAACTCGGCTTTCCGCTGCACGATATCGTCGATGGCGCTGGCACCGCGCCGATCGCCCCGCCGATCCCGGATTTCATTCAGGCGATGGGCCGGACCAACGACGCGATCATCTATGGCGGGCGCGTCCACCTCCACGTCAAAGGCACCGATGCGGCCGCCGAGGCTTTAGCACGCGATCTGCCGAGCAGCGCTTCGGCGGCTTACGGACGGCCGTTTGCGGAAATATTCGCCGAGGTGGCTGGTGATTTTTATAAGATTGACGGCAAGCTGTTTTCGCCAGCAATGGTGACGGTATCCAACATCACGACCGGTCGCTCGTTCAAAGCCGGCGCCATTGCCGCCGACATCGTCAACCGCAGTTTTGGTTGAGCGGGTGATGCGGGGTGTTAAGCGAGGCCGCCTCGGGAAACATCAAACCTGCAGCACGGACTTGATCTGGTCTTCGTACTGCTGGACGGCCGTCAACGCTCGCTCGCGTGTAACCGGGTCGGCGTGGGTCTCTCTGGTGAAGCCATCGATCGCTTCGCGCGCGCTCGCCATGATCTTGCTGGCGGACGCTTGAGGATTAAGATCGCGCTTGCAGCTCGTCTGGAGCAGCTGGGTTAAGATCACGCCAGTGGCGAGCGCGAGCCCCGCAAGTTCGGCATTCTCTCGCTTCAGCGCAGCGATGGCATTAGCGGTGGCATCGGCGGGTACAGCATCGGTCATGGGGCAAGCTCCAAACAGGGACGCTCCGCGCTAGCGGGATCGGCGCGGTCCTGCAAGTGTGGGGGTTAGGGGTTTGGGTGTGAACTGATCTAGCCGCGATCGTTCATGATCAATAGATCGTCCATTTACCAGCGCCAACAGTGTTCCAACCCTTGCACCACACGCCTCATCGCGCGTACCCCACCTGAGCTGGAGTGCGACTGCGTGGGCCTTGCTGGATGACGCCGCCAATTACGATTGCGCTGTTTGTGGATGCCGCGGGCGGGGATTGGCATGCCCGTCGGCTGAGGCGGTCGTTTGAGGCGCGTGGCGCTCACGTTGTCGTTGGATGTCTCGCGGCGTGCGCGTTCGATAGCGAGCAACCATCAGGGCTGTCGCTGCCGGGGTTTTCTGGTGGCGTTTTGCCAGACGCGGCGTTCGTGCGCTCGATCTCAAACGGCAGCCTCGAGCAGATCACGTTCCGGCTTGGCATTCTGCATGCGCTGGAGGCCTCCGGCGTTCGCGTTTGGAACCGGCCGACGGCGATTGAGCGAGCCGTCGATAAATCGAGCGCGACGTTTCTGTTTCAGCGGGCGGGCCTTCCGGTGCCGCATACGGTGACGGTCGAGAGCCGCGAGCGGGCCGAATGCGCGCTGGCTAGCGTCGGGGTGCCAGCCGTTTCAAAGCCAATGTTTGGGGCGCAGGGGGCTGGCATTGTGCGAATCGATGGCGCGGACGGCTTGCCACCGGCCACCGACGTGGGCGATGTCTATTACATGCAGCGCTTAATTGAAACGACGGGACGCGAGCAGCCGAGCCCATCCGCCAGGATAAACGGGGTAGGGATGAACGGGGCAGGTCTGAACGGGGGCGCAAATGGAATCGAGAGCCGCCTAATTCGGGCAGCGGCGACTTACGAAGACGCAACTTATGAAGCGGCGACGTACGACGACGAAGGCCTGACCGACGTAGCTCCGTCGGATGAAACCGCGACGTATGTAGCCCCCACCTATGTCGACTGGCGCGTATTAGTATCAGCTGGACGCGTCGTCTCAGCCATGTCGCGACGGTCGTCGAGCTGGATTACCAACGTCCACCAGGGCGGCACGCCGTCGGCCGTCGATCCTGACCCCGAAATGGCTTCGCTAGCGCTGCGGGCCGCGAGCGCCGTCGGTGTTGACTACGGCGGCGTTGACCTGATCCGCGATGCCGATGGGCGGTTGCTCGTGCTGGAGGTCAACTCCAACCCGGCGTGGCGCGGCCTCCAGTCCGTGACGCCGTTCGATATCGGCGACCGGCTCGCAGCCGACCTATTGGCTGAGATTACGGCGCGGAGTCTCGCAACCGGCGGCACGGTTACAAATCGGTTGGGCCCCGACCAGCGTGCCGCTGAACAACTGGTGGCGGGCATCCAGCCCATTCGCGGAGGTCAGCCATGACTGGGGTCTTGTCGCCAGCCGACGTTGCCAGCGCGTTCATCGCCGCGTGCGAAGCTGAACTCACCGCGCTGAAACCCGGCAACGTCCACGTCCACGCCGACGGCCACGGCATGACGACAGCGACGTTCACGGCTGCCGCCCAAGCCGCAGCGCCCCACATCGCCGAACGTGGCGCAAGCATCGGCAGGCGCATTGAAGCCGCGACGCTTGCGAGCATGACGGCGGCTGGCTGCAACGCCAATCTCGGCATCGTGCTGCTCGCAGCCCCGCTGGCGGCGGCGAGTGAACTTGATTTCGGCCCGTTGCGGTTTCGTCTGGCGACTGCGCTCGATGACGTGACGGTGGCTGATACCGCCGCTGCCTACCGCGCCATTCGGGCGGCTAAGCCCGCCGGTCTCGGTCACGCCGACGCGCAGGACGTGGCGGCCGCACCGACGGTTCACTTGGTCGATGCGATGGCGCTGGCCCGCGATCACGACCGGATTGCGCACGCCTACGTTACGGATTTTCAGGACATCTTCGACTTCGCGCTGCCGTGCTTGACGACTGTGCGGCTATCGGCGGAGACCGAGGCATTGGCGATCACGACGCTGCATATGTCTCTGCTGGCGCAGTTTCCAGATAGCCACATCGCGCGCAAACATGGCGCGGCCATCGCCGCTGAACTTCAAGCCGAAGCCCACCGTCTGCGCACCGCCTACCAGCCAGCTGTCGGCGCGGATGGCTTTGTCGAGCTGCTGCGGTTTGATGCCAGCCTCAAGGCTCGCGGCCTCAACCCTGGTACGACGGCAGATATGGTTGTCGCCACGCTATTTGCCGATGAGCTGATGGCGCGGGAACTCGAAAATCGCATCCCGGCCGACGGGCACTGAATTTCCGCGCAAGCGTTCGGTCCGATGACCTTTTGGGCCTTACAATTTGAAAATCGCGGCGGCGGCGGCGGCCTGGGCATGCTTGCGCTCGATCTCAGCGCGATGGCGCGCAATGTCGGCCTCGAACGCGGCAACCCGATCAGCGAGCTCGGCGATCGACAGCCGGTCGAGGTTGTCGCCTGTGGTGATGACGGTCTTTGCGGGCCGTTGCGCCTCATCCCAATCCATTGCCACCTCCGACCCGTCGCTTTACCGATCGCCCGCCGATCGGGCTCGGTGTCACCGACGTCGTTTTGGCTCCCATCCCGGCGCGTGTAAAGATCGCTTGACGGCAGCGCCCGCAGTTGGATTAAGCGGCACTTCTGCCAGCTCGCGGTATGGGCTCGGCACTGGGTACCGGGTGCCGGGTACCGTGTATTGGCACCAGGTACCGGGCAGGGGCACCTTGAGAGGAACCGATGGGCACCAAAAGCTCCCTCATGACGGTCATGGCAATCGCGGCTCCTGGTGGACCCGACGTGCTCATCGCCGAGCAGCGGCCCATGCCCGAGCCGGGCCCCGGCCAGGTGCTGATCGCGGTAGAGGCTGCCGGCGTCAACCGGCCCGATATTCTTCAGCGCCAGGGCAGCTATCCCGCGCCCAAAGGCCATTCCGATATTCCAGGGCTCGAGGTCGCTGGGCGAATTGCCGCCATTGGGGCGGGCTCGGCGACTGGTGGTCGCTATAAACTCGGCGACCCGGTGATGGCGCTGGTCAACGGAGGCGGATACGCGAGCCACACAATCGCGGAGGCGAGCGCGACGCTGCCGATCCCGGCTGGATTGTCGATGGTTGACGCGGCGGCTATTCCCGAAACCGCATTTACCGTCTGGCACAATGTATTTGAGCGCGGCGCGCTGCAGCCTGGCGAATGGCTTCTCGTTCACGGCGGCACGAGCGGCATTGGCGTGATGGCCGTGCAGGTGGCGACGGCGCGCGGCGCAAAGGTGATCGTCACCGTGGGCTCGGAAGACAAATGCGAGGCCGCCCGTCAGCTTGGCGCCGATTGGGCCATCAACTACCGCACCGAGGACTTTAGCGAGATCGTCAAGCAAGCCACCGGCGGCAAAGGTGTCGACGTGATCCTCGACATGGTCGGCGG
>JBBQNE010000010.1:0-40033 GCA_038329675.1 Hyphomicrobiales bacterium | reverse complement strand
GATCGGGTGAAGCCCGAAGTGCTGCTGGGCGGCGGCTGGCCGAACTTCCTCCCAACGTCGCACCCGGAGGGCAAACGGGCGGATGGCGAGGACTACATCACGCGCTTTCTGGCCGGCGGCTACACCTACGTTCAACGGGCTGCGAGCCTGGAAATCGAAGCCCAGCGCGCCGATACCAAACGGTTACTCGGCCTGTTCAACCGGTCAAACATTGACGGCGCGCTCGACCGGCGGATCTTGAAGAAGGGGACGGTCACGCGCTATCCCGATCAGCCAGACCTGACCGCGATGGCGACGGCAGCCTTGACCGTCCTGTCGCGCAACGACAACGGATTTGTGCTGCTGATCGAGGCCGGGCGGATCGACAAATACTCGCACTCGCTCGATTGGGAACGGGCGGTATTTGATACCATCATGTTCGACAATACCGTCAAAATCGCCAAGGATTTCGCAGCCAAGACGAATGATACTCTCGTCGTCGTCGTCGCTGATCACACCCATCCAGCAGCCATTATCGGAACGTATGCTGAAGCCGCCGATGGGAGCACCGCGGCGATGTCTCCGCGCGACCGGCTCAGGTTGTATGCCGCTGCCGAATTTCCAAACTATGGCCGGGCCGACGCCGACGGGTTTCCAGCCTCGGTCAATGTCTCAAAACGGCTGGCTTTCGTGTTTGCAGCCTACCCTGACCACTGCGACGCCGGGCGGCCCTACTTGGCTGGCGAAAACCAACCTGCCGTGCTCGATGCAGACAAAAAAATCGCCTCGGCCAACGAGGCCCAATGTGCTGCTGCTGGCATCGCGCGCCGGACCGGCAACCTGCCGCTCGTCGCCGATCGGGGCATCCATTCGGGCGAAGACGTCGTGTTGACCGCGATGGGGCCCGGCGCGGAAATGTTTCGCGGACGGATTGACAACACGGGCGTGTTTCGGGTGATCGCGACTGCGCTTGGCCTAGGTGGCGGACACTAAGGCCTGTCGGCGTGCTCGCAACACTTCGTGCGTATGCCAGATGGCGACCGCGAAGACGATCGCGGCGAACCCTTGGTGGAGGACGCCAAGCGTGATCGGCACAGCATAAAGGACGGTGTAGATGCCAAGCACCATTTGGGCGAGAACGCCAACCGCCAGCGCCATCGCCGAGCGCGCTACCCGCTCGTCATCGGCGATGCGCATCATCCGCCACGCGTGCCACACGACGAGGGCAACCAGAATGTAGGCCGTTAGCCGGTGGTTGAACTGAACCATCGTGATGTTCTCGCCGAGGTTTACCCACCACGGTGACAGCCGAAACAGGCCATCTGGAACAAACTGCCCGTCCATCAGCGGCCATGTGTTGTAGGCCCGTCCAGCCTTCAAGCCGGCGACAAAGCCACCGATCGCAACTTGCGAAAACACGAGCGCGGCCATACCCGCAGCCCACCACGCATGTCCCCCGGTTAATGTCGACAAACGCGGCTCGGTGCGCGGTGGCATCAAATCAAGGACCATCCAGACGAGCAGCGCAAAGATCAAGAATGCGACTGAGAGGTGAAGCGCGAGCCGGTATTGGCTGACGTCGATGCGGTCAACCAATCCCGACTGGACCATATACCAGCCAATCGTCGCCTGGACGCCAACCAGGAGCCCAACGCCCAGGACCTTCAGCGCCATGGGGGAGCCAAGCCGACCGGTGGCCCACATCACCGCCAACGGTAGGGCTAGGACGAGGCCTAAGAACCGGCCCAGGAAGCGATGGGCCCATTCCCACCAGAAAATGACCTGGAAGGCCTCCATGGTCATGCCTTTGTTGACCGCCTTATACTGGAGTGTGGAACGATACTTCTCAAGCGCTGTCTGCCAGTCGGCGGTCGACAACGGTGGGATCACACCGAGCAATGGTTGCCATTCTGTAATGGACAGGCCGCTGTCTGTCAGCCGCGTGGCACCACCGACGACGATCATGCATAATACGAGGGCTGCTGAAAAAATCAGCCATGCTTGTATAAGCCGGTCCCCGGTATGGTCGCGCACCTGAGCGGTGGCGCGCCCCGATGGAACCGCCGATTGAAGTGCGCTTCCCGTCGACGGGTTGCCCATGCGGGCTGTTTGGGTCACGGCCCGGGTCGCCATGCTTGGTGGCTCCTGAAAGATAGAAATCGTTAGCTGCGCGCCTGTTCGACCTGCGGCGCTTATCGTGTCTCAGTTTAAGCGCTTGATCGCTTGGCCAGTCACGTCCGTAGGGTTTAAGTGAAACGGCTGCTGGTTCAATGCGGCCGAAGTGGTCAGCAAACGGGCAATCTGGGGCGTTCCTCAGCCCACACTCGGGACGGCGATATGCAGCTACGCACTAAAAAACTTGTTGGAACGCTCATTCTGTTTGGGTTTCTTGTCACCTACATCCTTCTGGCGATGGGCATCGCCATGGTGATGGGCGTCAACAAAATCGGTTGGCTGACGTCGCTCATTTACCATGCTGCTGCCGGCCTACTGTGGGTCCCGGTTGCCGCTTACATTATCTGGTGGATGCAGCATGAGCCTAAGGCCGAGGCCGGCACGGCAAAGGCCCGCGGGACCCGAGCCTAGCGCCGCCACGCCTCGCACGATCACGTGATCTAACTTTGCCCGATTGCGTCTAGAAATGCGAACGGCGCGCCAGATAGCATCACTTTCAAATATCGCAGGTCTTGAAAATCACCGTTGAGCGACACGCGCGGTAAGGCTGTTGGGGTCTTGGCGTGCCGCGGCATAACGAACCCTTTGCGCGTGGTAGTTGCCGTTACGGCGCCAGCCTCCCGTGCGAGCGTGAATTCACGCGCGCCCGCGCTGGCGGCGCAGCCATACGGGTAGCTGAAGTGCCGACACGGGCGCGCCAATTCGGCCTCGACGCGCGCCATGCTGCCGACGATCTCGGCTGCCGCTTCGGTGGCGGATAATTTTGCCAGGGCCAAGTGCTGCCGCGTATGCGCGCCGATCGTCACAAGCGGGTCGGTAGCGAGCCTGCCGATCTCGTCCCACGTCATCACGAGGTCGCGACACAGCCCACGCGGATCAAAGCCGATAGACATCGCAAGATCGGCGACCACCTGTCGCGCCCGGCCTTCTGGCAGCGTCCGCAACCACCAATAAACTCGATCAAACGTCGCATACTTCTCCTCCACCGTCGTGGCGGGGAAATGCTGGATGGCGCCTTCCATGGACACGGCGACGTTAGAGGCCTCAGCCACAACCCGTTCGAGCGTCAGCCACCACAGGTCGCCAGCGCCGTCGGCGTAATCGGTCGCAACGTAAACGGCGAACGGGACGGTGTGCTTGGCGAACACCGGATAGGCGTGCTCCAGGTTGTCGCGGTAGCCGTCATCGAGCGTAAAGCAGGCGAACGGGGCTTGTTTCGCATCGGGCGCTTGCGCGAGCCGAGCGGCAGCTTCGTCAAGTGAGACCGTTTCAAAACCGGACGCCCGAACCTCGCCGATGACCGTTTCGAGGAAGTTTGGCGTAACTTTTAATATTCGGTTTGGCTCAAACTGAGCGGGCGGTTCTGGACGCACGTGATGGAGCATAAAAATAACGCCGCGGCCGCGGGCATACGGCGCCAGCAATCGACCTGCCCCGGTCATATGGGCAGCTTCGAACGCAGCTTTCACCATGCGTGTCGTCGTTGGTTTCATGACTACCCGGCAGCGCCGCGCCACGCATCATGCGATGTCACATTCGACGCTCGGCGCTTCGCGTTTGAGATTGCAAAACCCGCGCCGACATTTGGACCATCGACCTTCGCAACAGTGGCCTTTACAAAACGGGCATTCGCAACTCGGGTACTCGCAACTGGGGCGCCGAAACGACCGTTAACCGCGTCTACGCCGGGGCGCGGCTTCGCGTTCGGAACCTGCCGCCGTTCGGGCGAGGGGCTGGCATCTCCGACATGTGGATCACGTCGATGTCGGCGACTTCAAAGCCCATAAACGTACCGTCAGGGTCACGCAGCGCCTTTCGGCCATCGCTGTTCGCAACCAAGATGCCCGCGTCGAAGCGGCCCTGAATCGCCTCAAACAGTTGGCGGGTTGCGGCGTGATCTCCGGTGACGACGATGTGCGCGTACGCTTCGTCCAACGCATCCAGAACGAGATTGATTTGATCGGGGTCTTGGCTGGCAAATGTCTTCATCAGATTTCGGCCAGCCGCGATCACGTGGCACTGCGTACCAGGCAGGCCCGATATAACCTCTTCAAAGCTCGACTGACCCGAAATCAGCTCTGACGTCCCTGGATGTTCGGGAACATCGAGCGCGGTTGCAAGGAGGCTTTCGCCATAGGTCCATTCCACGAGGATCACCGGCTGGCCGGTATCGGCGAGGCCTTTTGCGAGTGCGATCGCCGTGGCCGAACCATCGGCGCCGTCACTTGCTCCGGTGACGAGTGACCGATAACCGCCGCGTTCTGGTGTGCGGGCGGACAATCGGTCAATCAGGGCATCAATCGACATGAACGGGTCGGGCTCGACAATCGCGGGCGGTGGTGTGACGGCAGCTGGTGCGGCATACCGAGCAGGTGCTGACCGCGCGGCCATCACGGGCTCGTTGCGATACACTGGTGGTGCCATGCGCGCAGGTTGCTCTGCGCTGCGTGAGGGCGCGCCAGATTGCGTGCCAGAACTTGCGCCAGATCGCGCGCCCGTTGATACCCCTCGCAACACGCTCAGCGCCAGTCCAAGGACGAACGTCGCTAACGCTGCCATGCCCGACAGCGGCCCTTTTTTCGGGAACACCGGCACACTGGATGCCATTGCGGGCGAGACGATTTTAGCTTCGACAGGAACGGCCTTGCTTTCGACACGCGATTTGTTGGAGGCGAACTGGGCCTGCAACCGTTCAAGCTCGTCGCGTTTGGCCTTGGCGTCGGCAATCAGTGATTTTAACTTCGCCTCATCTGGACCCTTGTCGATGACTTTGGCCTTCAGATCATCGAGGCGCTTTTTAATGGCGTTTTCGCGATCAGCCGAGACTTTGGCTTCCTTGCTCAGGCCATCGACAATCTTTGCGACTTCGGCGGTGATCTGCTTTTTTAAGCCAGCCAAATCGGCGTTAAGTTGCTGCATCCGGGGATGTCCCGGCAGCAACGTCGCGTTCAATTCAGCGATCTGACGTTCAACGCGCACGCGCTGTTGAACAAGGTTTTGAATAAGCGGCGATTTTTGGACGTCGGGCAAGGCTTCGCCCGAACCGCTTTTCAACAATTCACGACCCGTTTGCGCACGGGAATCGGCCTCACTACGCGTCGCTTGAATTTTTGATTGCTCGTTCGTCAGTTCGCTCAGCTGTTGTTCGGCTTGGGATTGTTGCTGCTGGCCGCCCGTTCGGAAGATGTCGATCTTTCCGCGAAACTGCTCAACAAGCGTTTCAGCGGTCGCAACATCCTTGGTCAACTGCTCAACCTTGGGAGCCAGCGCATCTTGGACGTCTTGCGTCTCTTCGACCTGACGGCCAGCCAATTGCGCGCGGTAGGTATCGGAAATCGCGTTGGCGATATCGGCAGCGAGTTGAGGCTCGATCGAGGTGGCGCGCATCGAAATATAGCGGCTCTCGCGGGCAGCAAAAATCTGGACATTATTGTTATAGGCTTCAAGTACGCGGTCCTGGTCGCTCTGGCCGGGCTTGATCCCACCGAGGCCGATCGTGCGCATCGCCATTGCGACGGTGTCAACGTCACCGACGGCAGCGTTGAACTCGGCGCGTTGGGATAGGCCAAGTTTCGCTATGATCTCAGCGGCCAGGGCGGGTGACTTTAGCGCGCTGACGTGCGTGTTGATGGCCTCTTTGTCCATGCGCGACGCAGCGACTTCGCTTGAGCTGCCTGGCTGTTTTGGTTCGTTAAAGGGGTTCGTAACGAGCTTGGCATCAATCGTCATCTGCGCTTCAGACTGGTAGCGCGGCGCCATCATGGAGAGGACACCGAAGGTAACCCCGCCCACCGCAAGCGAGGCGATCGCAAGGCGCGGAATGGCCCGCACGATTGAACCTATAAGAGTGGCGGGTTCAATGTCGTCTGGCGAAGCGTTGGACATGGGCATGACGGGCCTGATGACAGAAGCAAAGCAGTCGATTTTTCGCGCGATGACAGAAGCGCGAATCAGCGCGGGTTCGAGCCTTATTTGGGACCGTTAGGGTAAGGAATGTCTTAAGGCGTTCCATCCAGGGCCAGCGCAAAAGCTTTTTTTAACCACTCGCCGCCAAGCTCCACGTGAAGTTCGAGTCGGCACGCGTGATTCGCCGATGAGGGCTGCGACATCGCACGACTGCCTGAAGCAAGACCCGTTCCAAGACCAGAAGGCGCCAATGTTGAAGCTTGCCAAGGCTCTGTGTGCCGCCGCTCTGCTCGCCCTTCCGGGTTGTGCGGCCGACTACGACGCACAGGTCGCCGATCCGCTGATCGCCAATGGCCCGGTGTCGAATATGCCCGGTCGCAGCGACGGCCCGCCATCGCCCGTCCTGGCATCGGCGACCCCGGTCAGTTCATTCGGTGATCCAGGCTTGCCGCCCGGCGTTCGAGGCCCGCAGGCGGTTGCAGATACCGACGGGCCGTATCTGCTCGACACGGGAGACCGGTTGCGGATCTTTGTTTACGGCCAGCCCAATCTGTCGCGGAGCTACTCTGTCGATCACGATGGGCGCATCACGGTGCCGCTGATCGGTCAGGTTAAGGCGCGCGCCAAAACGACGGCGCAATTGGAAGGTGCGATTAAAGCCCGTCTCGGAGCGCAGTTCGTGCGCGATCCGCAAGTGACGGTCGACCTGTTGCAAAACCGGCCATTCTTTATTTTGGGCGAAGTCCGGAACGCTGGCCAATACCCCTACGTGTCAGGCATGACGATTGAAACTGCCGTCGCTATTGCTGGCGGCTACAGCGAGCGCGCATCGACCAAGCGCTTTCGACTACAGCGGCGCATCAACGGGCTTGTCGAAGTTATCGAAGCGCCCGGCGATTACGTCGTGCAAGCTGGCGATACTGTGACCGTGTTTGAACGCTGGTTTTAAAGCGCGGATATCAGACCGCGCTTTCGTTTGGGGAGACGCCGCTCGTTTTTGACAAACAAGCTTTTTACTCGGCGGCTTCGAGTGCCTCAACCTTTTCGACTTTGCACGCGCAGAACTTGAACTCGGGGATTTTTCCGACCGGATCGAGCTGCGGATTGGTCAACATGTTGGCTGGTGCTTCGGCAAACGCGAACGGAATGAATACCATTCCTGGCGAGACGTCGCGGTCTCTGCGCGCTTTGAGGGTGAGCGCCCCACGCCGCGTCGTGACGGTGACGACATCGCCCGCCTTCAGGCTCATTTGCTCCATGTCACGCGGATTGAGGCCAACGATGGCCTCTGGCTCGAGCGCATCGAGCTTGGTCGCCCGCCGCGTCATCGAACCCGTGTGCCAGTGTTCAAGGAGGCGGCCGGTCGTCAAGACGAGCGGGAACTCGGCATCGGGCATTTCGGCTGGCGCAACGATATCGGCCGGCACGATTTTCGCCCGCCCAGATTTTGTCGGGAACGAGCCAACGAAAATGATTTCGTTACCAGGTACATCTGGGCCGTCGACGGGATACGTGACGCTGTCCTCACGGTCGACCCGGGCCCACGTGAAGTGCTTGAGAGAGGGCATGACGGAGGCCATTTCATCAAACACTTGGCTGACGTGCGTGTAGTTCCACGGCAAATTGCAGCGCTTGGCGAGATCCTGGATCAGCAGCCAATCTTGGCGCGCGTCACCGGGGGGATCGACGACCGGTCGGCCCATCTGAACTTGACGGTTGGTGTTTGAAAATGTGCCAAGCTTTTCGGCATGTGCCGAAGCTGGCAGCACGACGTCGGCGTGCCAGGCGGTTTCAGTCAGGAAGATATCCTGCACGACAAGATGTTCGAGGTGCGCCAGCGCGTCGCGGGCATGTTGCACGTCAGGGTCAGACATCGCCGGGTTCTCACCCATGATATAACAACCCTTGATCACGTCGTCATGGATCGCGGCCATGATTTCAACGACGGTCAACCCGCGTTTGGGATCGAGCTCTACGCCCCAGAGCGCTTCGTACTCGGCACGCACCGCCGGGTCTTCGACGGACCGGTAATCCGGGTAGACCATTGGGATAAGACCGGCATCGGAGGCGCCTTGCACGTTGTTTTGGCCGCGCAACGGATGGAGGCCGGTTCCCGGTCGCCCGATCTGCCCAGTCGTCAGAGCTAATGCGATGAGGCAGCGGGCGTTGTCGGTGCCGTGGACGTGCTGGGAAATGCCCATGCCCCAGAAGATAATCGAGCGCTGTGACGTTGCATAAAGCCTTGCGACTTCGCGGATTGTTGCGGCCGGCACGCCGCACATCGCTTCCATTTTTTCAGGTGCGAAATCAGCAACTTTCGCTTTGAGCGCCTCATAGCCCTCAGTGTGGCCCGTCAGGTACTGCTGATCGACCATGTTCTCGTCGATGATCGTGTGCAGCATGGCGTTGAGCAGGGCAACGTCGCGACCGGGCTTGAAGTTCAAGACGTGGCTGGCGTAGCGCGCAATCCCCTGGTTCTGGCCGCGCGGGTCCATGACGATCAGCTTCGCGCCACGCTTTGCGGCAGCTTTCAGGTAGGTCGCTGCGACGGGGTGATTTTCAGCGGGACGGGCTCCGATGACGATGATGCAATCGGCGTCCTTTGCCGCGGTGAACGGGGCCGAGACGGCACCCGAATTCAAGCCTTCCATGAGGGCTGCGACGGATGAGGCGTGGCACAGCCGCGTACAGTGGTCGACGTTGTTTGTTTTGAAACCTTGTCGAATAAATTTCTGGAACAGGTAGGCCTCTTCGTTCGAACCCTTGGCCGAGCCAAAGCCAGCGATCCCCTGCGGCCCGTTCTCGGCGTGGACCTTCATCAAACCGGAGGCTGCCCGGTCGAGAGCTTCGTCCCACGTTGCCTCACGGAAGACTTTCGACAGGTCCTCACGCGATAGTTGCATCAGCCCGCTCTTGGCCACGCCGTCGCGGCGGATCAGCGGTTTTGTAAGCCGGTCGGGATGATGAATATAGTCGTAGCCAAACCGGCCCTTTACGCACAGTCGATTTTCATTAGCTGGTCCGTCACGACCATCAACGGTGACGACTTTGTCGCCGAGGACGTGCGCGGTGGTCTGACAGCCAACGCCGCAATACGGGCAGATCGTATCGACGGTGTGGGTGGCGTAAACTTCGCGCTTTTGGGTCTCGGGATTTAGCAGGTTTGCTTCCATCAGCGCGCCTGTTGGGCACACCTGCACGCACTCTCCGCAGGCAACGCACGTCGAGTGGCCCATCGCGTCGTCGAAATCGAACACGACTTTTGAACCATGGCCTCGGTAGGCCATGCCGATCACGTCGTTTGATTGGACCTCTCGGCAGGCGCGGACGCATAGGCCACAATTGATACACGCGTCGAGGTTGACCGCGATTGCGGCGTGCGTTGAATCGGTTGCGGGTCGCTCGCCCTTGGGGTACCGGCTGGTGGCAGCGACGCCCATATCGGAGACCCAGGTCCAAAACTTGGAATCTGGATCGTGGCTGTCGGCTTTCACAGGCTGATCGGCCATCAGCAGTTCAAAAACCATCTCGCGGGATTTTTTTGCTCGCTCCGTCGCCGTCTTGACCTTCATGCCAGAGGCGCATTTACGCTGACACGATGCGGCCAGTACCCGTTCGCCTTCGACCTCGACGACACAGGCGCGGCAGTTGCCGTCCGTGCGATAGCCCGGCGCGTCATGCCAGCACAGGTGCGGGATGGTCGTGCCTTCGCGCTTGGCCACCTGCCAGATCGTCTCGTCGGGCGAGGCCGATACCGTGCGGCCGTCGAGTTCGAACGTGATCTTGTCGGTCATCATGCGGTCCTGGTCGTGTCGATGGTGCGTGGCGGGAATTCTGACTTTGCCAAACGGATTAACGAAGCGTCAGTTTGCTGGCTGGCGTTTTGCCAATTCAGGCTGACGATCGATCAGCAAGAGATACGAATGTTCAGCTTGTGATGGCAGACCTTGATGGCGTTCCCACGCGATCAAAGCCTCAAGTTCGATTCCGTAGGTCGCAGCGAAGGTTTGCCTGTTCATTCGAAGCGTCTGGCGAACCACCTGGGCAAATGACGGGCGACGTAGCGAGGCCAACTGTTCATCTGTCAATGGCTGCGCGTCGGGATCGGCAAGCGCAGCTTCAGCGATATCTTCGTCGGTCATCACTCGCAGACGTTCCCATTCCGCCGGTGTCGTGCCGAGGCGGTGAGCCTCTACCTTCAAAATACTGCTGCTGTTCATTCGAGTTGGCCTGCCTTGCCGAAATGATCCGTATTCGACGACCACGCTCTGTATAGATGATCGTTAAAAGAAACGTCGACGACCTGCAAACCCTTACAAAGCTGAATTCATCTGGATCTGCGTCCTCACATTCGACGTCGTCGAGACTATCGAACCCGAGCCGCGCCAATCGAAAGCTAACCCCGTGCTTTTGGAGATTTGATCGCGCTTTTTGGTCGTCCCATTCAAGTCTGTCATCTTGCATTGGGCCCCCGCCCGCGTCCGTTCGATCATGACGCAAGTTCCTCGGGGAAGTATCTGATCACGCAATGCATCGGGTTGGCTGCCGCTTGGCCCAAACCGCAAATCGATGCGTCGCGCATCACTTGTGCCAAATCGGCCAGCAGCGCCGTGTCCCAAGTCGGACGTTCCATCAGCGCGACGGCTTTTTCCGTTCCATTGCGGCACGGCGTGCACTGACCGCAGCTTTCATGTTCGAAGAACCGCATCAAATTCAATGCGACCGATTTCATATTATCCTGATCAGACAAAATGACGACGGCGTGACTGCCAACGAAGCAGCCGTGCTTTTCAAGCTGGCCGAAATCGAGCGGGATATCTGCCATCGTCGCAGGCAAAATCCCACCAGAAGCCCCGCCAGGGAGATAGCCCTTGAACGTATGACCATCGGCCATACCGCCACACAATTCGATCAGCTCAGCGGCCGTGGTGCCAGCTGAGGTCAACACCACACGAGGCGCCTTGACGCGGCCAGACACTGAATACGACCGCAACCCCTTGGCGCCATTTTTGCCATGCGAGGCAAACCAGTCGGCGCCCTTCTCCAAAATTTGCGGGATCCAGTAAAGCGTCTCGATATTGTTGACGAGCGTCGGCTGATTGAAGATGCCGACCTGGGCAACGTACGGCGGGCGATGGCGCGGCAGTCCGCGCTTGCCCTCGATGCTCTCGATCATGGCACTCTCTTCGCCGCAGATATAGGCGCCAGCGCCTCGGCGAACATGGACCTTGGTGTGCCGGGTTAGACCGGCTGCACCCATGGCTGCGATCTCGCGATCGAGGATGGTGAGCACGGCTGGATATTCATCGCGCATGTAGATGAAGACGTCGGTCGCTTCGACGGCCCAGGCGGCAATCAGCATGCCTTCAAAAAATTGATGCGGGTTTGTTTCAAGATAGTGTCTGTCTTTATACGTGCCCGGCTCGCCCTCATCACCGTTGACCGCCATGAGCCGCGGACCGGTTGCCTGACGGACGAGACCCCACTTGCGCCCCGTTGGGAAGCCAGCGCCACCGAGCCCGCGCAAGCCGCCATCCGACAGCTTGGCGATCACGTGGTCGACTTGGGTTGCGCCGTCTAGGCACGATTGCAGGACCTTGTAGCCTCCATTCGCCCGGTAGCCGTCGAGCATCGTGTAAGCGGGTATGACTGGTTTGATTGTTTTGGCGACCGCCAGCCCGCGCAATTTTTCAGCGGTGGCGTGGTCGACATGGTGCTTGCCGACGTGGGCTGCGGGTGCAGTATGGCACGAGCCAATACACGGGGCGCGCAAAACGCGGACGCCATCTTGCGGGAATGCCTCCAATTCGCCGATCAATCGCTCAGCACCAGCCAGCATACATGACAAGCTATCGCAGACGCGGATCGTAATCGGCTCAGGCGGTTGTTCGCCATCGCGCACGACGTCGAAGTGGTCGTAGAACGTCGCAACCTCAAACACTTCGGCCATCGGAATGCGCATCAATTCGGCCAGCGCGTGGATCTGGCCAGCTGGCAGGCACCCGTTGGCGTCTTGGATCTGGTGCAAATACTCGATCAGCAACGGCCGCTCGTAGGGCGGCGCACCGATAAGCGCGCGCACCGAAGCCAGTTCCGATTCAGCCAGCACGCGGCCCTTGGGATGAATGAGCGCATCACGGCGGCCGGCGCCCGGGTGAACGGCCCGCTTGCCAGCATTCCGGCGGGGCTTGGGGGCCGCGGGCATATCGTTCATTAGGACACCTCGTTGACGGTCATCGCTGCACCAGCGTCTGGACTGGCCGACATTGGCGCGATTTCAGCGCTTCAGCATAGTGAGGGTCTGCTACATCACCGGCGGTATACAAAATACCAGCGCTATTGCAACGTTTTGTCGCGCACCCTGTGGCCGGTAGCCGATGATCCGTGGCGGGATTGAGCCAACCGCTGCGTTAGTCCTTTAATCGACCGAGAGCGGCCATAAGTGCCGGGCCTACGCTAGCTGCATCTCGCGCGACGGTGACGCCAGCCCGCTCCAGTGCGCGGTTTTTTTCGATCGCAGTTCCGGTTGCTAGGCTAGCGAAAGCGCCCGCGTGGCCCATCCGCCGGTCGCGGGGCGCATGTCGGCCGACGACAAGAGCGACAATCGGCTTGGCGGGGCGGACGGCTGCGACAAAGGCTGCGAGCTCCTCTTCTTCGGCGCCACCGATTTCGCCAACTACAACGATCGAACGGGTGGCAGCGTCGTCCAGGAACAAGGCCACGGCGTCCTTCAGTGAAACGCCATGCACGGGGTCACCGCCTACGCCAACCGTTGTTGACTGGCCAAGTCCGAGTTTGGTCGTGATCGCCATCACTTCGCTCGTAAGCGAGGCTGAGCGCGATGCTATCCCAACCGATCCCGGGCGCGAGGCGACCGTCGTCATAACGCCGACCTGACAAGCGCCCGGTGACAACAGGCCTTGGCTATTGGGGCCAACGAGCCGCGTCTTGGATCCCGCGAGGGCATGTTTGACGCGGATCATATCGAAAACTGGGACACGTTCGGTCACACACACGACGACTGGGATTTCAGCTTCAATTGCCTCAATCATTGCAGCACCAGCGTTGCGCGGCGGCACGAAGACGATTGACGCGTTGGCCTGTGTTTCTGCCTTTGCCGCAACCACGGTTTCAAACACTGGCACATCGAGGTGCAGGCGCCCCCCTTTGCCGGGCACGACGCCAGCGACGAGGTCGGTGCCGTAAGCGGCCATGCGAGCCAAATGATACGTCGCGGTGCGACCGGTCAAACCCTGGCACAGCAGCCGTGTATCTCGATCGATGAGGATGGCCATCGTGCTAGCCCGTTGTCCGACGGGCGGCTATGCCGACGGCTTTGGCAACGGCATCCGACATGTCGGCAGCGTCTTCAAAGGCGACACCGGCCCCTTGCAAACGCACGCGGGCGAAATCGGCGTTGTTGCCTGCAAACCGAACCACGAGGGGTACCGAGCGGCGCGCCCGGCGCAGTGCGATGGCCACCCCTTCAGCGACGTCGTCGCAGCGTTGCATGCCGCCGCCGTGGACGTTGATCAACACCACGCGGGTCAGCGGATTTTCGACGATGACCTCGATCCCATACGCGATGTCGAGACTGGTTGCCGTGGTGCGGATATCCATAAAGTTCGCCGGGCGTCCGCCGGCATCGATCAGCATGTCGAGCGTCGCCAGCGCAAGCCCAGCGCCGTTGACGACAACGCCGATGTCGCCGTCCATTTTCTGGTAGTTTAATTGATGACGATCGGCTGCCAGTTCCTTGGGGTCGCCCTCTTCAATCTGGATTTGTGACCGCAGCGCCGACAACGCCGGATGGCGAAACAGCGCGTTGTCATCGATGGTCAATTTCGCATCCAAGGCAACGGCACGGCCGTCATTAGTAAGCGCCAACGGATTGACCTCAACCAGCATCGCATCAAGCTCGGAACTTACGCGCGCCATGGCAGCCAATAGGTCAGCGACGCGTTCAGCCTGCGCACCCGCAAGACCCGCCGCGTGAGCTGCGCCCGCAAAATCCCCGCTCGGTGGAGACGTCGTTGCGTCAAGCGGAAACCGTTTGATGAGCCCCGGCTGCAGCGCTTCGCGTTCCTCGATGTCTTCGCCACCCTCGGCTGCAACGAGGAGTGCCAACTGCCCCCGCGCCCGATCGACAACGACAGCGGCATAGATCTCGCGCTCGATCGTAAATGCCTCTTCAACGTAGACCCACCGGACTTTCTCGCCGCTGGCGCGCGTTTGACTGGTCACGAGCGGGCGGCTCATCAGGTCGGCGGTCAAGCGACGCGCCTCTTCGGGGGTGTCTGCGAACCGAATGCCACCGGCGGCGCCGCGGCCCCCGCCATGGATTTGCGCCTTAATCGCAAACCGCCGGAACGCCAATCGGCGGGCCAGCCGTTCGGCATCTTCGGCGCTGGCAGCCACGCGGCCGCGCGGTATCTCGATCCCGAAACGACTGATCAGCTCTTTGGCCTGGAATTCATAAAGGTTCATGGCAAGGGCTGGTCCTGAACAGCAACGTTCTGGTGCCGTCGCCTATGACCGTTACGGCGTCGGGTTGGGCGGCGTTATGCGCCGTTCGTTGCCGCACGTCGATGGTCGATCGTCGTTTGGGCGTTCGCCGTGGAGGCACCCGATGGTAACTATGCGTCGTTGGTGCGCGGCTGCTCGCGCTTAACGGCCGCGGCCCCCGTTCGCGAAGCTGACGTCAGCGCAAGGCCGATCAGCACGACAAGAATGGCCCCGGCGCCGGCGCACGCATATTCAAAGGTCGTATGGGTTAGTCCGAGTGGACCATAAACGTCAGCATAGACCTTCTGGAGCGCGGCTTCTTTTGAGATCAACTCGCCGGCGATCCAGCCGAGCAACGCAGCACCGGCCCACACGAGGATCGGGTATTTGGTGAACAAAGCCATAAACAGCGCCGCGCCGCCGACAATGAGCGGGATCGAGGTCGCTAATCCAAACACGATAAGCTCGGGCTTACCGTGGGCCGCGCCCGCAATCGCCAGCACGTTGTCGAGGCTCATGACCATGTCGGCAAGAGCAACGGTGCGAACGGCGCCCCAGACGGAGGTGCTTGATTGGACGTCGTTTTCTTCAGGGGCACCGCCGGTCACGAGTTGGATCGCGATGTAGAATAGCATGGCGCCGCCAACCAACATTAGGAACGGCCACGTCAGGATGGCCTGTAAGCCAAGCGTGAAGATGATGCGCAGGACGACGGCTGCGAGCACGCCGAGCGCAATACCGACCCAGCGTTTGTCTTTAGGCAGCGACCGGCAGGCGAGCGCGATAACAACAGCATTATCGCCAGACAGCAGGATGTTGATGCCGATAATTTCAAGCAGCTCCACGGCCGTTGTACCGTAGGCGCCAAAGAGGCTCTTCATCCAAACGGCGAAGCTCGACGGGTCAGCGATCGCTGCTGCAAATTCCAATGACACTGAGTTTGCTCCAGCGATGGGCCGTCCCGTTAGCCTACAGCGGCGTCACGGTTTTGCGGTTGCGAAAAGCGCATTACCGATAAATTTAAAGGCCCTGTAGATCGGCTCGAAGTAGGGCGAGATCAGCCGATCAAGATAGAGTTCCAAGCCATCCTGGAGCGCCAGCGGAGCAGAGGCCCACAGCTCGGGCGCGCTCTTCGGCAGCGTCACGAGGAACCACTTCTCAAACATCATGTAGAGCATGATCGTCACAAAGAGTGCGACGAGTACGCTGCGTGAGACCGGTTCGCGGCCAACGAAGATCATGAACAACATGATGAAGAACAGCGAGGCGATATAGATGCCCAATGTCGAGATCAGGCCAACGAAGATCGTGCTCGGGATGAGGACGGTGAGAATGCGGCCCATTGCTGGAACCGATACGAACGACTCGTCAGCGTCGTCGGTCTTGCCCATGATCGCTTGGTAAAGCGTCACGAGGCTCCCGACGGCTAATGCGCACGCGACGTAGAATGGGAAGTAACCCGAAGCCGGGCCGCTGCCCTCCGTCCAACCGATGCCGAGGCGTAGCGTATCCTTGATCACGATTGCGCTGACGGCGAGCAGAAACAAGGCCATCACGATTTCCATTGTCCGATTGCGGACCAGGGAACGGCCTTCGGGTTCTTCGTCAGGCTGCATCGCTTAGCTCCTATTCGGCATCGACGGTATTTCGGGACCGGTGGCCGGGCGCTGACCCAATGGTCATGGATCAGCGCCCAGCCGTTGCGTCACGTCTGAGTGTTATTGAGGGGCTGCGAGGAAGCCTGCTTCCTTCATCAGGTCAAAGTGCGTCTTGTCGGCGGTCTCGACCCACTTTTTGAAGTCGTCGCCTTCCTTGAAGGTGTCGTTGAAGGCACCCTTTTCCATAAATTCCTTCCAGTCGGGCGTCGCGCGGACCTTCTTGAACAACTCGACGTAGTATTTGACTTCGTCGGGCTTCACGCCGCCTGGCATGAAGATGCCGCGAAGCATTTGGTATTCAACAGGTATCCCAGACTCTTTGCAGGTCGGAATGTCCGACCACGCTTTGTCAGCCGTGATCTTGCCAGTATAAGTTGAGCGCTTGCTATCGAAGATGCACATCGGGACGAGCTTGCCGTCCTTCCACTGGCCAGCCGCTTCGATCGGATTGTTGACCGTCGAGTCGATGTGTTTGCCAGTGAGCTGCACGGCAACCTTACCGCCGCCGTCATAGGGGATATAGGTGAACTTCTTGGGCGTCGTGACCCGCTCAAGCGCGGCGGTGATGATCTGGTCCTCTTGCTTTGAACCCGTGCCACCCATCTTGAATTTCTTGTCGTCGCCAGCCTTCACCGCAGCGATGTACTCGCCAGCGGTCTTGTAACCAGACTCGACGTTCGTCCAGAGAATGAACTGATCCAGCGCGAGCATCGCAACGGGCGTCATGTCCTTGTAGCTGAACGGCACGCCGGTGCCGTAGGGCGTGGTGAATAGGTTCGACAGCGTGATGATGATCTTGTGCGGATTGCCCTTAGCATTTTTGACGTCCAGGAAGCCTTCCGCGCCGGCACCGCCGCCCTTGTTCACGACGATGAGCGGTTGCGTCATCAAATTGTTTTTGGTGATCACGCCTTGGAGGAAGCGCGCCATTTGATCGGCACCGCCGCCAGTACCGGCGGGGATAACGAATTCGACAGGCTTGGTTGGCTCCCAGGCCAAGGCAACGGTCGCCATGCCCACGGTGGCGCCGAACGTGGCCGCCGTTGCAATTGTTAGCCTCGTGAAGAGGGTCTTCATAGTTTCGTCTCCCGAGTGTTTACGCTTCTTTTTTCGCTAAACTTCCAGCCGCTTTTATCGGCGGGCGCACGTTGATAGCGCGCAATTGGGTCGCTGTAACGGCTGTTCCTCAAGCTGGCGTCTCGGCCGATCGCGGCCCGCGGACGCTGTTGATTGCCGCGGTGACAAGTGGCCAAACCAGCATGAGGACGCCGATACCCATGATCGTCGACACCAGTGAGTTGGCCCAAAAGATCGACAGGCTGCCTTGCGACGACAGCATCGCCTGACGGAAGCTTTCCTCCGCGCGGTCGCCAAGCACGATGGCTAGGACGAGAGGGGCTAGCGGATAGCCGAGTTTATTGAAGCCGTAGCCGAGAATGCCAAAGCCAAGCATCAGCCAGACGTCGAACATCGAGTTGTGAACCGTGTAGGCCCCAACGGCGCAGATGACCAAGATGACGGGGGCGATGATCGAGAACGGAATGCGCAGGATGGCTGCAAACATCGGTACGCAGGTCAGCACGATGATGAGGCCAACGACGTTGCCAAGATACATTGAAGCGATGAGGCCCCAGACGAAATCCTTTTGCTCGATGAACAGCATAGGGCCTGGCTGCAAGCCCCAAATCAAGAGGCCGCCGAGCAGCACGGCGGCGGTTGGTGAGCCTGGAATGCCAAGCGTCAACATTGGCAGCAGGGCGGCCGTGCCGGCGGCGTGCGCGGCGGTTTCTGGCGCGATGACGCCCTCGATCTCGCCCTTGCCGAAATTAGCGCCGTTTTTAGACGAGCGCTTGGCGATGGCGTAACTCATGAAGGAGGCCGGTGTCGCGCCGCCCGGCGTGATGCCCATCCAAATGCCAATGATGCAGCTTTTGAGAGATGTTGCCCAATAGGACGGGAGGCGCTTCCAGGTCTGCCAGACGGCATTGAGCCGAATGTTGGCGGCCTTGCCTTGGAATTTCAAACCATCTTCCATCGACGACAAGATTTCGCCGATACCGAACAGACCGATCACGGCGATCAGGAAGTCGAAGCCCGATAGCAGTTCTTCAAAGCCAAACGTCAATCGGAGCTGGCCCGTCACCTTATCCAGTCCGACGGCGGCAAGCGTGAAGCCCAGCGCCATGGATGCGAGTGTCTTCCAGGCGCTGCCTTTGCCCATGCCGATGAAGCTGGCAAACGTCAAAAAGTAGACAGCGAAAAACTCCGCTGGCCCGAACCTCAACGCGAATTTCGAAATCACCGGTGCGAGGAAGGTGATCATGATGACGGCCGCGAGCGCGCCAACGAACGACGATGTGAAGGCAGCTGTTAGCGCTTCGTCAGCGCGGCCCTGTTGCGCCATTGGGTGGCCATCGAAGGTGGTGGCGACGGACCATGGCTCGCCTGGGATATTGAACAGGATCGACGTGATCGCCCCGCCAAACAGCGCACCCCAATAAATGCACGACAACAAAATGATTGCTGATGTCGGCGGCATCGTGAACGTGAGCGGGAGCAGAATGGCAACGCCGTTGGCGCCGCCGAGGCCCGGCAGCACGCCGATGATCACCCCCAGGACGATCCCGACAACCATCAACATCAGGTTGAACGGAGTCGAGATGACGGAAAAGCCGTGCATCAGCGCGTTGATCTCGTCCATACCACTCCCCGTGCCGGCATACCGGCCGATCAACGCAAACGGATCCCTGGCCAACGACCAAGGGGCGCCTGCTTCAAAACTTCAGAAGAATTTCCGCTTCACTTGACGTCACGTTCCTCCGCGACGCTCAACTCGTCGCGCGCTGGCGCTACGACGGTTTCGCTGTCGGGCCCGATTATTTTTTGCGCTCGACTTGCGTGTTTTTGAAGACACGCGAGATCCGTAACCAGCGATGCCTCCAGACCCGAACGAGCGTTGGCTGCCCCGAGGGCTATGGAGCGCCGTGGCATACGATATACCGCCGACTTAAGTTGTAAAGAACCGTTTACTTTTGCAGCCCAACAATTCGATGACGCAGTGCCGCAAACCTTCGCAGTTGCAAACCCAATGGGAGGATGCGCTTTGGCATATCGTATACCGATACTCTTTTCGCTGTTAGAGCTCGGCGGAAGTTGCAACGTTCAGCACACGTCGAGATATCCAGGAGGATCATGTGGTGAAGTCGGACATCGAAGTCGCACGCGAAGCAAAGATGCGGCCGATTGGGGAGATTGCGCAGAAGATCGGAATTCCAGCCGATGCGTTGGTGCCATACGGGACGACAAAGGCGAAGATTTCAGCTGAGTTTATCGCAACCCTCAAGGGCAAGCCGGACGGTAAGCTGATCCTCGTGACGGCCATCAACCCGACGCCAGCGGGCGAAGGTAAGACGACGACAACAGTCGGCTTAGGGGATGCGCTGAACCGGATCGGCAAGCGCGCCATGAGCTGCCTGCGTGAGCCATCGCTAGGCCCGTGCTTTGGTGTCAAGGGCGGAGCGGCTGGCGGAGGCTATGCGCAAGTCGTTCCGATGGAAGACATCAACCTCCATTTTACCGGCGACTTTCACGCCATAACCAGCGCGCACAATTTGTTGTCGGCGCTGCTCGACAACCACATCTATTGGGGCAACACGCTCGGCATCGATCAGCGGCGCATCGCATGGCGCCGCGTGATGGACATGAACGATCGGGCGCTCCGTCAGATCGTCAATTCGCTCGGTGGTACGGCCAACGGTTTCCCGCGCGAAGATGGCTTCGACATCACGGTTGCCTCTGAGATCATGGCGATTTTTTGCCTGGCGACCGATCTCAAAGATCTGGAGAAGCGGATCGGAAACATCGTCGTGGCCTACACCCGCGACAAGAAGCCGGTGTTTGCCCGCGATCTGAAAGGCGATGGCGCGATGGCAGTATTGCTCAAGGATGCGCTATCGCCCAACCTCGTGCAGACGCTGGAAAACAATCCGGTTTTCATCCACGGCGGCCCGTTCGCCAACATCGCCCACGGCTGTAACTCGGTGCTGGCAACGCAGACCGCGCTCAAATTGTGCGATTTCGTGGTGACGGAAGCGGGCTTCGGCGCCGATCTCGGCGCGGAAAAATTTTTCAACATCAAGTGCCGAAAGGCTGGGCTTAAACCCGCAGCAGCCGTCATCGTGGCGACGATCCGCGCGCTCAAGATGCACGGCGGGGTCGCCAAGGACGACCTCAAGATCGAGAATACGGCAGCGGTCGCCAAAGGCTGCGATAACCTGAAACGCCACATTGAGAACATCTCGAAATTCGGTGTGCCGCCGGTCGTTGCGATCAACCGGTTCATCACGGACACCGAGGCTGAAGTCCAAGAGGTGATGAAGGCAGCCGAGAGCATGGGCACGAAAGCGTTTTTGTGCACGCACTGGGCCGATGGCGGCAGAGGCGCGGAGGCCCTCGCCCACCATGTTGTGGAGGTCGCAAACAGTGGGAAAGCTGCCTTCAAGCCGCTTTACCCCGACGACATGCCACTGCGCGACAAAGTCAAAACGATCGCCACCGAGATTTACCGGGCGAGCGATATCGCGTGTGATCCAAGCGTCGAGACGCAGTTCAAGGAGTTGCAAGCGGCAGGCTACGGGCATCTGCCAGTGTGCATGGCAAAGACGCAGTATTCGTTCTCGACCGACCCTAACAAGCGCGGTGCTCCGACCGGCCATATCGTACCCGTGCGCGAACTTCGGCTATCGGCTGGCGCCGAGTTTGTCGTTGTCATCACAGGCGACATCATGACGATGCCGGGCCTGCCTCGCGTGCCGTCAGCCGATCTCATCCGGCTCAACGACCAGGGGCAGATCGAGGGTCTGTTCTAAGGGCTCGTTGTGAGCGCTGGTTCTGAGCGTAAAGTGATCGCGACGATAGCGTATTCAGCGGGGCGCTCGCGCCTCGCTGAACCAGTTTGCCGATTTGGGACTAACGGCGGCAACGGCTGTTGCAGCAAAGCCGCGCGTCCAGCGGTCGCCAGGTGCGGCCTTGGTTGCCATGCGGCTGCCGGCGTATGGGCAGAGCGCCAACGTTCCCCCTTCCGATTGCACACCACTCCATGACCCATTTGACGGCGCTGTCCCTGTGCGCGTTTGCTGCCGCGTTGACGGTACGCTTTGCCGACCCGCTGGTGACCGACATGGCGCGTAGTTTTGCAACCACGCCTGAGCACATGGCGCTGGTCGCGTCTGCATTCGCGCTGCCCTATGCGTTGGCGCAGCTTGTCCTCGGTCCGCTGTCGGACGCGGCTGGCAAGGGGCGCGTGATGGTCGTGTGCCTCGGGCTATTGACGGTTGCGCTGGCGATCTCGGCGATGGCGCCGAGCCCCGATGCGTTGTTTGCGGCGCGGCTGCTTGCGGGCGCGTCGGCGGGCGGAACGATCCCGATCGCGCTCTCGATCGTCGGCGACAGCGTGGGGGTCGAGGGCCGGCAAGTGGCTTTATCCCGGTTGTTACTTGGGATGCTGACGGGTCACCTGACGGGCACGCTGGTCGCAGGTCTCGTCGGCGATGCTTATGGTTGGCGGACCGTGATGTGGCTTGGCAGCGGGCTGATCGCGATCGCGACCGGGATCGCGCTGGTGTCGGTTGCCCCACGCGTGAAGCCTGGCACGGGAATTTTGACCTTCAGGTCGGTCAGGACCGGTTATGCCCGCGTGTTTCAAAATCCGCGTGCGATCGTTTGCTTTACGGCCGTGGCGATTGGCGGAACGGCGCTGTTTGGGTTGTTGCCGCACGTCGCCTCGATGTTGGAGGCGCGCGGTGCTGGCAGCGTGAAAGAGGCTGGTGTTATCGCAGCCGCAGCTGGGCTCGGCGGCATCATCTATACTTTGACCGTCAAGCGCATCTTAGCGTTCGTCGGCGGGCAGTTTAACATGATCCGCCTGGGCGGCACGACGGCTGGCATCGGCTTCCTGCTGGCTGCACTTTCGCCGGGGTGGCAGAGCGAGGCGGCCGCGTTTGTCGTGCTCGGCTTCGGGTTTTACATGGTGCACAATTCGCTACAAACCCAGGCGACGGAACTGGCGCCTGACGCACGCGGCGCAGCGGTGTCACTGCATGCATTTTCGTTTTTCATCGGGCAGGCGATTGGCCCGCCAATTTATGCTATTGGCATCAGATACTTAGGGACATTTGAGACGCTGGCACTCGCAGGGCTGGTCGTGGCGATGACGGCGTTTTTACTGGCAGCGGCACTGACTCGGATCGGTAAGATGGCCTGACGAGACGGGATGGCTCGAGGGTTAGTGGTCGCCACCTTTGCCACCGCCGTTCCCGGTATGCGTCCCGGCCGATATCCGGTCCGACAACGCTAACAGAACGCTCGAGCCAACGAACACCATGTGGATCACGGCCAGCCAAAAGAGCTTGCGCTCATCGGCTTCGGTCACCTGCTTAATGCTCATGAACTCTTTTAAGAGTTGGATGGCCGAGATTGCGACGATAGACGACAACAGCTTGAGTTTGAGCGCCGAGAAATCGATCGTGCCCATCCAGGCTGGCCAATCGACGTGGCCATCGTGCTTGATCTTGGAGACGAAGTTTTCATAGCCCGAAAAGATGACGATGATCAGCAACGAGCCGGTCATGGCAATATCGACGAGGGCTAGGACGGCAAGGATCACGTCGATTTCGTTCGACGTGAACAGGTGCGTCATGAGGTGGAATAGTTCTTTGGCGAAGACCACGAGCAGCGCGAAAAGCGCCACCGATAGTCCTAGATAGATCGGTGCCAACAGCCAGCGGCTGGCGAAAATCGTGCGCTCGCCCCACTTTTCAAGGAAGTTCAGCACCGTGTTGATGTTCATGCGCTCTCTCCTTGGCGGACCGCGCCTGATGGCACGCCGCCTGCTGGCCCGCAACACACACGATTAACGGCGCTCGGGCCAGCGGCTGGAGCCCGATCGAGACGGCTGCAAATCGGAGCTGAGACGGGAACTGGGGCAGCTCAGCGGACGGACTGGCTGCGGGACGCTTGCCTGACGCTGCGGGTTTGCGCAGCGGCGATGACTTTGGCGCGGTTAGCCGACGAGGCCATGAACTTGCGGCAGCTAGCGCGTTGCATCGAGCAGGGCGCGGGGATCGGCATCATCGCTGTTGTTGCTAAGTTCGGAAGCGGCTGCCGTCGCGCCAGCTGTCGCGCGGCGGCGCGAGCGTTCTGGATCGCGGCGCTTAGATGCCTCAACCGGTGTTGGGGGAGCGACCGGACCGACGCCACCGGCGGGTTCCCCAACAGCGAGATTCGGGCCTGGGCACTGGACGACAATCGGCCCAGAGTTTCCAGCGCGGCGAGCGTCTCGCCGCACACTGCTAAAGGGCCGTTGGACGCCCCCTCCTCAAGGGCGCTATCTGTGAACCGGTAGCGCCCATCGCAAGTTGCCACACGCGGCGGGCGGCGCGTGTCGTCAAACAAGTCGTAGCCGTCTTTCATGTTCGACCAGAAGTCGTGCCAGGGGCTCGACTTTTGGCTGGCGAGATTGGCCTGCGTCATCCTGAATGGAAAAACGTGGACGGGCAGGTGGACCTGTCCGCCAGCCAGCGCCTGCTCGGTCAGTTGGTAGATTTCGGCCATGACCGAATCGGTCATCGCAAAGCAACCGACCGACGAGCATCCGCCATGGACGAGAATGTGTGAGCCGGTCCTGGCAAGCGAGCGGTCAAAGGCGTTGGGAAAGCCTAGGTTCAACGACCGAGGCCAACGGCCGACGTGGCGGATCTGGTGGCGGGTGACGGTGTAGAAGCCCTCCGGCGTCTGCCTGTCACCCTCGTTGAGTTTTGGCCCAAGCGTGCCCGACCAGTGGCAGACGGGGTAGGTCGCGAATAAGACGAATGTCTCGTCTTTGCGGATCCAGACCTCAAACTCGGATTCAGACTTGAAGGCGCGCAACAGGATGGGCGAGCCGAGCTTCAGGCCCTTTTCCGTGAGGCGATCGGTGAGCCGCGCGAGGTCGGGTGTGCCGGGGAGCGGAAGGCTGCCTTCGGCGGCGGCGCGCTGGCGTTCAATACGGTCGGCGGCGACGTCCTTAAGCTCGATCGAGACGGCCAAGGCTGGCGATTGCAGGTTGGCCAACGACACGCACGCGAGAAGCGTCATGGCTAAGGCCCAGCGGTCGCGAGGGCGGTCGAAGCGAACACCGCCAGACGACTGACGTGGTCGAGCGTCCGCCGACTTGGACAAGCCGATGCGGCCCGACGTGTGCTGTTGGAGTTCCAATTGGACGTGCGCGACGGTCATAGGGCGATCAAAATCCAATACCGTTGGAGCGTGACGTGCGCCGACCCGCCTGGATGGCTATAGCAGCAATGTAGCACGGGCGGAGTGCCATTTTTGCCTCCTATCTGCTGTGGCGCGTGACGCATCCAGCGATCAACGTGATATCCCTGCAAGTCGTCCGGCCGGGCGACAACTCCTTTTGATTGCGGGAGTTAACTCGGGCCGACCCGCGCCCGATGAAAACTGATAGGCGCCTTTGCAAACGATGACGGCGGGCGGAAGCTGGTTGGCTTCGAAAAGGTCGTGACCGCGCTTTAGTTGGTGCCAAAACGCGGCATCGGGATGGCGCGCGGCTTCATCGAGCGCGGCATCGGTCAGCCGAAATGGAAACGCCTGGACCTGGACGCTGTTCTGGCCGTTTTGCAGCGCAGCTGTCAACAACGTCCATATTTCGCCCATCACCGGGTTCGTCATCGCATAACAGCCACTCGACGAGCAGCCGCCGTGGACCATCAAGGCGCTTCCGGTGCGGCCTGATGCCCGGTCATAGAGGTTGGGAAAGCCGAGATTGAAGCTGCGGTACCAGCGACTGGCCGGGTTCAACTGGGCCGCTGACACATTGTAGAACCCCTCGGGGGCTTGACGGTCGCCGGTTTGGAACTTGGGGCCAAGTCCGCCCGACCAGCGGCAAATCGGGTAGGTCGCGAACCGATGGAATCGGCCGTCGCGGGCGAGCCAGACTTCGAGGTGGTGCTCGCGCTTAAAGATACGGATGAGAACGGCGGCCCCTTGAGCAAAGCCATGAGCCGCGAGCCGAGCGTCGAGCCGATCGAGGTCGGGCGTCCCTGGAAGCGCGAGCCCCGCTGTTGCCCAGGCAAGGCTCGTCGCCCGGCCGACGGCCATGGCGCGCCGGTCGGCCTCGCGGGCAGCGGCACGGGCGGGGTCGACGACGACGGCGGTATCTGCAGCTGGAGACGGGCCGACTTTTGGCTCGCTGCTGGCCCGGCGGCCGGGGCCGTGCTGCGAAAGCATCGCAAATGCAACGGCGGCAGCTGCGATGCCAGTGAGGAGGATCAATATCAGCGTTCGGCGTTGGGCCGGGGGAGATGCGCCGAGCATGGTTCAGCCCTCCTCCTCGACCATCAATTGGCGCCGAGCCCGAGAGCGTTCATCGGTGCCGTGTTAAACGGGTAGGGCGATGTGGGGCGATCGGGCCGTTGTGATGGCCGTCTCGACGGTGGAGCAAGCGCTGATGAGTAGTTGGCTGCTGGTCCAGCGACGGGAGCCGGGCTCGGTAGTGGAACGGTCAATGGTCCCGGGTTTACATTGGACTGGGTTACGTTGGACTGGGTTGCATTAACTTGGGCGGACGTGATCGCCTGAGGTCCTGCGGTTGCGGCTGCTATTGTCGAGCCTGCCGTTGCGACGCTCTGGTTTGGAGGCTTTGCGCCCGGCTCCGGCAATGGCGTGAACGCGGCGTAGATGGGGCGCTCAAACCTTGGGCATTGGCCATCGGCAGCCAACCGCGTTTGCGGCGGCACGACATCAACGACGTATTTGCGCTCACAAATCGCAACCTCGGGCGGCACCCGGTTGGCTTCAAACGCGTCGTAACCGGGCTTTAGGGTCTGCCAGAACGGCATCCACTGATGCTTGGCATGACGGGCCATGTTGACCTCGGTCATTCGAAACGGCATCGCGTGGACGTGGAACGATTGTTGGCCGCTGCGCAGCGCATCGCGGGAGACGGCGTAGATCTCCTCGATCAGCGCATCCGTCATCGCGTAGCAGCCCGCTGATTTGCATTTGCCGTGGACCATCAAGAAGTCGCCGGTCCGATCGTGCGCGCGATCAAAGGCGTTGGGAAACCCCAGATTATAGGCGAGATAAAAACTCGAGTTGGGGTTCATTTGGTTCATGGCGACCGTGTAGAAGCCTTCGGGCGCCTGTTTGTCGCCCTGCTTCAACTTGGGGCCGAGTTCGCCCGACCAGTTGCAAATCGGATAGGTTTTGAAGTGGTAGAAGCGACCGTCGGAGCGCTGCTTCCAGACTTCGAGCTCTGATTCTTCTTTAAAAATGCGAACGAAGATCGGCGCTTCGGACGTCATGCCTTTGGAGCCCAAAAGCATCATGGCTTCCCTCGACAGCGGCAACTCAGACGGGGGCGGCAAAACCGGAGCGCTGGCGCAGGCGGCCAGAATTGCGGCAACGCTGGCGACGAAAGTAATGCGCGATATTGGGCGAGTTACTGGCCGCCGTGCCGCGCTACGACTGGCACGCACCACCGCACGCACTTGCGTGCTCACCTGAGTGACCACGTGTGTGCCCAATTGCATAAATCGGGCTGTCCAACCGTTCGATCGCGATGAAACTATTCGCATTGACCGTTTTAGTCCCCGTTTCCGTTTGCCGACGGGCTCACCTGTCCGTCGACTTAGGCCCATTCGCCAGCTTGTGTCTGTCCGTCGGTTTGAGCCTGTCGTTGGCAGTGAACGCCGGTCGCAATGTCGACATGCCGCTGTCGCAACCGCCCAACACCCGTTAAACACCAACCGCCGTTAACGCGTCGTCAATGCTAACAAAAAAGCGACTCAGTCAATTACGCTTCCCGCACCCGCCCTCTATCGGCATCAAATTTGGCAGGGGCGCGGCGGCAGCAAGACCTAAAGCTTGCGGCCAATCTCCAAGAAACGATCATGCCGTTGGCGGCGAATCGCCTCGGGCGCCATGCCATCAAACGTTGCCAGTGAGAGCGCCAGCGCTGCGCCGATCGACTTGATGGCTGCGGCCGGGTCGCGATGGGCGGCACCGAGCGGCTCTTTTACGATCTCATCGATGACGCCGAGTTGCTCAAGGTCTTGGGCGGTAATTTTTAAGGCGGTGGCGGCCTCTTCTCGTTTTGCGCTGTCGCGCCAAATAATCGAGGCTGCGCCCTCGGGCGAGATGACCGAGTAGATCGAATGTTCCATCATGAGGGTACGGTTGGCCGTGGCGATCGCGATGGCGCCGCCTGAGCCGCCTTCGCCCAAAATGACCGACACGATTGGAACTGTCAGGGCGAGGCAGCAATCGGTCGACCGGGCGATGGCTTCGGCCTGCCCGCGCTCCTCGGCGGCGATTCCGGGGTAAGCACCGGCCGTATCCACGAGCGTTACAACGGGGAGGCCGAACTTGTTGGCCATTTCCATCAGGCGGATCGCCTTGCGGTAGCCCTCGGGCATGGCCATGCCGAAGTTGTGGCGGATGCGGCCTTCAGTGTCTGAGCCTTTTTCATGGCCAATTACGACCACCGAACGGCCGCGGAAAAGGCCGAGCCCGCCGACGATGGCCGCGTCGTCGCCGAAATAGCGGTCGCCCGACAGCGGGGTGAAATCCTCGATCAAGCCTTTCACGACATCAATGCAGTGCGGACGGTCGGGGTGGCGTGCGACCTCGGCCTTCTGCCACGGGGTCAGCTTGGCGTAGGTGTCGACCAGGGCCTGCCGGGCTTTTTGTTCGAGCCGTTTGATCTCATCGACGATCGGGACGGCCGAACCGTTTTGGGCGAGCGCTTTGAGTTCACTCACCTTGGCTTCGAGTTCGGCGATCGGTTTTTCGAACGTCAGATAGGTGCGGACGGACCGCGGCGCGGGCTGGGCGGCTGCGAGCTGGACGGGCACGGCGGGTGACGGGCTGGCGGCTAGTTGAGCGGCGGCTGGCGCGCTTCGTGGCGGGGAGCCATCCTCCAACGATGGCATGGCCGGGGAGGATGTGGTTTTTGGTTGGCCCGGACCCACGGTCTGCCGATCATTCTGGGTGGACGTTTCGGTCATATGTCAGGCCCTTCAATCGGAGCCTATGCCCAGCGGGCAGCGGCGAAATTCGTGGCATGGCGGATCGCTGAATGCCGCGTGTGCAGGCCCGGGTCATAGCCCGTCGAACGCTAAGGCTCAAGCCTGGGGGTGGCGCGCTTCGCCATGTGGATCGGGGTGGCTTCGGGTCGGGAAGGGCGCGAGGCTCAAATCAGCAGTATTCCAGCTCATGGGGCCAAGACAATCTGGTCGCCTCACATGAGAATTGGTACCGCCTCCCCGGCTTGAACGGGGGACCTCTGGTTCCACAAACCAGCGCTCTAACCAACTGAGCTAAGGCGGCAAATTAGGCGACGCGCGCGCTTTTTTAAACACGATCGACCGCCCGGCCGTTATTGCCGAAAACTGAACAGGTGCGCAAGGCCGGGTTTGACGCAACCGGTCGACGATTGGTCCTAACGATGAGCTAGCGGCCCACCGAAATTAAGGATCTGCGGCAAAACGGGTTCAAGTGAGGCCTTTTCGACGGGCGCACGCGCTTCCACTGCCGCGAGGGGTTCAGCAGTCGGTATTGGAGCGGCATTGCTGGTTCCGGAGGCTGCCGCGTTGGCTATGGACGTGGTGGTGGCTGGCGGGCCAGCGATTGCCGGATCGGTTGATTTTGCTATTCGGTTGGCATTGACCGACGGCGCCAATGCTGGGGTGCGCTCGGCGCCGACCGATGCCATGGCGGGCGAGGCTGCCGCAGTGCTTGGAACCTTGGCGCCAGGACCTTTTTTGCTCGATGGCTTGTCTGAAGCCTGACCGCCAGAATGTAACGCTAGCGCCAACTCTAAGTTGTGGGCGATTTGCGGCTTATCTCCGCCCGTCGCTGATGCCTGTTGCAACAGGTCACGGCCTTTTTCGACCTTCTTGTCCAGGATGTAGCTCAACGCCAGATTGTTCAGCACCGTCGGGTTGCCGGGGGATATTTCAAGCGCGCGCTGGAAGTATCCCTGCGCTTTCGTGTGCTGGCCAACGCCCGCATGGGCCACGCCGAGCCCAGACAGAACCGTCCAGTCTTTGGTATCGGGCGAAGCGCGCAACAAGGCATGCTGGGCTTTCGCCGTCTGGCCGAGTTCGAGGGCGAGAAGGCCCTGTTCCACGACAAGTTTCTGGTTGTCCGGTTGGGATCCAGCTGCGCCCTCAACGAGTGCCAAGGCGTCCTTCGAACGGCCGACCGATTTTAAGCCGCGCGCATAGGCGACCGTGGCGCTAGCATCACCTGGCGCTTCCAAATGCGCTTGCTTCAATTCGGAGAGGCTCTTTGCTTTGCCTGGCTCGGCCGTCGACTGGCCCAAAAAACCACTCGTCAAATCAAAGCTGCCACCCGGCGCATTCGCGCAGCCAGAAACAGTAGCCGCGCCGCATGCCAGCGCCAACCCAACGCCCAATGACCCAACCGAACTTGTCCACTGCAACATCACAACCTCCAAACCGACGTTCCGCCGCCAGCCGATGCGACCTTGCGCACCACCGGCGTTCACTGAGCCTCGAGGGAAACGTTAAGACCTGCTCAATACCCCTCGGTCATGGTCGTACCGTGAGGTGATTCGGGGTGCTGCAACCCCTATGGCTGCCGATCTCTCCTCGCTTTCCACAGCCGTTGGCCGACCTTGTGAATTCAAGTCGAGTTTCAGCAAACCATTGTTGAGCCTGGGATATTTGAGATGAGCGGCGTGACGGACGAGGTCCACGATAAAGACCGCAAGCTCGATGCTGACCTTAAAGGCAAGCTCGACTTCTTTCTCTGGCATCAGCGCTTCAAGGCTGGCTATCAGCTGTGGTCGAGGGCCCACAACGACAAGAAACAGCCGTTGTTGCTGACTGGTCCCTCGCTGACGGTCGCAGAAGGCTGGATGTTGGTGCACCCATCTAAATTTAGCGATGGCGAGCGGCGCTTCATTATGCGCAGCGTGGCGCAATCGACTCAGAGGGTCGTGGCCCTTGAAGTCACAGAAATTGATCGTCGACGGGCGGGCCGTTCGTTGTTGATCCCGTTACTTGCAGCCGGGCTCGTGGTCGGCGTGATCGCGCTGCCACGGTTTATGGCCGGGTCGAAGGTCGCAATTGAACCATCGCCGACGCAAGTGACCGAGGCGGCGGGCCCGAAGCAAAACGCGACGGGTCACGACAGGGCTTTGCAAAGCGCGTCCGAGGTGGCGGATCACGCGGCGGGGGAAGCGGCACGCCACAACGGTGGGCCCGACTATGATCGGACTGGTCGGCCAGACGGCGAAACCGGTTTGATAGCTGGACCGTCGAATGCCACTGAAGCAAGCACGACGCAGGGTCATGGGACGGGCGATGCCGATCGGCAGACGGCCCGCGCTACGGCCGCCCGGCTCCAAGTTGCAGCCGCCAACATTCGCAAATTGGCCGCGCTGTCTGATCAGAAGCTGACGGCGGGTCAGCCCCAAACCGGATTAATGTTGGCTGCCGAAGCTTTGCATCGCGTCGCGGCGCTGCCACCTGGCACCGTGCGCAACGATAGCGTGTTGCCAGCTGCCAGTGCGGTTCACCGCACGTTGTCATCGATGGCCCCGCTGGGCGCTCGGCCAGCTGAAACGATGGCGGTACCATCGGCGATGTTTTGCCCCGACGCTAAGCGGGCTGTCGTGGCAAACCTCGCACAGGGTATCGTCGCGGTATCAGTTGCAGGTGATGCAGCGGGCAAACCGGTATCGGCCACATGGCCGGGTTCTGCCCGCCCTTTGACCGTTGGCGTGACGGCGGAATCGCGCTTGCTGCTTGGCGCCTCGATTGATCCGACGTGCAGCCGCATCGTCTTGCCGCGATCTGATGATACGGCGGAGGTTTGGTCGCTGACCACTGGCCAGCGGCTGAGCGCGTTCGCTGCCCATGACGCGGACGTCACGGTCACCGCGATCAGCCACGACGGGCGTACGGTTGCCAGCGGTTCTCTCGATATGACGGTCCGGCTGTGGGATTCCACGAGCGGGCGCGCCAGGCTGACGTTGCGTGGCCACGAGGGGACAATTCACGCGCTGGCCTTCGACGCTCGCGGTCAGCGCGTCGCGTCGGCGGCGGGCGATCGCACGGTTCGGGTTTGGGACGCAATGACGGGGCGGCAAACGGCTCGCTTCAAGGGTTACCAGGGCGATCCTGTTGGCGTAGCATTTAGCGACGACGGCGACCGCGTCCTCGCTTACGGGGACGGCGCCGTTCACGTCCACACGCTTGATACGACCGCTGCAACCGTCGTCTTGCGCGCGCCCGGCCGCACGCTTCTGTCGGGCCAGTTTGCTCCACGCTTTGCAGCGCCAGAGAACGAGAGTTCGGCAGGTGACCGTTATCCAGGCGGCGACCGCATCGCTGCGATTGCCGATGACGGCAGCGCCATCGTTTTTAATGCGGAGACGGGTGAAGCCCTGTTCCAACTGACGCGCCCGCCCGGCGAGGTCCGAGGCGTTGCTTGGAATCGTGGTGGCCAAACGTTGCTGTCGTATGGGTGGGACGGCGATGTAACCTTGCACGATGGGCTGACGGGGCAGGGTTACGCGATCGTGACGGGGCTTAATGCTCGGGCCGTGACGGCGCAATTTAGCGCCGATGGCCGCCACGTCGTCGCGATCCTCCAGGGTGGGACGTTACTAACCGCGCCAGTTTTTGCCTCATTGGCAGACGCGGCTCAGCTCGCCTCGCAGGCGGCGGGCGGATGCCTCGACGAGGCCGAATTGGCGCGGCTTAAGACCGGTCCGCCGTCGGGGATGTGCGTCGATGGCCAGAGTGCAGCGATAGCGCCTCAGCCGTGGCTCATCGCATCAACAGCGAAACGGCCCGAAGCCCGTCGTGCGCCAGTCGAGATTGATCTGACGGGCGGACCGGTCGCCGCAACTATCGTGACCGAGCGATGATCATCGGACGCCGCTGATCGCTTGAAGCCAACTTGCGCGACAGCCGACTTGCGCGACAGGGAGGCGCACGCGCATACGACGGCGATGTCTGTGTTGATCCGCCACGCCAATCATCCACCCTTGCCGATCGACGATGCGTTGCCAGCGCTGCTCGATGCATTGTCGGTTGGGACATCGGCGGTGCTCGTGGCGCCCCCTGGCGCTGGCAAGACGACGCGTGTGCCGCTCGCGTTGCTCGATTGTCCGTGGCGCGGCGATGGCCGCATCCTGGTGCTCGAACCGCGCCGTTTGGCAGCTCGGGGCGCGGCGGACCGGATGGCGCGCACACTTGGCGAACGGCTCGGCGAAACCGTTGGCATACGGGCGCGGCTAGGCACCCGCGTTAGCGCCCGGACTCGAATCGAAGTCGTGACGGAGGGCGTGTTCACGCGGATGATCCTCGATGACCCGTCACTCGAAGGGGTCGCCGCCGTACTCTTTGATGAATATCACGAGCGCTCGCTCGACGCCGACCTGGGGCTCGCCTTAGCGCTCGACGCCCGGGCCGGCCTGCGCGAAGACCTGCGCATTCTGGTGATGTCGGCAACGCTCGACGGCGCGCGCGTTGCGGCTTTACTGGGGGACGGTTTTGATAGCGGGCCGTCGCTGAGCGAACCGACATCTTACGTCCCCGTCACAGTCCCGATCATTGAGAGCGCGGGGCGGATGTATCCCGTCGAAACCCGTTACGCTGGCCGCGAGCTAACACGCCGCCTCGAAGATGAAATGGCGGCCGTAATCGTGCGCGCGCTTTCGGCGGAAGACGGATCAATCCTTGCATTCCTGCCGGGCCAAGGCGAAATCCGGCGCGTCGAAGAACGCCTGATCGAGGCCGTGCGCGATCCATCGGTCGACATTGCGCCGCTCTATGGGGCGATGGACCCGGCCGCCCAGGATCGCGCCGTGGAGCCTGCACGGCCAGGCCGTCGAAAAATCGTGCTGGCGACGTCGATTGCAGAAACGTCGCTGACGATCGAAGGGGTGCGGGTCGTGATCGACAGCGGTCTTGCCCGAGTGCCGCGGTATGAGGCCGACAGCGGGCTGACAAGGCTGCAGACGGTGCGGGTGTCTCGCGCGTCTGCAGACCAACGGCGGGGCCGAGCCGGGCGCACCGAACCTGGCGTATGTTATCGCCTTTGGGACGAGCCGCAGACGCTTGCACTGATCCCGTTTTCTGATCCTGAAATCCGCGCCGCTGGCCTTGCCTCACTGGTGCTCGATTGCGCCGAATGGGGCACGTCTGATCCGCTGTCGTTGCGTTGGCTCGATCCGCCACCCCTGGCGTCCCTCATGGCGGCACGCGCGGAATTAACAACGCTGCGAGCGATTGATGGCGACGGGCGCATCACGGAGCTTGGCCGCCGTATCCGCGCGCTGCCGCTGCCGCCTCGGCTCGCGGCGATGGTCATTTCGGCAGCTCAATTCGGAGCCGCGCTGGATGCAGCCGAGATCGCAGCGCTTGTCGTTGAGCGCGGGCTCGGCGGGGCCGACGCGGATTTGTCGACGCGGCTTGTCAACTTTCGCCGCGACCGTTCACGGCGCGCCGATGATGCGCGCGGGCTTGCGCGTCGCTGGGCTGATGCGGCGGTGGCTGGTTCGAGCACGGGTGCTGCGGGTGGTACACGAAAGAGCGCAACGGGAGCGCGCGCCGATACGGCGGCCTTGCTTGCGCTCGCCTACCCCGACCGGATCGCCAAGCAGCGCGATGGAGCGCGAGATGCCACGCGCGGGCACTATCTGCTCGCCAACGGTCGCGGCGCGTATCTCGACCCGACGGCGCCGTTATCAGCTAGCCCTTGGTTGGTCGTGGCTGAATTGCAGGGGACGGCGGCACGCGCGCGCATTCTTCTAGCGGCACCGGCCTCAGAAGCTGACGTGCTGGCCTTTGCCGGTGACCGCATCGTCGAGGCTGACGAAGTCGCCTTTGATGATACCGCGCTTGCCGTTCGGGCCCGCCGCGTCCGCCGTCTTGATTGCATATTGATCGCTGCCGAACCGCGCCGCCTTAAGGCTGGGCCGGACGTTGCCACTGCCCTGGCACGCGGGATTGGACAGCTGGGCCTTGGACAGCTCGGCAGCGGGCAGATTGGGGCGGATGGCAGCGGTATCGCGCGCCTGCCGTGGAGCAAAGCGCATCTTCAGCTGCGAGATCGGGTCGCGTTCTTGGCCGCAAGCGGGTTTACCGAGCTACCAAATCTTACCGACGCCAGGCTAGCAGCCACCACTGAAGTTTGGCTCGCCCCCTATCTGGCCGGCAAATCGCGGCTCGATGAGATCACGGCCGCCGATCTTGGCGCCGCAATCGAAGCGCTGCTGCCGTGGACCGCGCGGCAACTGGTTGACGCCGAAGCGCCAACGCACTTCACCGCGCCAACCGGCAATGCCCACACAATTGACTACGAGGGGCCTCAGGCACCCGCGCTCCACATCCGCGTGCAGGAGCTGTTCGGCCTGACCCGCCATCCCGCGATTGCGCGCGGCAACCGACCGTTGACGTTGAACTTGCTGTCACCCGCCAGCCGTCCGATCCAAATTACGAAGGATTTGCCCAGCTTCTGGTCGGGGTCTTGGGCTGCCGTTAAGGCCGACATGAAAGGCCGTTATCCGCGCCATCCCTGGCCTGACGATCCAGCGAACGCTGTTCCAACGGCGCGGGCCAAACCGCGCGGGACGTAAGGGGACACTGAGGGGGACCGAGGGGACTAAGGCGGGGACGAGAGCGGGATCATCCCGTTCATCCGGGCACGTTGCTTACTGCAACGGTCACGAGCCCTGCGTTTATCGCATAGCCGCCAGTTTTCGCTGGCACTACTGTAACTTACCGCAGCGCATTAGGTAGAGGTTCGCGCTGGTATACAGAATGCCAACTGAACCCGAGAGACACTCCCATGCCTAAGTCAAACACCTTCGTCGCCTCCGTTTTGTCCGTTCTGTTCGACCGCCCGACCTTTCCGAAGGCGGCGACCAGCTGGACGGCCGGCAACCGCTACTGAGCCGTTCCTGGCCCGCGTCGAGGCCTATCATGGGCCAGGCATGGGCCCGTCCCGCGCCGGTCTTTTACTGCTCTTGAGCCATCGACCCCAAACACGTCAGTCCGCTATCGGTTTTGAACCGCGAACGAGCGGGATAGACGCGCAAGCCCTCCTATGCGATCGGGTCGATGCGGTAGGTCCGTCGCCGACAACAGTACTATTTTTGCAACATGATGAGCCATCTATCCCCGTTGAACCGTGGGCAGATGATAAGGCCTTGACGCTGAACGCCCGTTCGGCGGCCCTGGCCCTGATCCGCGTTGGAAACTTATCCCCGCGTTACGGTCCCGTGCTACCACTCTGTCATGCTCGCAAACCTGCAGGCAGCCATCGGATCGGCACCCCCGCGCTGTGTTTATCAGACCGCGATTTGCCTCCCAGCGAGGCTGCGACGCATAACCGGCAGGCGACGGGGCTGAGCCAACATCGCGGCGGGTGGGCGAAGCTCGCACCGGCGTTTTGGGCGTACTTTTCCCCTCACGCGCTCCGTCCGCGTGCCCGCCTGATCTTGCCCCGGGGGCGTCCCGTATTACCTAGAGATCAGCCAAAGGACACGCCCACCGATGTCGACCGAAGACAACCGTTTTACAGCGCGCGCAGCCCGCTACGCCAGGGTTGGCACCAATGTTGGAGCTTTAGCGGCGAGGGTTGCCGCCGGTCGGCTGTTTGGGCGCGATTTTGATAATCGGTCAGATGCTGCTGCCCTTGCGGCGGCCTTGGGCGGCCTCAAAGGCCCGCTGATGAAGGTGGCGCAGCTGCTCTCGACCATCCCAGAGGCGCTACCGCCCGAATATGCCCGCGAGCTGTCGCAGTTGCAGTCGAACGCGCCGGCCATGGGTCCAGCGTTCGTCCGCCGTCGTCTCGTTGCCGAGCTTGGGGCAGACTGGCGCGACCGGTTTGGCTCGTTTGAGGAGACGGCCGCGGCGTCGGCTTCACTTGGCCAAGTCCACCGGGCCACGACGCGCGATGGCGCAGCCCTGGCTGTCAAGCTGCAATACCCCGACATGCAATCGGCGGTGGAGGCTGATCTAACGCAGCTTAAGGTCATATTCTCCATGCACGCCCGCATGGGCGGTGCTGTCGATACCCGAGAGATGCTGATCGAAATCGGCGACCGTCTGCGTGAGGAGCTCGACTATCGGCTCGAAGGTCGTCACGCGCGCCTCTATCACCACATCTTCGCCAACGAGCCGCGCGTCCGCGTGCCCGATGTCCATGAAGACTTGTCGACCAACCGAATGCTCACGATGGGTTGGATGCAGGGCCGCAAGCTGCTCGATTACAAGGCCGCTTCGCTTGAAGACCGCAACCGCATTGCGGAAGCCATGTACCGGGCCTGGTGGTATCCCGTGACCCACTTTGCCGTGATCCATGGCGATCCCCACCTGGGCAACTACACCGTCTTCGACGAGCCCGGCAGCGCGAACGGGCAAGGCGAAATCGGCCGCCCGATCGGCATCAATCTGCTCGATTATGGTTGCATCCGCAAATTCCCGCCCTCGTTCGTAAAGGGCGTCATCGATCTCTACAATGGCTTGTCCAAAGGTGATCACGCGCAGGTCGTCCACGCCTATGAGACGTGGGGCTTCCGCGGTCTGTCGAACGACCTCATCGAAGCGCTATCGATCTGGGCGCGCTTCATCTACGGCCCGCTGCTCGACGATCGCGAGCGGACGATTGCTGACGGGACGGCACCTGGCGAGTACGGCCGCAAGGAAGCCTTCAACGTCCACCAAATCTTGAAGGAAAAGGGCCCCGTCACGATCCCTCGCGAATTCGTGTTCATGGACCGCGCTGCGATCGGCCTTGGCGGCGTATTCCTCCACCTCGACGCGCGGCGCAATTGGTACCGGATGTTCAACGAGACCATCGCTGGCTTCGACGTCGACGTGATCGCGGCGCGCCAACAGGCGGCTTTTGCAGCCTCAGGCCTGCTGAGCGGCGCCCCGAGCGCACCGGCTGCGGCCGCCTAAAATTATCGGCGAGCCCAACGTTATCGGCGAGCCCAACGTCTCCTAAGGGGATGGCGGCGCCAACCACGCCATCACCTCGCCAATGTTGTGGGACGCCCACAGGTGCCCTGCGCCGGGGATCTCGGTGAGCTCGCACGTTGACAGCGAGCGCGCCAAGCCCCGCGCCGCTTCAATCGGCACATTACGGTCGTCAAGCCCGATCCAAACGCGTGCAGGCATATCGGCCCGCGTGAGGTCGATGCCCCACGCCTTTGAAAAAATCGCCATGTCCGTCACTGCCCCGCCGACGCCCGGCTCCAAGCCCTCGCGAAATGTCTTGGCCAACCGGTCGCGCACGGCTGGATCGCGCACGATCTGCCGGTCGACGGCAGAGCGAGCGTTGGCGGCTGCCAGTGCGACGGATTCTGATAATTTGAGGCCAAGCCGAAAACTGCGAAACGCAAGGCCGATCGCACCTGGGATTGCTGGCAACGTCTGGAAACACGCGCGGTGGAAAGCCGATATCTGCGGCGGCGGGTCAACGCCAACGATTGGCCCGACCGGCGAAATTAGGGCCAGTTGGCTCACGCGCTCGGCGTAGGTTGCAGCAACCGCAACGGCAAACGGTGCCCCGCCCGAAATTCCAGCCACGGCAAATCGGTTGATGCCAAGTTGGCCCGTCAGGTCGCCAACGTCGAGCGCAAAATCAACGAGCGTCCCGCCCGGCCGCAGCGCGGTGAGGCCGTAGCCCCAGCGGTCGATCGACACGATTTGCAGACCGTGTTTCAGCCCGGCCACATGGGCGCTGGCAAACTTATAGCGCGATCCAGGCGTTCCGTGCAGTGCGATGATGGGGCGACCGTTTTGCGCGCCATAGAGCCGGTAGCCCATCACCCGGCCATCGCGCAACGTGACGACCCGCGAGCGCGTCAAGGACGGCCCGGCGCCAACCCCGTGCGTGCGCTCGGGCGCGCGTTGCATCAGTTGAGACTGCCGCAGAACCGCTGAATGCGGCGGCACGCCTCTTCGAGTGCCTCAGTCGAGGTCGCATACGAAATGCGAAACGCCGGGCTGCTGTAGAACGCCGCGCCGTGGACGGCAGCGACGCCCTCCGCCTGGAGTAATTCGGTCACGAAGTCTTCGTCCGTGGCAATTACCTTGCCCGAAGGCGCCGTCTTGCCGATGACCCCAGCGCACGATGGATACACATAAAACGCGCCTTCTGGCTTGGCGCACTTCAAGCCGCTCGCCTGGTTGAGCATCGACACGACGAGGTCGCGCCGCTTGACGAACACCTCGTTGTGCTTGGCGATGAAATCCTGCGGTCCGTTCAGCGCTTCAACGGCGGCCCATTGGGTAATCGAGCACGGGTTCGACGTCGATTGCGATTGCAGTTTACTCATCGCCTTGATCAGCGTCTCCGGCCCCGCCCCGTAACCGAGCCGCCAACCGGTCATGCAATAGGACTTCGACAGCCCGTTCATCGTCAACGTCCGATCCTTAAGGGCCGGTTCGACGGCGACGGGCGTATGCATTTTGAGGCCGTCGTAGATCAGGTGCTCGTAAATATCGTCCGTCAGCGTCCATACGTGCGGGTGACGCATCAAAACGTCGGTCAGCGCCTTGACCTCGTCGCGGGTGTAGGCCGCTCCGGTCGGGTTCGACGGCGCATTAAAAATGAACCACTTTGTCTTAGGCGTAATCGCCTTTTCGAGCCCCGCCGCACTCAGCTTAAATCCGTCCGCTTGGGTCGTTTGCGCGAACACACAGGACGCGCCCGCTAGTCCGATAATGTCAGCGTAAGACACCCAGCACGGCGTTGGGATGATAACCTCGTCGCCGGGGTTCAGTGTCGCCAACAGTGCGTTGTAGAGCACTTGCTTGCCGCCGGTGCCAACCGTAACCTGGGAGCGCTTATAATCTATGCCGTTTTCCCGCTTGAACTTGGCGCAAATCGCATCCTTCAACTCCGGGATGCCATCGACATCGGTATACTTTGTCTTGCCATCGGCCATGGCGCGCACGGCGGCGTCCTTGATGTTTTGTGGCGTATCGAAATCAGGTTCGCCCGCGGACAAGGAAATGATGTCACGGCCAGCTGCTTTCAGTTCCCGCGCCTTCATCGATACAGCGATCGTCGCCGATGGCTGGATGCGGTTCAAACTATCAGCGATGAACCCCATGGGGCGGTCTCCTGAACGACGTAAGTTGTAGCAATCGCCGGGCCGCTAGCCGCATTCCTGGATTTAGACGTTCAACTGAGCCGCTTGCGACGCCGTGCCGGTCTTAGTAACGTTTGCCGCAATGCGAAAGCGAACTTTCGGCGGTTGGCCTCCAATCACGGGGTGCAGCCGTGGTTCGTCTTAGTGTTTACGACTGGCTCTGCGACGGTAACAACGCAGCCGCACCAACTGGGCGAAGCAAAAGTTATCTCGCGTTGCAACATAAGCGAGTCGTCTGATCCACGGCGATCCCGCATCACATTTTCATTCGCAGCTAACCCTGCGCACCGAAATCTTTCCCACACGGCGACGTCAGTACAATTACAGGCAGAGCTAATACCGTAACGTAGGCACCACACCCGTTTGGCTTTAGACAACGTTGGTGAAAAACTGTCTCGTTCGCCACATTCGCGGCCAACCCAGGCCACAGCCTTCTGATCCAAGGAGCACGACGGGAGTCAAGGGTGAGGCACGGAATTCAAGGGCACGACGGCGCCGACTGATCGGGTCGGAGCTTTTTTACGTTAAATATCAAAAGGAGTGCACGCCATGGCTTATCCATTTTCGGTGTTACGTTTTGCCGTAGACGCTGCCGTCGGGGCGG
>JBBQNE010000009.1:0-40253 GCA_038329675.1 Hyphomicrobiales bacterium | reverse complement strand
CGCGCTTGACGAGCGCGTGGGCGGTTGTGGCGACGATGGACGTGTGCGGGGTGGGGCAACCCACGTCCCGATTTTAATGGCGAGGTTACCCACCCCGTCCCCGGATTTTATCACCACCTGGAGCGCAACCGCGCGGCCAGACAACGGGGCGTGAGCAACGAGGTGTCGGTTGTGAGGGTTGGCTGGTCGTGACGATCGCGATGCGGGCCCTGCCCCAGTTGCCTCGGTTGTGGGCGTCGGCTAGCGATAATGGCGCGCGTCCAGAGATGGCGAAGCTAGACCGGGCCGTGATGGCGAAGAGCGAGGCGATGAAGGCGATGGCGGCGAAGACGATAACAACGGCGGCGGCGGCGGCGGCGAAGACAGTGGCGGCGAAGAACTTGATCGAGGGTGACACGGGACCGTGGGAGGTCGTGATCGGCCTGGAAGTGCACGCCCAGGTCGCATCGAACTCAAAGTTGTTTTCGGGCGCTTCGACGACGTTTGGCTCGGAGCCCAACAGCAACGTTTCGCTCGTCGATGCGGCGATGCCCGGCATGCTGCCGGTGATCAACGAAGCGTGCGTGGCGCAAGCGGTGCGAACCGGGCTTGGCCTCAAGGCGCAAATCAATCGGCGCTCGATTTTTGACCGCAAGAACTATTTCTACCCGGACCTGCCGCAGGGCTATCAGATCAGCCAGTACAAGTACCCCATCGTCGGCGAAGGCGAGATCGAGATCGAGGCCGACGGCGAAGCGATGATGGTTGGCATCGAGCGGCTGCACCTCGAACAGGACGCGGGTAAGTCGATCCACGATATGCACCCCGATTATACCTATGTCGATCTCAACCGCTCGGGCGTGGCGTTGATGGAGATCGTGTCGAAGCCTGACATGCGCTCAGCCAAGCAGGCGCAGGCCTACGTGACGAAGTTGCGCACGATCCTGCGTTATCTTGAGACGTGCGATGGCGACATGGAGAAAGGTAACCTGCGCGCCGACGTCAATGTCTCGGTCAGGAAGCCCGGCGCGGCCCTTGGTACGCGGTGCGAGATCAAGAACGTCAACTCGATCCGATTTATTGGTCAGGCCATCGAAGTTGAGGCGCGGCGGCAAATCGAGATCATCGAAGCTGGCGGCACCATCGACCAGGAGACGCGGTTGTTCGACCCAAACAAGGGCGAGACGCGCGCCATGCGGAGTAAGGAAGAAGCGCACGATTACCGCTATTTCCCCGATCCCGACCTGCTGCCTCTGGAGTTCAGCCAGGCCTATGTCGACGGGTTGAAGGCCGCCCTTCCCGAACTGCCGGATGCCAAAAAAGCGCGGTTTGAGACGGCATTTGGTTTGTCGGCCTATGACGCGGGCGTGCTGGTGGCAGAAAAGGCAAGTGCCGATTATTACGAGGGTGTTGCCCAGCCTCAAGGTAAGCCGTCGCGCGATGGCAAGCTGGCTGCAAACTGGGTGATCAACGAATTGTTCGGGCGGCTCAACAAAGAGGGCAAAGACATCGCCGCAACGCCAGTGTCGGCAGCCCAGCTCGGCGGCATCATCGACCTCATCGGCGATGGTACGATCTCGGGCAAGCTCGCCAAGGACCTGTTCGAGATCGTGTGGACGGAGGGCGGCGACCCCGCTCAGATCGTCGAAGCGCGCGGCATGAAGCAGGTGACGGATATGGGCGCGATTACGGCGGCGGTCGATGAAATCATCGCCAAAAACCCCGACAAGGTCGCCGCGGTGACGGCAAAGCCAAGCATGCTCGGCTGGTTCGTTGGGCAGGTGATGAAGCAGACCGGCGGCAAGGCTAATCCGCAGGCGGTGAGCGACTTGCTCAAATCGAAACTCGGGATCGAGTGAGACTATGGGTTGTGGTAGCATTCGGTGATGAATGGGACGGCGCGAAATTTAATGACGCAGGACGAGTCCCTGGTGTGGTGCCTCGAGCGGGAGGCGCGCTACGGGCTCGTCGGCGGCGTGCCGGTGGAGATGATCGGCGACAGCGCGATCCAGACCAACGGTGTGCAGCGCGAAGCCAACCAACGTGGTGCCAGTCATCGGCACGACCGGATCGTGATCGATCTCATCGTCCTGTTGGGTGGTCAGCTGCGCGGCACGCCGTGTCGGCCAGCCACCGCCGACATCGCCGTTCGAACCAAGCGCCGGTCAATCCGACGGCCCGACGTGACCGTGGCCTGCGATCCGCCGCGCGCCGATACCGATGACGCCGAGACTGCGCGGATGGTGATTGAGGTGCTGTCGCCGTCGAACCGGGGCATCGCGTGGCAGCGCAAGCTTGAGGAGTATCACGGGCGCGAGGGGCTGGCTTACATTCTGCTTGTTGAAAGCGAACGGCCGGGCGCGTTGCTGACGGCACGCGTATGCGCGGCCGCTGGCATTACAGAGGGGGTGCGTGGTCGTGCGGCAGCTCTTGGCACCAGCATGTGGGACGAGACCGGGTATGGCGAGCTGAGCGAGGTGATCGAACGGCCAGCGATCGGCGTGACGCTGCCGCTATCGGAAATTTATGCCGACATCGCCGACGATGCCGCTTAACTCACAAGTGCGAGGCCTTGGGCTTGGCCAAGGACAGGGGCTTGGGCAAGAACGGATCGACGACGTCCGCGCTCTTGAGTGGCGCGTGTCGGACGGGCTGGTCACATACCCGGACGCAATCGCCGAAATGGCGGCGCGAACCCAAGCGATCGCCGATGGTACGGCTGCAGAACTGATCTGGCTGCTGGAGCATCCGCCACTTTATACGTCAGGCACCAGCGCGCGCGCTGAGGATCTGCTGACGCCTGACCGGTTCCCGGTGTTTGCTTCGGGGCGCGGGGGGCAGTTCACGTACCATGGGCCCGGTCAGCGGGTGGTCTACGTGATGCTCGACCTCAAGGCGCGTGGCGGCGATGTGCGACGGTATGTGCAGAGCCTGGAAGCGTGGATTATCGCGACGCTTAACGTGTTGGGCGTTGCAGGCGTGGTTCGCGAGGGGCGGATCGGCGTCTGGGTCATGAGGCCTACACGCTTAGAGGGGGCGCTTGAGGCGGCCAACGCGTTGCGCGAGGACAAGATTGCGGCGCTTGGAATCCGCGTCAGCCGAGGTGTAACGAGCCACGGCATCGCGATCAACGTGTCGCCCGATCTCGATCATTTCGCTGGGATCGTGCCGTGTGGGATCGTTAACCACGGTGTGACGAGCCTTGCTGATCTGGGTGTGGCGGCAACGATGCAAGAGGTGGACGACGCGTTGCGACGAACGGCTGACGGCATCTTCCACAGGCGAGAATAGGCCCGCGCCGTGTGCGATGCGTGTGTGTCAGGCCGATGTGTCTCGCCGACGGGCTATTTGGGCTGAACCGGCGGGGCTATCGGCGCCGACGGCGCAGCACCCGATGGAGCTTCTGGGCCATCATAGTAGAGATAGCCGTCTTCGATTGACACGATCTCGTCGCCTTCAAGCTCGTATTCGTCGTTTTCGCTGCCATTGAGACGGATGATGCAGCCCTTCAGGCAGACGGATGCCAAGGCGTCGCCGGGTTTCAAGGCGTGATCGACGGTTGCGCTGCCTTCCGCGATGCTGACCTTGTGTTCGCGGGTGTCGCGGTTGGTTAGCGAAATGGCGGCGGCTGAGTGTGAAATTGTTAAACTGAGAATGGCGGTTACGAAAACGACGCGACCGTAACGACGCCAAGGGTCGGCAAACGTGGACGTCGTCGAGGTGGGTGCCGGAAAGGCGGATACGGCAAAAGAGGAACGAGCAAACGAGGGTATAGCAAACACGGGTATAGCAAACACGGGGAAGGTCGGCGACGGTTTGGGGCGCATACGCCAACCTTCCTCATGGTCACATCGCGGTATTACTTCTTCTTCGCAGCGGTCTTTTTTGCGGCGGGCTTCGCAACAGCCTTCTTGACGGCTGGCTTAGCGGCGGGCTTGGCAGCGGCCTTTTTGGCGGCTGGCTTCTTGGCAGGAGCCTTCATAGGTCTCATCCTCTTCAGTTGTGCCCCCTCGGACGAGGCCGATGGGATAGGCTTTGCATCACGCACACGGCCGACTCGGAATGAGGCGGGTGAACGGACTATTCATAGAATCAAATATCCCCACAAACGGAATTTTCCGGTGATACCTATCGAAAATTTCGATAGATAGACTGTCGTGCGTGCGAGGGTGATGGGGTTGCGATGGATGTTACGCTAGCAAAAACGTTCTTAATGGTGGCTGAAACCGGGTCTTTTATCGAGACCGGGCGCCGGTTGAACATCACGCAGTCGACAGTTTCAGCGCGCATCAAGGGGTTGGAAGACAGTCTGGGCAAGCCGCTTTTCAACCGTGGAAAATCCGGCGCCGATCTGACGCAGGCGGGCGAACAGTTCCAAAAGCATGCGCTCGCGCTGATCCGGGTGTGGCGTCACGCGCAGATGGACGTGGGACTGTCCGAAAAACACCGCGACCATCTCTCGGCTGGCGCACCGCCAATACTGTGGCAGGGGTTCATGCTGCGATGGGTCTCGTGGTTGCGGCTCAACATCCCCGATATCGCCGTCTCGGCCGTGAGCGGGCTCGCTTCGCACCATATGCAGAGGCTGGTTGAAGGCACGCTCGATCTTGCGGTGCTCTACCGGCCGGTGCAACTGCCGGGCTTCATCAACGAGCACCTGTTTGATGAGGAGTTTGTGATGGTGACGTCGGGCAAGCCCGGCTCGCGACGGGCCGCGCAGGAATACATTTACATCGATTGGGGGATCGATTTTCAGCAGGATCATGCGGCCGCGTTTCCAGAAATGCTCAACCCGCCGTTGAACCTCGATGTCGGTGGCATGGCCCTCGACTACGTGCTTGGCACTGAGGGTCAGGCGTATTTCCCGCGGCGGCTGGTCAAAGCGCACGTGGCGAAGGGACGATTGCGGGAGGCCAAACGGGCCCGCCGGTTCGTCTACCCCGTCTACATGATTTATCCCGAGGCCCGTGACGAGGAGGCCTATGCGCCGATCCTCGATGCTGTGAGAGCGGAGGCGTTGCGAATACGCTCGTGAGGCGGGACGGGGTGCGCCAATGTGCTTGACTACGCTAATGTAATTGGCTCGAAATGCTGCGGTGCCTCCGCGCGATCGAACATGCCGTAGTCGCGCGACAGTAGCGATAGCCGGGCAAACATTAACCCCGGCGCCATCGCCATCCAGGCGAGCATGGTCTCGCCGTTCAGGATTGAGCCAACCTCAACGATAATGATCTCGAGTGAGGCTTCATAGACGCTGGCAAACCGCGCTGCCTCGCTCGGCATCCCGGCAATCGGCTGGCGAGTTGCGGCTGTTATGACGAGCCTCGGGGAGCGGTCGGGCTGCTGATCGTAGAGCGCGGCCGGATCGAGACGGTGGCGCGTCACGCTCTCTCCCGGCATCGCTTCGGCGATGACCTGTCCGACGCACAGCCGGTAGTCGGCGAGGATGTCGACCCGCCCGCAAGCCTGGGCGCGATGGTGGGCAGCGTTAGTGCGCCAGCGCGTCATGCTGGTTTCATCACGCCAATACTGATGCGACAAGAACCAGCCAGGACGAGCCGCACTTCGCGACCGGTCGAGGAATAGCATTCCGCCCGACGCATCAAGCGCGGGTCGCAAGCGGGTGGCCGTGTCGAAATATGTCGCCTCTTGGCCGGGCATTGGCAGCACGTCGAAGATGAGACTCAGCATCGGGTTGCTCCCATCTGCAGGGCGTTCTCATCAAAGCAGGTCGTTATCATGGCGCGTTCTGACGCTGGTGGATTAAGCGAATTCGAGGATCACCGCGTCAACGGCGAGGCTATCACCAGGCTTTGCATTAACTTTGGCGACGACGCCGTCACGTTCGGCGCGCAGAATATTCTCCATCTTCATCGCTTCGACGATCGCCAAGCTGTCGCCGGCCTTGACCTCCTGGCCTTGATCGACATGGATCGCCTTGACGAGGCCCGGCATCGGGCACAGCAGATACTTGCTCATATCGGCTGGCACTTTGACTGGCATCAGTGCGGCCAGTGCTGCCTCGCGTTCGGTGTAGACGTAGGCTGCCGCTTGCGACCCGCGGTAGGCGAGGTTGTAACCGTTCAGCACCGGTCGCACCTGGACAGCGACGGACGCGCCGCCGACGGTCCCGTGCCACACCGGCGTACCCGGCGCCCACGCCGATACGATCTCGAGGGTTTCGCTACGGTTGCCGGCCGCTTCGATCACGGTCACGTAGACCGGCCCGTCGCCACCGCCCGCCACTTCGACGATTTGCGAGGCCTCGCCAATCTTCACGACGCGACGGGACGCAAACTGGACCGGCGTCCCGGTCATCTGGTTGGTGATGGAGCGGCGGCGCTGATTGCCTTTGTGATCGATTGCCGCGGCGACGCAGGCGAGGACGCGCATTTGCGCATTCTCTGGGGCCCGTTGGGCGAAGCCTTCGGGGAATTCTTCGGCGATAAAGCCCGTCGAGATATTGCCCGAGCGCCAACGCGGGTGCTGCATAAGTGCCGAGAGAAACGGGATATTGTGGGCGATGCCGTCGATATAGAACGCGTCGAGGGCTTCGGCTTGCGCATCGATGGCAGCCTCCCGCGTGCGCGCATGCGTCACGAGCTTGGCAATCATGGGGTCATAATACATCGAGATCTCGCCGCCCTCGGTGACGCCGGTGTCGTTGCGGACCGTGCGGCCACCGATGCGCTCTTCAGCCGGCGGGCGGTATTTCACCAGGCGGCCGATCGAGGGGAGAAAGTTGCGGTAGGGATCTTCGGCGTAGATGCGGCTTTCCACAGCCCAGCCATCGAGTTTCACATCGGCTTGCTTGAAGCTGAGCTTCTCGCCAGCGGCAACCCGGATCATCTGCTCGACGAGGTCGATCCCAGTGATCATTTCAGTCACCGGATGCTCGACCTGGAGCCGCGTATTCATTTCCAGAAAGAAGAACGAGCGGTCCTGACCGGCGACGAACTCAACCGTGCCCGCGCTATCGTAGCCGACGGCCCTGGCGAGAGCGACGGCCTGCTCGCCCATCAACTTGCGCGTCTTGTCATCCAGGAGCGGCGATGGCGCTTCCTCGACGACCTTCTGGTTGCGGCGCTGGATCGAGCATTCGCGCTCGCCGAGGTAGACGATAGTGCCGTGCTTGTCGCCGAGCACCTGGATTTCGATGTGGCGCGGGTTGACGATAAACTTTTCGATGAACACGCGGTCGTCACCGAACGAGGATTTGGCCTCCGAGCGTGAGGCGTCGAAGCCTTCTTTCACCTCGCCCCTAGAATGCGCGATCCGCATGCCCTTGCCGCCGCCGCCAGCGGACGCCTTGATCATGACGGGATAGCCGATCTCGTCAGCGATTTTGACGGCCTGGGCTGCGTCGGCGATCTCGCCGAGAAAGCCCGGTACCGTTGTCACGTTGGCTTTGGCGGCTGCCTTCTTGCTCTCGATCTTGTCGCCCATGGCCGCGATTGCCTTGGGGTTGGGCCCAATAAAGACGATGCCGTGCTTGGCAAGTTCGACGGGGAAGGCTTCGCGTTCGGACAGGAAGCCGTAGCCAGGGTGGACAGCCTCTGCGCCAGTGGCTTTGCAGGCCTCAATGATCTTTTCGATCACCAAATAAGATTGCGCGGCGGCCGCTGGCCCAATGTGGACGGCCTCATCGGCCATCTCGACGTGAAGGCCATCGCGGTCGGCATCGGAATAGACCGCTACTGTCGCAATCCCCATGCGGCGCGCCGTTTTGATGACGCGGCAAGCGATCTCGCCGCGGTTGGCAATCAGAATTTTCTTGAACATGGGCGAACCGTGGTCCTTGGTCGTGCGGCGAAGCGCTTAACGTGTCGAAGCGCGGCGACTATAGTCAGCAGGCGCACGTCGGCAAGGCGGTCCATTAGGTAGATCGGGGCCAATCAGCACTCAGACTTTATGGTCAATCGCCACTTCAGCTCCCGCATGACAGACGCTGGCATATCGTGTTGCATTGGCGATCGTGGCGGATATCGCTGGCTGTTGCCTACGTTAGCCCCGTCTTACGTGCCGTCTTACGTGCCGTCTTAGGTCCTGACGTAAGCCGCACCTTGCGACCTATCTTGGGTCGGCCAGCCGTCAGGCGGCCTTGGCCTGTTGAAACGTCGGGTCAAGTTCGCCTTTGGCGTAGCGCTTTGCCATCTCCGCTGGTGTCAGCACTCGCTTGATCTTTGCCGCTTGGCCCGCCGTGTTGAACTCTTGGAGGCGCTGCTTACACAGCTTGGCCATCGCTTCCATCGCCGGCTTCAGATACTTACGCGGGTCAAATTCGCCCGGGTTTTCCGCCAGCACTTTGCGGATTTGGCCCGTCATCGCCATGCGGTTATCGGTGTCGATATTGATTTTTCGGACACCATTTTTGATGCCGCGTTGAATTTCCTCAACCGGCACGCCCCACGTCGGCTTCATCTGGCCGCCGTACTGGTTGATAATGTCTTGCAGGTCTTGCGGCACTGACGATGAGCCATGCATGACAAGGTGCATATTGGGCAGCTTGCGGTGGATGTCTTCGATCACATTCATGGCGAGGATCGCGCCGTCGGGCTTGCGGGAAAATTTGTACGCCCCGTGCGAGGTCCCCATCGCGATCGCGAGCGCGTCGACCTTGGTTGCGGCGACGAACTTCACCGCTTCATCGGGGTTCGTTAGCAACTGGTCGTGGCTAAGTTTGCCTTCCGCACCGTGGCCGTCCTCTTGCTCGCCTTCTCCATGTTCAAGCGAGCCAAGCACGCCCAATTCGCCCTCAACCGAGATCCCGCCGAGGTGGGCCATTTCTGTGACGCGCCGGGTCACGTCGACATTGTAGTCGAAGTCGGCTGGCGTCTTGCCGTCGGCCTTTAGGCTGCCGTCCATCATCACCGATGTAAATCCTGCCTGAATGGCGGTCATGCAGGTTGCGGCTTCGTTGCCGTGGTCTAGGTGGACGCAGACGGGAATATGCGGATAAATCTCGGTCACCGCGTCCATCATGTGCTTCAGCATGATGTCGTTGGCATAACTTCGCGCGCCGCGGCTTGCCTGGATGATCACCGGCGCATCGACAGCGCTCGCCGCGTCCATGATGGCGAGGGCCTGTTCCATATTGTTGATGTTGAAGGCTGGCACCCCGTAGGTATGTTCGGCGGCATGGTCGAGGAGCTGACGGAGGGTGATGCGGGCCATCGGGCGGTTCTCTTGCGTTGGGCTGGCGAGTTTAACAGCGAACGTCGTCATCAGCATCTAGGGCCGTTTCAGGGCAGTGTGAAGCGGGGCCTTGGAAAAACCCCAAGCTGACGGGCGCTGCGCCCGTTCTTTTGTCGTTGCCTAGCGCCTGCAAATGGTGGACCCGGGCCTCAACATCCAGACCAGTCAAACCAGCCTGCGCCCGACCACGCACACGACCAAGCACACGGCCAAGCAAACGGCCAAGCCGTGACCGCCAGGCCGACCTGGCTGAGACCGATTGGGCGCGGCAAATTTGGCCTGAACCGCTAAACTGGGTCGAATAAATCGTTTTAGACGAATCCGAGCCCGATCGTTCCCAGCACCACGCACATATTCAGCACGAGAGCTAAGCGGCGGGCGTTCCGTGGCAGGGTCACGAACCGCCACCGGAGATCGGCGATTTCGCTGCGGATCGACCGGAAGCCGACCGCCGTTGGCGATGTTGATAACCGATCATTCAAGTCGTCGAGGCGTGGCCCAAAGCCATAAATTTCGAATGTAAACGTATCAAGCCGCCGCTCGATTTGCGCCAACTGCTCGAACATGACCAACGCCCTCAACTGCCTCAATCGCTCGCAAGGCTAACGTAACAGCGTTCACAGAGCTAGAGGTGTGGTTTTGACCATGACGCGCCTCAATTGTAAGCGCGGCGCTAAGACGATCGGGCGACCGTCGTGCCTTTCATCAGACTATTCAGGACCGAGCGAAATCAGTCTTGATCAGGACTTGCGCATCGTTAAAAGCAGCTGCACGGCAAACGCCCGCCGATCGGCTTTGAGGCTGTCTTCAAGTCGCGGATGGCGTCTTCCACCTGTTGGATCGCGGCGAACGCATCCGCCCGCAAGACGCGTATATCAGGGTCATAATCCGCATCGTGTCGCTTTTTCTGTAAGGCTACGAAAGCGTCGGCACATGATACGATCGACGGTGGGACTTCGAATTTCTTAACTGCTAAGCAAGCCCTCTTAGCATCGCCGTGCTGGACAGCCCGAACCGTATGTGTCCATGCCTTGTCGGGTCGGTTTTGCCCGACACCTACGAGCATGTCTGCAGTATCTTTAGCGATGGCCTGGAACAATGCGTAATGCGCTGTTCTGATTGCCCGCTTCAAATCCGCCTGACGCGGTTTTCGGCGACTTGCATTCGCCAGCTTCCGAGCTGTAACGATTACGAACGAGCTTTCTTCCGCGGCTTTATTTTTTGTCCATCGGCAAAGTTGTGTCGCACGTGCGGGAACCGCGTTTCCCCAGTCGCCCAAAGCTTATCGCGGAGCTTCGTTGTCAAAGCAGCGGTCACAGGGATATCAGTTTGACGATCAGTTAGATCATATTCCGCGGTGATAAATAGTACTGGATCACCGTCATGATCCTCTCCAGCGCGCACAATGACATCGCGCAATCCAAAGGGTTCCATGCTTTCGCGGACAACGTCGCGAATGATTTTGACAATCTTGTTGTCGATTGCGGCTTCTGCAATCGTTCCCATGGCTTAATCGTAACTTAGGCCGACATAAATCGCAAAGGTTGCGTCACCCGTCGAGGACGGCGGCAGCTTACACCTACCCACCGCCGAGTAACTGCCAATTGCCGCCCGTCGCCGTAACGTCAGTCGAGCGCACGCGTTCGGTCATGAGCCGTGTCAACAGGTGCGGTCCGCCAGCCTTTGGTCCGGTGCCAGACAGCCCTTCGCCACCAAACGGTTGCGCGCCGACCCGCGCGCCGATTTGTGCCCGATTGACGTAAAGATTGCCGACGCGCGCGTGCTCGGCAACATAATCGGCGGTCGATTGCAGTCGGCTATGGAGGCCAAGTGTCAGCCCTGAGCCTGTCGCGTTGATCGCCTCGATCACCTTTGGCAAATGCCCGCGGCTATACTTGATCACCTGCAGGATCGGCCCGAATATCTCGTGTTCGCCGGGCGCGAGTGCGGCAACTTCATAGGCCGCCGGGCTCACGTAACTGCCAGCACGACACGGCTCGGGCATGGCCATGTCGATCAACGTCGAGCCTGTTCTCTGAAGGCGGATTTTCTGGGCATCGAGATGATCTTGTGCGGCAGGGTCTATCACTGGGCCAATGTCGGTTGCCGCATCGAGCGGGTCGCCAATATCGAGCGCGGCGATCGCCTCGCTCAACATCGGCACAACGCGTTTGGCGATTTCGGCGTGCACAAACAGCACCCGCGTCGCCGAGCACCGTTGCCCGGCACTATCGAAGGATGAACGGACGCAATCACGCACGACCTGTTCGGGCAGCGCGCTGCTATCGGCGATCATGCAATTGACGCCGCCCGTTTCTGCGATGAATGGGACCATCGGGCCGCGACGCTCTGCGAGCGACCGCGCTATCGCCGATGCCGTTGCCGTTGACCCCGTGAACAGAACGCCGCTCACCCGCGGGTCGCGCACCAGCGCTGCACCGACGCGGGCATCACCCGTCAGCAGATGGAGCGCATCTCCCGGGATGCCCGCTTCGTGCATCAGGCCGACGGCGAGGAACGCCGTGATCGGCGTTTGAGGGGCGGGCTTGGCGATGACGGTGTTGCCCGCCGCGAGCGCTGCCGCGATTTGGCCAACGAAGATCGCGAGCGGAAAATTCCACGGACTGATTGCGAGCGTGACGCCGCGCGCGCGCCATTCGAGCACGTTGTACTCTCCCGTTGGGCCAGGCAGGACGAGCGGCGCTCCCAGCGTACGGCGCGCCTCGCCAGCGTAATAGCGCAGCAGGTCGGCGGCTTCTTGGATCTCGGCCACGCCATTGGCCAGCGTCTTGCCAGCCTCGCGAATGATAACGGCTGCAAGCTTTGCGCGATCGCGTTCAACGAGCCGCGCGGCCAGCTCCAGCATCCGGGCACGGTTTTCAACCGGCATGCGGTCGAAGGCATGTGCGGCCCGTGTTGCGCTAGCGAGCGCCGTTTCGATGTCGGCTGCGCTCGCGCCCGCAACCGTCCCAAGCCGCTCGCGTCGGTCATGCGGGCAGCGGATCAACTGCACGTCGCCCGCACCTCGCGTCGGTTGCCCCGCGATAATTGGCGAGGCGGCGAAGGCCGTGGCGAGGTGCTCGCCCATCTCGCCAACGAGCGCTGCCCGGACGCCAGCCTCACCCAGCGGCAGGCCTGGGCTCGATTGACGGCCCGGTTCGCAAATCGCCAGCGGTGAGCCAATCGGCGCTGGCAACGTCTCGCTGAATTGCAACTCGCGTTCGACGATGGCGACGGGGTCAGCTGCGAGGTCGTCAATTGGAATGTCGTTGTCCGATAGCCGGTGCAGGAACGACGAATTGGCGCCGTTTTCCAATAGCCGCCGGACCAGATACGCGACGAGATCCGACCGCGGGCCGACAGGAGCATAAATGCGGCACGGGACAGTGACACCCGATATTGCGATCGCTGCTAACGCCCCGCCGTCGGACCCCGCACCCGCTTTGCCTGCGTCTTCTCCGCCCGCACCGATCACCTGCTCGTAGATCGCTTCGCCCATGCCATGCAGCCGCTGCAGTTCGTAGGGTGCCTTACCGCCAGCAATAATGGCTGACGCCATGGCGTGGGCGTTGTGCGTACCGAATTGTGGGTAGAACGCTTCCGGCGAGGCCAGCAGAAACCGAATGCCTGCCAAAAACGAAACGTCGGCGTGAATTTTGCGGGTCAGCACCGGGTAATCGGTCAGCGCGGCCTCTTGCGCAAACTTGATCTCGCTATCCCAATACGCGCCCTTAACAAGCCGCACTGGAATACGCCGCCCGTGGATTTCCGATAAACGCCGCAGCCAACGCAACGTTGGGATCGTGCGGCGACCGTAGGCCTGGACGGCAATACCTAGCCCGGCCCAGTTTTGCGGCACGGCCTCAACATACGCGCGCCCGAACACTTCCAGCGTCACGTGCAGCCGGTCTTGCTCCTCCGCATCGACCGTTAACGGCACGTTACGGGCCGCAGCCAACCGCGCGAGTTCGGCAAGCCTCGGGTAGAGTTCGCGCGTGATGCGGCTCGTTTTCGCTGGCTCAAACCGGGGATGCAACGCCGATAATTTCACCGACACCGACGGCCGTGCCATCAGCGCGTCCGGGTGGGCCGACGTCAGCGGCTTAGCGGCAGCGCCAACCGCTTCGATAGCGTCGCGGTAGAGGTCGAAATAGCGCTGGGCATCGGTCTCAGCACGCGCGGCCTCGCCCAGCATATCGTAGGAGAACCGGTAGCCCTTGGCCTCATAAGCGCGGGCCCGGTACAGCGCATCTTTGATGGTCGGCGCCAGCACGAACTGGTCGCCCAGCAATTTAACCGCGGACTTTACCGCCTGCCGGATGACCGGTTCGCCCGAGCGCGCCACGAGACGCTTGAGCGCCGACACCGGATTAGCGCCCTTTGCGTCGCGATATCTCACGACCGCACCCGTCAGCAACAGGCCCCACGTCGAGGCGTTGACCCATACGCTGTCGGAGGCGCCGAGATGCCGGTTCCACTGCCCATCGGCGATTTTTTCGGCGATCAGCTGGTCAGCCGTGTCCGCATCGGGGATCCGCAACAGGCTTTCGGCGAGGCACATCAGCAACACGCCCTCCTCGCTCGACAGGCCGTATTCGCGCAAAAATGCGTCGATCCCTGACAGTTTGGCGGTGTTGGCGCGTGCCCCCAAGATCAGGCGCCGCGCGAGGTTTGACGCTCGTACCCGCTCATCCTCGGTGAAGGTGGCGCGCTCAACCAGCCCCGTTACGACGCGCCGCTCGTCCATCAGGAGCGCAGCGGCCACGGTATCGAGCGGGGGCAGGCGGTGGCCGTCGGGTAGGCTTGAGGCTGGAAGCGCAAGGTTAACTGCGCCACCAACTTGTCCCCCAACCGCCGTCCCAGCCGCCGTTGTTCCAGCGCCAGATTTTGCGCCAGCCGGTTTGCCAGCCGATGCGGAGCCGACCTTGCCGCCCGCGCCAATTAGCGATGGGTTGGTTAATCCCGAGGCCGAACCTGCGCGCGGTGCAACCGGCTTACCCGTTGCCGAGCCTTTGGTTTTGGCGTGGTCCATCATGTCCCCTAAAGCTCGGCTCACGTGGCAGCGCGTGTTGTTGCTCTTGACGGCCCACGTTGACGAATGGATTGCTCCTCAGACGCTAGCAGATTCCGCCCAACCCCGCTGCCCCCATGACCGCCCAGACATCGCCACACCGTGCCACTGCCATGCCGCCCGAAATCGTCACGCGATTGAGCGACCTTCGCGCGCGCATTGCCGCGTTCCGCGCGGCCGGCGACACCATCGCGCTAACGCCGACCATGGGTGCGCTGCACGAGGGGCATCTCGATCTCGTCCGCCTCGCACACACCCGCGCAGACCGGGTCGTGACCTCGATCTTCGTCAACCCACGCCAGTTTGCCCCCCATGAGGACTTCGACCGCTATCCGCGCGCCCTCAAAGCCGATGCTGCTAAGCTGCAACCCGTTGCCGTCGATCTTATTTGGGCACCATCGGTCGATGATATGTATCAGCCGGGTTTCGCCACCCGCATCGAGGTTGACGGCGCAGCGTGCGGGCTCGAAACCGACGTCAGGCCGCACTTTTTTGGCGGCGTTGCCACCGTCTGCACCAAGCTCTTTTCGCAGGTCACGCCCGACATCGCCGTGTTTGGCGAAAAGGACTACCAGCAGCTCGCCGTTATCCGGCAGATCGTTCGCGACCTCGACCTGCCGTTGACAATTCTCGGCTGCCCTACGCGCCGCGAGCCGGACGGCCTCGCGTTATCGTCGCGCAATGCTTACCTCACGGCTGACGAGCGGGATATTGCTGCCACGCTCCATCGTGCGCTGCGCGCCGCAGCACTCGCCATTCGAACCGGGGGCGAGATTGCCAGCGCGTCGGCCAGCGCGAGGGCTGCACTCTTGACCGCGGGTTTTCGCCAGGTCGATTATGTTGCTGCGCGCGACGCTGAAACGCTTGCTGAGCCCTCGCCAAACGGGCCCACCGCTCGTCCCCTGCGCATTCTCGCCGCCGCTTGGCTCGGCAAGACGCGCCTGATCGACAACGTCCCGGTCGAGTGATCGAACACTTGCCGACCTGCGCCCGCCAGATCACCGAAACGCGCCCACCTGTGTCGCCTGCGGCCCAACACATGTAACCCCCAAGCTACAAAACGCCACCAACCCCGACCCTACCGACCGCTATCCCCGTCTTCCAATTCCCTTAGCCAAATTGCTGTGCGCGCAAGCCCATTAAAACGAGCCTTTTGTAGAAGCGCCCGGCAAACTTATCCCCGCCCTTTCCGACCGTGCCTACTCTCTCGGCATGATCGACCTCCCCGCCATCACCCTGCTATTTGCCCGGTTGTCCGCGCTGAAAGCCGCATCACTAGGCGCAATCGTGAGCAGCATCGTTGACGGCCGTTCACTCGGTGTTATCGTTGGCGCGTTTTCTAGCGTTGATTTTCGAGCGGATTTGGTGGGTGTCATGTTTGCTTCGACCCTCGCGCCGACCTTAGCGCCGTCGCCATTTGTGTCGATCAGCCCTGCCTGGTTTACCTTCGGGCTTGTCCTCGTCATCGCGTTCGCTTGGACGCGGCCGCTGACCGTACGCGATTTTGAGAACCGTCGGCTGCCGATCAACGCCATTGCTCAAGTCGGCTTCACGCTCGTTTATTGCCTTGCCTACCTAACACTCGTACTGACCGTCCACTACGCCCGTCCAGTCCTGTCTGGCTTCTTTGCTGCGGTTGGTGCCATCGATTTTGCGACCCGCACCTTGCAGCCGCGCGCCGATGCGGCAGGTGGTTTTGCCCCGTTGTTCTCGATGACGATCCTTTGCTGGTTCCAGTCCCTCAGCCTGTTGCGCGAGGTCGAACGTACCGTTCTCGTCTACGTCTACAGTGCTCGATATCGGCACAATGACGTCCTTACCCTCGGCCGCCACTTTGTCGATTGCGCGCATAATCCGACGCCGGAGGAGCGCGCCAAAAACCGCCAAGTTTTGGAAAACCTCAACGTCGTATTGACCGACAGCGACACTCGCAAGATCGACCTGCGGGTTATCGGCGCTTGGCGTAAAGTAGAGACGCTATTACGCCATCTGCGGTCGTGGCGGAGTGAAGGCAAGCTCAGCCTCACGAAGGATGAATTGGCGATCCTCGACGAGGTCGAGACCGCGCATGAGCGCAAGACCGCGCTGGCATTCAACATTGTCCGCATGCTCGACCACTTAGCGCGTGGCGGTGGCGCTAACGCCACTTTCCAGCAGGTTACCGACTTGTTGGCGGCCGCCAAGGCCAAGCGCGCCGACGGCGTTGCCAGTGCCGAAGCGCAAGTCCTTGCCACAATCCGTGCGGACGGCGAGGAAATGTCCTCCACGCAGCCCGAACTTCGCCTGTCGAGCGCGCAGCTAAAACAGTTTCTGGGGCAAATTGAAACGTACTTCTTGGAGGAGTATCTCATCCTCCTGACGCAGGCCGGTGACCTTGCTGCCAAGGGGATTGTCCACGCGGCGGAACAGGCCGACACCCGCCTCAACTCCATGAAGAAAGTCGGTTTTGAGGGGCTTGGCGAATTGTTGCCGATGCGCTTCGACCGGATCCTGCTCGTATTTCTGGCGACATTCGGGGCCAGCCTTGCGCTCTTCCTATTCCGCACGACGCTTGGTCAATGGGCCGGTGATCGCAATCCGGTCCCGGGTCAGTTCAATGTCATGATGCTCGCCACCGTCTCGTTGACAATCGCGTTGGCGACGATTACCGGCGCGTTTGTCGGCTCTACCCGCGAATTAGCCCAGGCCCCGCGAACCCCCTGGGCCTGCTACGCTCTTGCTGGCCTGTTCGCCGTCTGTATGTTCTTAGTCGTTCATACCGCCCGAACCTCGCTCGGCGGTCCAGTTGTCAACGCGGCTCTCGAAACATCTTCGGCGACCCTGGCCCGTCCGGCCGTGGTCGCTCCCGACACGACACCCACCGAGACAAGTGCGGCAAGTACCGCTCCATCGCCATCACTCCGACCAACGGTCGCAGCGCCACCTCAATTGATTGGAACCCGGTCGCCACCGTTTGTGCGCACGCCGTCCTTGCGCCAATCCTTGCCGTGGGCCATTTTGCCATTTGTGATAACACTGGGGATCTGTTTTCTGGCGCGGCTGCCTCGTTGGCCGCTCCCTCGCGCAATATCCAATCGCGTCTTTGAACGGCTGGTCGATGGGGCAGCACTCGGCACGATCTTGGTCATCACGATTGTCGTGGTGCAGCGCATCGTTTACCCAGCCCTCGAAGCCTATCCGGCACTTGAAATCGCCCGTCCAGCCCATCTGGCGGCCGTTTGGCGGCAATCGGTGCTGCCAATTGTTCCAGTCGCAGTCATGTTCGGGTTAGGTTTTGCGATCGGCGCCATGGTGTTGCGCGACGTTCGCCGCGCCGCACATTCACGGATCGTCTTGGGCCCGGATGTGCAGGCTACGGTCATTGCACCCCCCGTCCTGACGTCGCTCCCGCCATTCAACGACCCCGTTCCAGCCAACGCCCCGGTTCCGGCGAACTAAACGGCGCTAGCTGGGGCTCCCACCGCAGGCTAAACCCGTTGAACGCCTCCCATTAGGCCGTGCGCCCTTGCTACGGCGCGCGGGCGTGTCTACCCCACCGGCGAGCCGGTACGGCATCTGCTGGTTGTGCAATGGCCAACTCTGGGCCAACGAAGGCTGGTCATACGAAAGTTGGCCATCAAAAGCTGACCAAACGAAAGCGCGCGAACCCCACATGCCTTCAGGCCCCTTTTCAGGATCTACAACGGGCACTTTTCCGGGTTCGATCTCCCTATCGGGTGCCCAGCAATACCTCGCCGAACTGATGACGCCGACCGTCCGCCTGGGCGTGACGGGCCTCGCGCGCTCTGGAAAAACCGTTTTCATCACAGCCCTCGTTCGCGCGCTGACCGCCGATACCCGACTGCCGTTTTTCCGACCCGCCGCCGAGGGTCGCATTCTGCGCGCCTACCTCGAGCCGCAGCCCGACGATAGTCTTCCGCGCTTTGACTACGAGGCTCACATTGGCGCGCTCACCGCCACGCCGCCGTCGTGGCCCGACAGCACCCGGCGCATTTCGCAATTGCGGCTGACGATCGAATACGAGCCCGACAGCCGGTTGCGGCGCCTGCTCGGCGTCTCACGGATGCACCTCGACATCGTCGACTACCCGGGCGAATGGCTGCTCGATTTAGCGCTGCTTGATAAGCCGTTTGACCAATGGTCGCGCGAAACGCTGGCCGTTCTAACGCCTGAGCGCGGCGCCCACACGGTCCCGCTCATCGACTTTTTAAGCGGCCTCGACCCGACCGCCGACCCTGAACAGATGGCGCTGCGCGGTGCCAATGTTTACAAGTTCGTCCTTGCTGCTGACCGCGCCAGCGACCAAGCCCAAGCGACCCTCGGGCCGGGCCGCTTTTTGATGCCGGGCGATCTTGAGGGCTCGCCGCTCCTGACGTTCTTCCCGTTGCCCTCGCCGGGTCCTATCGCCGGTCCCGGCGCCAAGACCAACCCGCTCCAAGGCCTGCTCGCCCGGCGCTACGACAGCTACCGGACGAAGGTCGTGATGCCGTTTTTCCGCGACCATTTCGCTAAGCTCGACCGGCAGATCGTGCTTGTCGACGCACTGGGAGCCATCAACCGAGGGGCCGCCGCCATGGCCGACCTCGAACGGGCGCTGTCGTCGGTGATGCGCGCGTTTAAACCTGGTTCGGTTCCCTGGCTCCAGTTCCTGCTCGGCAGTCGGATTGATCGCGTCCTGTTCGCAGCGACCAAAGCTGATCATGTCCACCATGGCAGCCATGGGCGGCTTGAAGCGATTTTGCGGCTCGCCACGGAGAAAGCCACATCGCGCGCCGAAGCCGCCGGGGCCGCGGTTTCTGTGCTCGCGCTTGCGGCCGTCCGCTCGACGCGCGAAGCCGAGGTCAACGACGGCGGGACCATCCTGCCCGTGCTGATCGGCACTCCGATGCCGGGCGAAGTCATCGCTGGCAAATCGTTCGACGGTTCAGCTGAAGCTGGCGTGTTCCCGGGCGATCTCCCAAGCGTTGCCGCCCGCGCCTTCGACCCGGCCTCAACGCGCGCCGACGAGACCGCTTTTATCCGTTTCCGCCCGCCAACTATTGCTAATACCGGGAACACCACAACCGGCACCGGCGCGCCGCCGCACCTACCCCACATCCGTCTCGACCGCGCCCTCGATATCTTGCTCGGTGATAAGCTGTGATCGGGGGCGGGATATGACATCGAACGACGCGACACCGAACGACGCGACACCGAACGGCACAACGCGTCGTGGCGTATCGGATAGCGGCACTTCGAATGACGCGACTTCGAATGACGCAAGTTCAAATGAAACGACGCCGAATAACGCAACACGCCGTCCGCCCCGCGTGTTCGCCGCCGACGACCCGCGCATCGCACCCCTCAAAGACGATGCTGCGCAACGCGCATCCAACTCATCACCATCAGACACCAACGCCGACGCCCCCCGCGCGCGCGACCGGCTGCCGTCGGGCGGCATCAAGATCCCGTGGCCCACCGCAACGGGCGTTTCAAAAGGCATCCGCGTCGGCGCTTGGTTTGCGTCCGCCGTTGTCGCGCTGGCGACGCTCGCGGCCTCCGTCTCATTCCTCAATTTCGTCTCCGTCGCACTCGCCCGCGACGATTGGGTCGGCTGGCTCGCCGTCGGTCTGCTCGGCGTCGTTGCTCTGACCGGCCTGATTATGATCGGCCGCGAGATCGTTGGCATGTTCCAGCTCGCGCGCCTCGGCAAACTGCGCCGCGAGTTCGACGGGCTCGCTACAACAACACCAACCACCACGGCCGAACGCGCGGCTGTCGTCCGGCTCAAAGCGCTCTACCCCGATCGGCCAGATATGCGCTGGCCGCTCGCGCGATTATCTGAACACGAGCGCGACATCCACGACGCTGGCGCGCTGATGAAGCTTGCCGACCGCGAACTGATGGCTCCACTTGATGCTGAAGCCCGTCGCATGGTGCTGCGGTCGGCCAAGCGGGTCGCCACCGTCTCGGCCGTCTCGCCGCTGACGATCATCACCGTTGGCTATGTCCTGTCTGAAAACATCGGCCTACTTCGGCGCGTTGCCGAACTCTACGGGGGGCGGCCCGGCGTTCTCGGCTCACTGCGCTTGGCCAAACTCGTCGTTGCCCATCTCATCGGCACTGGCGGCGTTGCCATGACCGATGATCTGCTTGGGCAGTTCCTTGGCCAGGACATCTTGCGACGGCTATCGGCGCGGCTTGGCGAAGGCGCGTTCAACGGCGCGCTCACCGCCCGTCTTGGTGCAGCAGCCATCGAGGTCGTGCGACCATTGCCGTTCATAGAATGCCCGCCGGTCCGCGCGCGCGACATTGTAACGGAGCTATTCAAGTCCGAACCCGAAGTCGCCGACGCTAGCACTGCCACCACACCATCGCCCAAGGCATGATCGTAGCCGTTGGTTGGCTGAAGAGCCTTCCAAGGAACTAGTTTCTAAAGGACAGGTTCAAGGGCTGGATCATTAAGGGCAGAGCCCGCGATACGTGAGGGGCTTCATTCCTCACACGCCCAGACCAGGAACGCTGTCTCTGGACCCGATTTTGATACCGTTCAATGGTGCGCTGGCCCGCCAACCCCGATCGTCACCTTCCGGCAAAACAACACCAGCACCACGGCCACCAGCGTCAGGCCCGCGATCATCATCCACGCTTCGTTCATCGCTGATGTCGCTGCCGCGCGTTCAACAGCGGCCCGCACCATCGTCTCCGTCGCGCGATCGATGCCCCCATCGACGCTTTTGGCGAAGCCCGCCAGGAACTCCGCCTCTGGAATTCCAGCCTGACGCGCCGCCGTCACGTCGCCAGCCGTCAGGCGCGCTGCCAACTCGCTGGCGTGACCGGCTGCCCGTCCATAAACGACCGTATCGATCAGCGCCAAACCAATCGCCCCGCCAAGGTTGCGCATCAAATTAAACAGCGCACTCGCGTCCGGTACCCGCTCTAGTGCTAACGCGCCGAGCGCCATCCGGGTCGGCGGCAGTAGGCAAAACATAAAGCCAACCCCACGCACGACCTGCGGGACAAGCATCTCGTTGAAGTCAGTTGCCGTCGTTTGGGCCGCACTCAGCCCCGTCCCGATCGCGACGAGCGCAAAGCCTGCCGCCGTCAGCCAGCGCGCATCGAAGCGCCGCTCCATCCACACCGCGACCGGTGCCGTCACCAGTTGAGCGAGCCCGGTGACGATCATCACTTGGCCCGCGCCAAATGCATCATGCCCGCGCACCCCGATCAGAAACACCGGCATCAGATAGACCGAGCCATAGAGCGATATGCCGAGCAGGAAGCTTAACCCGCAGCCGATCGCGAAATTGCGGTTGCGAAACGTCGTCAGGTCGACGATCGGATGGGCGGTCCGCAGCGAGCGCGCGATGAACGTCCCGCCGAACGCCAAAGCTGCCCCAAGGAGTCCGAGCGTAACGCCTGACGTCCAGCCCCGCGCTGGAGCCTCTTTTAACCCGATCTCCAACAGCGCCAGCGCCAACGCGATCGCAAGCAAGCTGACCCAATCGAGCTTGCGCAGCAACGCGGGTGATGCGGCATCGCGCGGCAGCAGCCAAGGCGCGGCGATCACAGCAAAAATGCCAGCGGGGATATTGATCAAAAACAACCATGGCCACGAATATGTGCTGGTGATGTAGCCGCCAACCAGCGGTCCAACCGTTGGCGCAAGCACAGCTAGGACGCCAGCAATCGTGGTCGCCACTGCCTGCGATCGCTCTGGAAACATCAAGAACACGGCCGAAAACACGATCGGGATCAACATCCCGCCAGCAAACCCCTGGACGATCCGCCACGCGATGAGTTCATGAAACGTCGTCGACAACGCGCAGCCAGCCGATGCGGCCGTAAAAACGGCAATCGCTGCGACGAACAGCCACCGCAGCGAAATCGCCCGCGTTAGCAGACCCGTCAGCGGAATGGCGATGACCTCAGCGATTAGATAGCTGGTCTGCACCCAGCTCATCTGAGCTGGTTTCATTGCGAGGCTCGCCTGGATCTCTGGCAGCGACGTTGCCACCACCTGGATATCCAGGATCGCCATGAACATGCCGAGGCACAAAATCGCAAAACCGAGCCACGTTGACAGCGTCACACGCTGGTCGCGCTGGTTGTCAGCCACCGGGCGCCGCCGACGCGGTTGACGCGGTTTGTAAGGCGCCTTGCTCAGCGCGAATGCGGATGGCAAGCACGGCCGCGTTCAACAGGCTGAACACCAGCGCCACCCAAGGCAGTCCAAACGCCAACGGCAGCACCGCGATCTCGGCCACAACAACTGCGTAATTGGGATGGGAGAGGAACCGGTAGGGTCCATTCGTCACCAGTGGCGCGCCCGGCAGCACAATGATGCGCGTCGTCCAGCGCGAACCCAGCGTCGCAATCACCCACACGCGGGCAGCTTGCAACGCTGCAAACACGCCGATCAGCGCCAGCGAAACCGGTTGCGATGGTGCCAACCACCACAGGGCGGCGAGCCAACCCGTATGCACCGCCACAATCAGCGGATAGTGCCCCGGCGCGACCTCGTAGGCGCCTCGCGCCCGCAAAGCAGCTGTGTTGCGTTGCGCCAAAACAAGTTCGGCGAGCCGCTGTGCGGTCACGAACATGAGGATCGCGATTGCCAGCGTCACGAGGCAGCGTCCGACCGTGCGTTTGCGTCGACCCGTTCCAGCACCGCGCAGCTCGATGTGAAGCCTGGCCCCATCGCGACCAGTGCTAAGCTCGTCGGCGGCGCGCCCGCCAGCACACGCTCGAGCACGAATAGGACTGTAGGCGCCGACATGTTGCCGTACTTTGCCAACACCGCCCGCTCGTGATCGAGGCTTCCGGGCGCGATGCCGATCGTTTGTTCGAGCGCATCAACGACACGCGCGCCGCCTGGATGGCATACGAACCGCCCGACGTCGGACGTCAGCAAGCCGCCTCGACCCAGGATGCCAGAGATCGCCGGGCCAACGTTCGCGCGCGCGAACGGGGGAATGGCTCGGGCAAACACGACGCCAAATCCATCTGGGTCGACGTTCCAGCCCATCAGATCAAGCGTATTTGGCCAGGTATGGTCACCGGTCACCGTGACCGCGTAGCCATGCCGCGCCGTGCCGTTTTTGTTCCGACGGGCGTTCTCCGCCCCCGTCCCGGCGCGCAATATGCACGCCGCGGCCCCATCACCAAACAACGCGGTTGCCACGATGTTTGACTTCGTCAATTCGTCGAGCCTGAACGACAGCGTACAAACCTCAACGGCCACCAGCATGACGTAGGACCCGGGCATGGCGCGCGCAAGATCGGCCGCGATCGCCAAGCCGGCGACGCCACCCCCGCAGCCAAGACCAAACACCGGCACCCGGCGCACATTATGCCCGCCAACGGCCGCATCCAAAAATCGCGCTTCCAAGCTTGGCGTCGCGATCCCGGTGGATGACACCGTCACGATCGCAGCCAGATCTTTCGCCGTCAGCCCGGCATCGTCCAAAGCCGCCTGAGCCGCCTTGGTAAACAACGCCTGCGCGCCGTCCAGATACGCCGCCGTCCGATCGGCCCAATTGCGCGGCTCGCGATACCACTCGATTGGCCGCACCGCGTAGCGCGTCTCGATCCCCGCTGTGGCAAACACACCCCCCATCCGATCGTAGTCTGGATAGCGGGCGGCGAACAATTCACGTGTCATAGCCGCAGCGTCCGTTTGCGCGATCACGTGCTCGGGAACGGCGGTTCCAAGCCCCAGCAATGCGACGGGTTCAGCCGACGCCCGTTCGCTGTGGGCCCGTTCGCTGTGGGCCCGTTCGCTGTGGGCCAGTTCGCTGTGGGCCCGGCTAGAGGCAGGCCGTTCCGAAGAGGCCCGTTCGGTGGAAACTGGGGGCGACGTGAGCGCGGCAGCGACATTCATCAGTGGTGTTTGCATGCTCAAGCTACGTTCGAAGGTTGATCGCGGTTCCATCATTGTCGGCATGGCCCCGCTGCGTCCGAAATGTGAACGGTCAATGAAAGCCCGGCTCAGGCACGCTTCAGGCACGGCGGCGTACTTTGCAACATGAACCTAAAACGGAAAGGAACGTGTTGTGGCGAATTTTACGATTACAGCCGTCGTGCTGATGATGTCATTGACGGTCATGGCAGCGGGGATATTTGTCGTATTTTATGGCTGACACGTCGCGTTCAACCGGTGCTGTCAAGCAATCTGAGCGCCAGAGATGTGGCTGTACGTCAGCAGTCGGTGCGACTTAGTCCACGGTTCGATCAGTAGGCGGTGCTCGGCATATTCGGACAGCTCAATGTGCTCAGTGTGGGTCTCACGGCTTGCATAGACCTGATAAAGCAAAAAGGAGCCTCCATCGAGATCGTCTTGCCCCACGTCGTAGTGGAGGCAGCCGCGGCGCTTTTCCAACGTCTGACGCGCCAGGAACATCAAAGCCGTCCGCAAGGCAGCGCGATGCTGCGGCTGCGCATCGACGAATTCCACGACAATATACATCGGGGAGCCTCTCGAAGAGAATGCGACAACCAACCAGAGCGACCTGACGACCAGCGTGGCATGTTCACCGTTCAACTAATTCTACGATAGCCAGCCCGCCGACGTAACCCACCTTAGTCTGCACTAAGCGGACTGGGCCTTGGCGAACAGGTCCTATCGCTCGAACCGCTTAAACTTGATCCGATGCGGCTCAACCGACGCCTCGCCGAGGCGGCGCTTTTTGTCCTCCTCGTAATCGGCGAAGTTGCCTTCGAACCATTCGACGTGGCTGTTGCCCTCAAACGCCAGAATATGCGTCGCCAACCGGTCGAGGAAAAAGCGATCGTGGCTGATCACCACCGCGCAGCCAGCGAAATCCTCCAGTGCGGCCTCCAGTGCGCCCAGCGTCTCGGTATCGAGATCGTTGGTTGGCTCGTCGAGCAGCAGCAAGTTGCCGCCCTCCTTCAGCAATTTAGCCAGATGCACGCGGTTGCGTTCACCGCCAGACAGCATGCCAACCTTCTTTTGCTGGTCCCCGCCCTTAAAGTTGAACCAACCGCAATAGGCCCGGCTTGGCACCTCGCGTTTGCCGCCCAACAGGATCTGGTCGACGCCGCCTGAGATTTCCTCCCAGACGGTTTTCTTGTCGTCGAGGTGCCCTCGGCTTTGGTCAACATATGAAACCTTGACGCTTTCGCCGATCCGGATCGCGCCCTTGTCTGGCGTCTCCTGGCCCGTGATCATGCGAAACAACGTCGTCTTGCCAGCGCCGTTGGGGCCAATCACGCCGACGATCCCGCCGGGCGGCAACTTGAACGTGAGCCCATCGACAAGCAACCTGTCGCCAAACGCCTTTTGCAGCTCATCTGCCTCAACGACCACATTGCCCAGTTTAGGGCCCTGCGCGATCTGGATCGACGCCCGGCCGACGTCCTCGCGACCCTGCTCCTCCACCATGCGGTCATAGGCTGTGATCCGCGCCTTGCTCTTGGCCTGGCGCGCTTTTGGGGAAGCCCGGATCCACTCAAGTTCGCGCGCCATCAGCTTGGCGCGGCCCTCGTCCTGGCTCTTCTCAACGTCGGCTCGTTTGGCCTTTTGTTCCAGCCAGCTTGAATAATTTCCTTTGTAGGGAATGCCGTGCCCGCGATCGAGTTCGAGCGTCCACTCGGTGATATTATTTAAGAAGTAGCGATCATGCGTGACGAGGATCACGCACCCAGCATACTCCTTCAAAAACCGCTCAAGCCAGGCCACGCTTTCGGCATCGAGGTGGTTGGTTGGCTCATCGAGCAGCAAAATATCGGGCTTCGACAGCAGCAACTTCGTCAGCGCAACGCGGCGCTTTTCACCACCCGACAGCTTCGTCACATCGCCATCGGCTGGCGGACAGCGCAACGCGTCCAGCGCCTGCTCGACTTGCGCATCGAGGTCCCAAAGGTCCTGCGCATCAATCACGTCTTGCAGACGGGTCATCTCGTCGGCCGTCTCGTCAGTGTAGTTCGACGCGATCTCGTTGTAGCGATCGACGATCGCCTTCTTTTCGGCCACGCCTTCCATCGCGTTTCCGAGCACGTCCTTCGCAGAATCGAGTTCGGGCTCTTGCGGCAGATACCCCACACGGATGCCGTCGGCGGGTTTGGCTTCGCCAAGAAAATCGTCAACGGTCGATGCCATGATCTTAAGTAGCGTTGACTTACCCGAGCCGTTCAAGCCGACGACGCCGATCTTGGCGCCAGGCAGGAACGACAGCGAGATGTCGCGCAGCACCTGCTTGCCGCCGGGGTAGGTCTTCGAAACTTTATGCATATGGTAGACGTACTGGTGGGCGGCTGCCATCGCGGCTGCTTCCTCTTGTGAGCGATCGCTACTGGGATGAGCCGCGTGTAGCCGATCCCGTCCGCAGGCTCAATCCGCTGTGTGCGATCCCTCGTTAACCGTCCGGGCGTCCAATTTGGCTCAAAGAAAGCCGAGCGACCGCACACATCGCGGCGACCCGATGACCAACATCAGTCAGCCAGGGCACGCCATTCAGCCGCCGCACCCCTACGCTGCTTGCCCCAATGCCATGCTGACAAATTTTCAACAATCAGGTAACAGCCCGGATCGGGTTTGCGAATACACAGTCGAAAACCTAACTTGGAAGGAGCCAATGCCCGGCGCTCAAAACTTCGAACTCCTGTATCCGCGACCGCGCTTACCAATCAGTCTTCGAGTTCTGAGCAACTATGCGCTGTACGCTGAATGCCCTGTCGAGGTTGGGCAACAAATCAGCCATCCAACTGCTTTCCTGGCCGTGCTCAGTGACGACGCATTGACCGTTTCGGTTGAAACTGCGGTTGAGCGGCGGAACATTGATTTCAAGACTGGCCTACTGGCGCCAGGGGAATTATTGACTTTTAAAGACGACTCAAAAATTCGTTTTTTAGCGCTGTGCCAACAGTTCGTGAAGGCGATCTCAGCATCGTCCCCGGGGTCCGGGCGCGACATCAACTCGCTTCAAGACCGTATCCATGATCGTATATCTCCAGCATTATACCATCTGTGGTTGCAGTTGAGCAGTTTGGCTGAGAGCGCCGACGATCCGCTCGTGCGCCTCAGTTCAGAACTATTGGTGTTTGGGTTGCTCGAAAAGCAACCAACCGCACTTACCGCTGCCGACGATGGACTGCCTCCGGAGATCGACCCCGTCATTGCCGGGCCCAATCTTCAGTCACTTCGCCGGGCAATGGAAGCCATAGACGATCAATTGACGACAAAGCTGTCCATTCACGCCGTTGCAGCGGCAGCTGGAATGTCGACGTTTCATTTCAGTCGTATCTTTCGTGCAGCCACCGGCAAAAGCGTCCACGGCATGATCATCAATAAACGATTGCTTTTGGTGCATCATCTCGTCTCAACCAGTGAGCTGCCGCTGAGTACGATCGCTTTCGATACCGGTTTTAGCTCGCAAAGCCACATGACAACGGCATTTCGAAAGCGATTCGGGTTTACCCCGGCCGTGTGTCGCAGTCGCAGCCGTGGTCAAGTGAGCCGATCCGTCTGATTTATCACTCGGCGAAGCAGGAATTTGATAATCATTCAGTTTTCGCGGCATCTCAGCCACAGTGTGCCGCTTTCAAGCACGGCTTTCACCGGAATAGCAGCATTTCGATAGCGTGAAACGAAGTTTTAAGGCGATGTCGGGGCGTGCGGGGGCCGCAACGCGACGGGGACTTCGTCGGGGCAGTTTCGCAATAGTTGACCATCATCATTGAGGACAGCATGACGACCATCAACATGAAACGAGCGGTGTGGGGCGCAGCAGCAGCTCTTGCCGTCGGATACGTGCCGTCGGCGCTTGCCGCCGACCTTGGCGGTAACTGTTGCGCAGACTTAGAGGAGCGGATTGCCGAGCTAGAGACGACGACGGCTCGCAAGGGTAACCGAAAGGTGTCGTTGACGATCTCTGGTCAGGTTCACCAGGGCGTCTTGTTCTTCGACGATGGCGTCGAGCAGCAGGCATACATAGTCGATCAAGACAATACATCCTCGCGTTTCCGGTTCCTCGGTAGTGCAAAGATCGATCCGTCATGGTCGGCTGGCTTCTTGCTGGAGATCGAAAGCGAAAGCACGGGTCCAGCATCCAACCAGGTGACACAGTTGGCTGACGACGGCCCAGCTGGTGGACCTACAATTGCCCTTCGCCATTCTGCTTGGTGGATCGAACATAAAGACCTGGGTCGGGTTTGGGTCGGCCAGACTTCCCCTGCGACGGACGACATCATTCTGGCTGACGCTGCTGGCGCTGGCCCGGCTGCGTTCTCTGACCAGTTGGTCGGCAACTCGATTCTGTTCCGTAACTCTGCCGGTGCGTTAACGAACATTTCGACGAACACCATTGCCGGCAATCTCGACACTGCGCGTCGTAACTTGGTGCGCTATGATACGCCGACGCTGGCTGGCTTCCGGGCCACTGCGACGTATGGCGAAGATGACTTCTGGGACGTTGGTCTGTGGTATGCTGGAAAGCTCGCTGATTTCAAGGTCGTCGGCGGCATCGGCTACTTCGAGGATACGGACTTCAAGGTGGCGGCTGGCGATATCGTCGGGAAGGTCACCGAGTTTAAGGGTTCTCTGTCGATACTTCACGAGCCTTCGGGATTGTTTGGCTCGGGTGCGTTCGTCGACCGCGACTCGCAGTTCGCAGGCAACGATGCTCGGAATCGCGGCTTCCAGTACTATTACTTCAACGCTGGTCTCGTCGTGCCGAAGCTCGTCTCGGTTGGTAAGACGGTGTTCTACGGTGAATACGGTCACGGTGACGGCGTATCTAATAACAACGGTGCAATCGCTGGGACAGTGAACCCTGGCGCTGTGACGGCTGGCGAGTTCGACACCTACGGTTTCGGCGTCGTCCAACACGTTACGGCTGCGGAACTTGAGATCTACGCTTTCTACAAGAACCTCGACGTTGATGTGCGCACGGCCCGAGGTCGCGTTGCAACGCAGGACATCGACATCGTGTTGACGGGTGCACGGATCAAGTTCTGATCCCTCGCTCTCTGGAACAGGCGGCCGCTCTCTCCCCCGAGGCGGCCGCTTTTTTTTGTCAGACGGCAGCAAATGTTGGCATAACGTCTCTCATTGCTGCTGTTATCTCTCCTGCTTCGCTTGCTTCATTTTCTATTCGCGGTGTTCGTCGATTTTTACTCTACGCCCGTTCAGACTGGGCAGCCCGTACAGACTGGCAGCCCGTTCAGACTGGGCAGCGCGTGGGCGACCAGACGTTGAGCATTCCAAATGCAGGCGCTTACGCCGACGGCGTTTGTCAGAAAAGGCCGAAACGTTGGCGCACCTTTCTGACGAATCGCTGCACTCTGGTTACATGTTGATGTAGGGTTGAGATGCCGGTGTTGATCCGGTGCCGCCCCGGACCATTGCCCAGCCTGGAGCACTCGGATGAAAATCATCAACGTCAGCCCACGATTCACACACTCGCCACTGTCGGTCATCGCCGCTGGAATTGCGCTGCTTGCAGCGCCCGTCTGGCTCTCAGCGCCAGCATCAGCTGTCGATACGCGCGTTGCATCAGCCTGCGTTGGTGATTACCTTTCGCTATGCAGCCAGCACGATCCCGACAGTCCTGGCGTCCGCCGCTGCTTCCGTACAAATGGCTCGTCCTTGTCGCCACGCTGTCTCGAAGCCCTCGTCGCTGCGGGCGAGATCGCGAAGGCCGACGTTGATCGCAAGTCCGTCCGTCGTTGATCGGTTGATCGCTGCCCCATTGACGGTCGTGAGCTGGTTTGTTTGTGCGGCTGAACAAGTGTTCTGAAGCTTGCCCGCGTTCTGCCGCCAAGCACGGTTGGCCACTCCGGCGGCTGGCCCAAGTTGAAGCTGGACAGGTCGGGGGTGGATTGCTATCGACAATCTTCGGTCCGCCCGCCGAGGTTAGGGCTCAGATGGGTGCGTAGCTCAGTTGGTAGAGCAGCTGACTCTTAATCAGCTTGTCGTTGGTTCGATCCCAACCGCACCCACCATTGTTCCCATTTGATTTTCAAATTTGAACGGTCGGCGTTTCGCTGTGGCGTTGGCTAAACCCGCCTCGCTGCGCCCATCGCGATACCCAGTGATACCATCAACGTAAACATCGCCGTTCCGCCATATGAAATCAGTGGCAGCGGCACGCCCACAACGGGCACCAGTCCAGTGACCATCGAAATGTTGATCACCACGTAGATCGCGATCATCATTGCCGTTCCCGCAATCGTCAGTCGGCTAAACGGCGTTGGCGCTCGCAGTGCCATCACGAACAGCATCACGATCACGCTGGCATAAAGCGCCAGCACGACCATTGCGCCGGTGAAACCCCACTCTTCTCCGAGCGCGACAAAGATGAAATCCGTCATCTTTTCGGGCACGAAATCGAGCTGGCTCTGCGTCCCGCGCAAATACCCCTGCCCGTCGAGCCCGCCGTTACCGAGCGCAATGCGTGCTTGTGCAATATGGTATCCAGCGCCCAACGGATCGCGCGCTGGATCCAGAAACACTGCAATCCGACGCAGTTGGTAGGTGTGCAGCAGGGACGGCAATAGCGGCACAATCGCAACGACAGCTGCTATTCCAGCTGCAAAGTACCACAGCGAAACACCGGCTAAAAACATGATGCCCAGCCCAACGGCGGCCAGCAAGATCGCGCTGCCGAGGTCGGGCTGTCGGATCGTGAGCGAGGCTGGCATCACCACGAGGGCCAACGCCAGCAGCACCCATTGGGGCTGTGAGGCCCGCTTGGCATCGCCGAGCGCGTGGTAGAGTTGTGCCAGCGCCAACACGAGGGCGACTTTCATCACCTCGACGGGCTGGATCGACACGCCACCGACATTGATCCAACGCCGCGCGCCAAGCGCTTCGACCCCAACGAGCGGCACGGCGGCCAGCAGGCCCAAAGCCACAATGTAGACGGGCCCAGCCAAGTGGCGCCAATAGTCGACGGGTGGAATTGAGATGGCAACTGCAACAAGTAATGCTGCACCAAACCGCAACCCGTGGCGTGCAGCCCACGGATCAAACGCGCCGCCAGCAACGGAGTAAAGCGTCGCGCATCCGATTGCTGCGATCGCGGTCACGCCAACCAATAGCAGCCAAGGCAGTCCCACGATCCGTTCAAAGACCGTCGGTAGGGGGCGGCTATAGAACATGGCCGCTCAACCCTCCTTTGCTGGAGCTGGAGCATCGGCGCCACGTGCTGCAGTTGGCCTATCACGCGCCATCAGCAGGCGAACGATGTCGGCCACGAGCGGACCAGCTTCCGTCCCACCGCTGCCAGCATGTTCAAGTACGGTTGCGATGGCAAACCTGGGCGCATCGGCTGGAGCGTAGGCCACAAACAACGCGTGGTCGCGCTGCGCCCGTGTGAGCGGCTTTGTCCGATCGCGGTCGGCGGACGCCCGTGACACTTGCGATGTACCAGTCTTGCCAGCCACTAAGGTTCGGCCATCGTCGGGGTCGGCGGCCTGTCCCGTGCCGCCACCTTCATGAACGACCGCCTTCAGAGCCCGCCTCAGCGCTGCCAGATGCGTCTCCGAGATTGCTAAGGGTTCAAACTCCGGCTGCCGCGTCGCGTCGCTCCGCGCGTGGTGCCCGTCGCCGACGTCGTGTCGCACGATGCTTGGCACCACTTTGCGTCCAGAGGCCACGCGCGCCATCATAACCGCAAGCTGCAACGGCGTTGCCTGCACATAGCCTTGACCGATCCCCGCTAAGATCGTCTCACCGAGCAGCCAACCGGTCCTGGTCGTCCGCGACCGTTTCCATGCTGGCGTTGGAATTAAGCCGCGCTTCTGCGGCGCAATGCCAGCATCGCGGTATACCTCGCCAAGACCCAGTTCGCTGGCCATTGCCGCGATCCGGTCAATCCCAGCGCGCCGCGCGGCCTCATAGAAATAGCAATCACAACTCTCACGGATCGCCTTGTGCAAGTCGCTGGCGATGTGGCCCTTCCGATTCCAACAGCGATACGTGTGGCCGCTGTAGGTAACATCGCCCCAACACTCGATCTTCTCTTTGGGCGTCACCAAGCCCGCCTCGAGCGCAGCCAACGCCGTAACAAGCTTAAACGTTGAACCGGGCGGATATTGCCCCGTCGTTGCCCGGTTGACGAGCGGCCGGGCGGGATCGGACTTCAGCTCGCGCCATTGCGCGCCGACGGCGTGGACGGCGGCGCCATCAAAGCTTGGCGTCGAGGCCAGCGCCAGGATCGCCCCCGTTGCGATGTCGAGAACGACGGCAGCACCTCTGTCATTTTCTGCCGCGAGTTTGCCCATCACCGCCTCTTGCAGCGCGATGTCGATCGTGAGCGTCACGGCGCGGCCTGGAACGCTCTCTCGGTCATCGAGGCGGCGGACGTGGCGGCCACGCGCGTCGATCTCGTAGACCGTCCGGCCAGCCACGCCACGCAGCGCCGTCTCCATGCCAGCCTCAACGCCAACTTTCCCGACGCGGGCACCCTTGAGGCGCAAATGCGGGTCATCGTCGAGGCTGAACCGGTCAACCGCTCCAACGCTGCCAACGATATGCGCCATCGCAATCCGCGCCGATGGTTTGAGCTCGGGATAGACGCGTTGATGCTGGGGCTCGACCACGACGTTGGCTGCTTCAAACGTGCCGACCTGCAGCGCGGCGACGTCATCGTAGGACAACCCATCGGCGAGCACGACTGGCAACGGGCGGTTGTCGTGAAGGGCTGCCTTAAGCCCGGCGGCAACAGCGCTTAGTTCCATCCCAAGCCGCGGCGCCAACTCAGAGGCAAGCCTGGAGGCATCGGCCAATGTCAGACCGCGCTGCGGATAGAGCATGATGCGAAAGGTTTCGCGACTTGATGCCAGCACCACCCCGTTTGCATCGAGGATCTGCCCGCGCATCGGCGGCACCCACAGCGTGCGTGTTCGGTTGTCTTCGGCGAGTGCTGACTGTTGCGGGCCGTTCAAAACTTGGAGGTCGTAGAGGCGGGCTGCGAGGCCACCGAACACCGCTGCGTTCGCCATGCCGAGCACCAACGCGCGTCGCGAAAAGACCATTGTGCCATCCGCAGCTCCCTCAGCGGATTGAAGCAGGCGCCGATGGTCATTGGGCGTGGTCGCTGCCATTACGCAGCTCCTCGGGCGCGACGTCGGCCGCTGACACGCCGCGCCGTCAGCGCCGCTGCGCCGTTGATGATAACTGTCACGCCGAGCGCAATTGTGCAGGCGGTGACGGCTTGGACCATATCCGGCCAGACGACATGCAACCCGCCACTTTGAAGCGCAGCGCCAGCAACATGGATCGCGGCTGCTGCTATCAGCGCGCCCATCAGCGCAGCGAACGCGACGATGCCGGACGTGGCTGTTCGCAGACGGCTTGGCGCGCCAGAATTGAGCGCCGTGTATGGGGCTCGTGAGGTCGCGTTGTCCTCGCCACCCGATGTTGCCCGAAGTCGAGCAGCCACGACCGCTGCTGCGCCGTAGACCAGTGCCCAATGCCCTAGAGGGCCGCCTGAGATACTGTCAGCAACAAGTCCCGCCAGTGCAGCTGACGTCGTGCCAATTGGTAAGCGCGCTGTGCTTGAGGCAATCAATACAACCGGCACAAAAAATGCCGCCAGCGCCAACACATTGTCTGCAGGCCAAGCCAGAGGCGCGAGCACCGCGGCCCCGAACACGGCCAGCAAACGCGGCAAATTGAGGATCACGGCCTTGCCTCCTGCCGCGCCGTGCCACGCATCGTGCCAGGCATGCTTCCAGGCATACCGTCAGGCATCGTGTCACGCATCGTGTCACGCATTTTTTCACTGGGCGAAACATTGCGACCGGCCTGCTTGAACGTCGCGGCCGCAGACCTTGCTGGCACCAGCGCATTGCCCGCTTGAGGCTGATCGAAGATCGCGCCTTCGATTTCGAGGACACCCACGACGCTATCGTAGGCCGCCTCACTGTCGATTGACACGCGCGGAGGTCCAAGGCCCACCGATGCCACGTGTCCGATGATCAAACCGCGCGGGAATACGCCGCCGATGCCCGACGTCGTGACGTGGTCTCCAACACCAGTTGTGCGTCCGGGCTCAATGAGTTCGAGCGCGCCTGCGCCGTCGCCGGTGCCGACAAGGAGTGCTCGCGTTTCGCTGCCGCCAACCATGACTGGCACGCGGCTCAATCGATCCGATAAGCGCGCCACGATGGCCGTTGCACCATGGACGTGGTGGACACGCCCCGCGACCCGGTCGCCCATCATCACCGGATAGCCGGGCTTGATCCCGTCCTCGCGGCCAGCTGCGACCAATAGTTTGCTGCCAGCGCCCGTCGATGAGCCACCAATGACAGCGACTGATCGGACTTTGTAGGCTCGATTGCCCGCCATAAGGATCAGCTTACGAAGCGCTGTATTCTCGCGCTCTAGGGCATCCAACCGTGCGGCTTGCGCGGAGCCCTCGGCGCTTACAATCACCGGTGCCAGCTCAGACGTCGCCAAATTGCGGCGTGCGAACTGCGACGCGGATGAACTGACAGTGACGACCAGCGCGTGCAGCGAACCTGCCATGACGGCGAGCGCTGAACTCACCGGGGTGACCACGGCGGCGCGCAACGGCTCGATTGCGGCCGGATTGGCCTTGCCAATTAGCAGCAGAATAAGTGCTGCAATGATCGTCGCGCGCGCCATTAAGCCAAATGGCTTGACCCCTGCGGCGAGGTCGCGATCGGCGTTACGAAACCACGGGCGGCCGTCCTCGCTTCTCATGTCCTGCAACGCCTCACATACTCACATACTCAATACTCACACGGCTCGATCGCAAACGTTTGACCGTACCCGTTGGCGGTACACATTGGTCGGTACACATTGGTCGGTACATATTGGTCGGTACATATTGGCCCGCACACCTTGACGCGAACAACCCGATTGTTCCGTGCGCACCCGTTTTGGCACGCACCGGTCTGCGCACACGAGCGATGATGCCCGAATCACTCCGACTATGGCTTGATCAGTAGATGCTCGAACGCGCTGATATCTTGCAGTATTTTTGTCGATCCGCGAACCACACATTGCAGGGGAGCTTCAGGTACGACGAATTTTACGCCGACCCGGCGCTCTAATTCAGCATCCAATTTATCAAGCAACGCGCCGCCACCGGTGATCCGCACACCGCGCTCCAAGACGTCATGGGCGAGTTCGGGCGGCAACTCTTCCAGCGCCCGCTGGACGAATTCAGCAATCCGTTCGATTGGGTCTGACAGTGCCTCGGCGATGTGTTGTGGGCTCAAAACAATCGTCTTCGGTCGCCCCTGCTTGACGTCACGGCCCATGATGTGGATTTCTGCCGCTCGCCCATTGGAAATTTGGCTCGCAGTCCCCGCTTCGATCTTGATCCGCTCGGCGTTAGCTTCGCCGATCAGTAGCTGGTGGTCGCGGCGCACATAGCGGATGATCGCTTCATCGAAGGCGTTGCCAGCGACTTTGATCGACCGGGCGAGCACAATGCCACCCATCGATAGCACGGCTAGGTCGGCGGTCCCGCCGCCAATATCGAGCACCATTGAGCCCGTCGGCTCGTGGATCGGCAGCCCGGCGCCGATGGCGGCTGCCACCGGTTCTTCGATTAAGAACACCTGCCGCGCGCCCGCCGATAGGGCGGTCTCGTAGACGGCGCGGCGCTCAACGGGGGTGGCACCAGCGGGCACTGAGATCAAAATACGCGGACGTCGAAATCCGCTGCGAGATTTGGCCCGGGCTATAAATTGGCGCAGCATTTCCTCGGTGGCGAGAAAATCGGCGATCACGCCCTCTCGCAATGGCCGCACCGTTTCTATGCCATCGGGCGTCCGGCCTAGCATCTGTTTGGCTTGCGCGCCGACCGCCAATAACTCTCGCCCAGTCCGCGACGTTTTGAGCGCCACGACAGATGGTTCGTCGATGATGATCCCGCGCCCAACCACACACACCAGCGTGTTGGCTGTCCCAAGATCAATCGCGATATCGTCTGAAAACAACCCTGAGACGCTTCGCGCCATGCTTCTTGGTCCGTATCCCGCGCCTGCGCGGACGTCTAGGCTAAGCTATTGCCCTAATTCAACGAACTCCAGCAAGACATGTGCCGTTTACCTTACCCAAAACGGGGTCCCCAACCGCTCGGCCAAGTTGCACAAGCTCCTCGTCTTATTTAGGGCCAGAAATCACGACCCGTCCGGCTTGGTCAACGCCCGGCCCCGTTTGGCGTGTGGCTTGTGGTATCGCCCAGCCTGACTGCGCAGCTGTGTCATTATTCAGTCTGGGGCCCGGCGACCGTCATCGCGTCGGATTTGACGCGAGCCACCATGCTCGCCAGGCCGTTTGAGCGTTGTGGCGTCAGATGTTCCTTTAGCCCAAGCTGTTCAAAGTGGCCCGCGATATCCATCTTTGCAATCGCGCTGGCTGGCTGCCCGTCCACGACCGTGAGGAGGATCGCAATCAGTCCTTGCACAATATGGCTATCGCTCTCGCCCTCAAACGAAACCGTAGCACCATCGCCAACCCCGCTGGCCTCAGACACGATCCATACTTGGCTCGCACAACCGCGGACTTTGCTTGCGTCTGTTTTGGCGTCGGGCGCTAGTGGGGCAAGTTTGCGCCCCAGTTCGATGACGTAGCGGTATCGGTCTTCCCACTCGTCGAGCACTTCGAAGTCGGATTTGATGTCATCGTAAGTCGTCATTCCATAGCCTTAATATCGCAAGCGGCGGCGCGTCACCAGCAGCACTGCGCCTCGCGCTTCGGTTTACAGCATGTTTACGGGCGACCCCGATAATCGGGTTGTTGGCATCGACAGGAGGACCCAAGATGACCGCTCAGCGTTTACTGACGGGCTTTGCGTTGTTTGCGGTCCTATCTGGAGCAGCGACAGCTAACATTGTCTTGATGCAGCCTAAGTTGACGTCACGGCAGTCCGCTGCGGTTGCGCTGCCTGCTGCGTCATCGACAGCCGGTCGCCCCTCGTCGCGCCCTGAAATTCGGCAGGCCGTCGTCCGCGAGTTGTATACTCGAGGTTACCTCTCGGGCACCGAAACCGACCTCGGCCCTCTGGTTGTCGAGAGCGCCATCGTTGCTTTTGAATACGATCACGGCTTGCCGCTCACAGCGGATCCGAGCGAAACGGTTCTGCAAGGCTTAATTCTGGGTGCCGCTGGCACTGCGGGTTCGGGGGGACACCTGCAGGGGCCAATGGCCCAACGTCTTAGTCACGCCATTGCTGGGCGATTGGCAAAACTTGGCTATCCCGCGACATCGACCGACATGGCTAGTCCCATCAAACGTTTTGAGCGCGACTATCGCTTGGAAGAAACCGGCCGTATCTCCGCCTCCCTGATGCAGGCCATAAACCGCGCATCTGCGGTCAAGGGCCTAGCGACAACCACCCCCTAATCATCGGTTCATCCCATCTTGTTAACGCTCGTGGTAGGCCAATGCTGATGAGCGGCCGCGCCGCGATAGATGAAACGACCTCAGATACTGCGATGCGAATTACAAGTGAGCTTTGGGTCAAAGCGTTCCTGCGTCGAGTGATCGGGGCTGGCCATTTTGCAACCGTCGTTCGGCATGGCGACGATACCGCCGGAGCGATCTTTATAAAGGTGCTGGCCCGTGACCGCACCGCGCGGCTGTTTGGCCCGGTTTTCGCTGGATATGAGTCCGATGGCGGGCGAGGCTTCACGGCGCTGTTTGAGGGCGCCGCTGTCCCCGACGCCGACGTCGATCGCGCACTAGACCGCGAAGCCCAGTTTGACGGCGACCTGTGGATTGTCGAGCTCGAGCGGCCAGATGGCGATCCTATGCTCGGCGACGAACTCAAAACGCCGACGTGATGTTGGCTCGGTGAGCCAACGCCCATGTCGCGCATTTGCAACATCGGTTTGGTTCGGTAGCGCCTAATCGGCTTGCAGATACGGCAACGCAAACGGCAGCCCAAGTCAAATGGTGCTATTATGCAACACCTTGGTGCGCGACCGCACGTAGAGGTTTCCGCCGACCGCCACTGTTAATAAGCTGTTAACGAGTCTGGCCACAATTTGGCGTCGGTTGTTTTAAGTCGGTCTTAACCGCCAGCCGCGTCAGTTCGAGTTGCGTGTGTCTCCATAGCCGTCCGGTGTCTGACAGCACGGGCTCCAACGCGACTTTGATTTGATGGGCATTGCCATGGCAGCAATTTATAAGCTTGAGAACGTCCGGCAAGAGCGGGCGAAACCAGCAAAATGTGTCTCTCCGGCTGAAGCGGCGCAGGCGCAGGACAGTCTGCCGCCGCACCCGCCAACGGTGTCCGAACAGTCGGCAACAGTTCTGCTGTTTACTGGGGTCCGCTACGAGCGGTTGCCTGGCGCACCATTACCGCGGCGGCGCTCGCGTGATGTGCTCGAACTCACCGATTGACCTGTCCGGCTGTCTTTGACTTCCCTCGACTTCCCTCGACTTGGCTCGGGGGCATCCTTCATCATCCAGGCGCCTTTGGCGGCCGTTGTGTCGTGCGCCTACGCGCTGATTGGGGTTAGGGGCTAAGTTGCGCTACCTTGGCGCTTGAACTATCGGGACCGCAGCATGTCTCGAGAGGATCAAGCCCGATGGATCGTTTCCTATTCACCTTGACCGCATTGTCGTGTTTGCTGTCGGTCGCCCCGGTCGGCGCCCAGAACAGACCCGCTTCCTGCGCCATGGCCTACGCCCAATTTGAGGCTGCCATTCCCCACGTCGACCTTGAGGCCTGCCCGATTGATGTGGCGCCCACGGGAAGCGACCGGTTCTGTCGTGCAACTGCGGGCGGCGAAAGCGTCCACGTGTTTGCGTTCGACTTTGCGGGTGAGAAGTGCCTTGCCGCAATGAAGTCGTTTGACAAGGACGCCTTCAAACTCACCATCGGCAAGTGATGGGCGAACTGCGTAGCCGGGCAATGCGTCCTAGGCGGAGTAGCAGCAATCGGCGCGATCGGCTGCTAAAGCACTGAAACTCAACGAATTTGTTGCAGTGCAGCTGCCGCGCGGCTTAGCATGGCAGCGCGGTGGATGCGAGTCGACTGTCGGCTCTCTCCCTCGCAGCTCGGACCTCGCACTGCACAGGATATCCGATGACGCACGTCACAACTGACTTCATGGCGCAACTAAAAGGCTACAGCCTCACCACCGCTGAAATCCTATATCGCCTGCCCGATCATCCAGCGCTCCTACAGTCCTACCTTTGGCAGGAGTATGATCTGGCGCCGAAATTTCCGAAACTGAACGGCTTTTTGGAATTCTGGCGCTGTTCGCTTGATGGTCCGCTGTTCAAAGTCACTGTGGCTTCGACGTGTCTAGTCCGGCCATCTGAGCTACGTCTCGTGGGGGCGGAGTATCGCCTTCATTGACATGTCAGGCCTACGGCGCTGGCGGAAACAGCGCCGCAACGTCGACGGTTAAGCCTGGTGGGTCCAACGTCAGCGTTCCGTTAGTGTGGATCGTCGTGTGAAAGCTATCGCCGACGGCATCGGTTCGGCGACGATGGTGGATGACGGAGCGTTCCTCTGGCACGACGATCAGGTAGTGCGCGATGCTCGCGACACGGGCGTAGCCCGTGAGTTTTGAGCCGGCATCGAGCCGTGAGGTTGATGGCGAGGAGACTTCAACCACGATGGTCGGCGCGGGCAGCACCATCGATGCCATGTCTTGGACGACGCCGCATTGCACAGCTGCGTCTGGTTCGTAATTCCGCTCACCATCGCTTGATGTCGCTGGAACAACGACAGACATCCCGTCTGTAAACACGTCGCACGGCACACCCGCGCTGCGAACGGCGTCGTCGAGCGCGCGACACACCAGATACTTGACGCGATTATGGATCGCACGTTCCGCCGCCATCGCGACCGGTTCCCCATCGACGAGTTCATAGCGCTGCGGCTGGGTCATCGCCCAGTCGCGGAACTGCGCCGCCGTCATCTTGATTTTCTGCTGGATCGTCATGGTCCGACCATAGCCCGATCGCTGGCCGCAAACCAGTTGCAACAAAAGTATGTCGTGCGCGGGAGCACTAAGGCCCATCAGGCACTTGACTCGTCAGGCACTTGGCTCGTCAGGCACTTGGCTC
>JBBQNE010000008.1:0-40254 GCA_038329675.1 Hyphomicrobiales bacterium | reverse complement strand
ACCAACCTTGCCGCCCCACACCCTGCGAAATCAAAGCGAGATCACCGAATGAAGCCCGTCATTGTCTGGTTGCGACAGGATTTGCGCTTAGCTGACCACCGCCCACTCACGGCGGCTGTTGAAACGGGGGCGCCGGTCATTCCGTGCTACGTTTTGGACGACGCGTCGCCTGGCTCATGGGCACCGGGTGGGGCCTCACTCTGGTGGCTCCACCACAGTCTCACGGCGCTCGCGACCGACCTTGCCTCGCTCGATAGCAAATTGATCCTGCGACGCGGCGATCCCGTCGCGATCCTTGCCACACTCGCTGCCGAAACGGGCGCGGCCGAGGTCGTGACGCATGCAGCATATGAGCCGTGGGCAACTGCGCTTGAAGGCCGCGTGCATCAAAGGCTGTCGCGCGACGGCATTACCTTGCGCCGTCTTGCTGGCGCAGCACTCAAGCGCCCGGACGCCCTGCGGACCAAAACCGGGCAGCCCTATAAAGTCTATACGCCGTTCTGGCGTGCCATGACGGCATCAGAGCAGCCGCCTGCACCGTTACCGCCGCCCAAGCTCATTCGTCGGCCAGCTCAGTGGCCCGCGACAGACGCGCTCGATAGCTGGAAGTTGCTGCCGCGCAATCCAGATTGGTCGGGCCGATTTTTAGACGTTTGGACGCCGGGTGAACGCGGTGCGAACCAGCGGCTCGGCGCGTTTTTGAAGACGTCGCTCGCTGGATACGACGATGAGCGAAATCGACCCGACCGGGATGGCACGTCGCGGTTGTCGCCCCACATTCACCACGGCGAAATCAGCGTCGCGACGTGCTGGCATGCGGCGCGCGATGCGGCGGATGCGGCATCGTCACGAGGTGTTAGGGTCGAGAAGGGCCTTGAGACGTTCCTAAAAGAACTCGTCTGGCGCGATTTCGCGGTTCATTTGTTGGTTCATTGGCCAACGTTACCTGACGCGCCGTTCAAGCCGGAATTCAGCGCTTTTCCGTGGCGCCGCGATGAAGGGCAATTGAAGGCGTGGCAACGTGGCCAAACGGGCTACCCGATCGTCGATGCCGGCATGCGCCAGTTGTGGCAAACCGGCTGGATGCATAATCGCGTGCGGATGATCACGGCGTCGTTTTTGGTCAAGCACCTGCTGTTGCCTTGGCAGGCTGGCGAAGCTTGGTTTTGGGATACGTTGGTGGATGCCGACCTCGCCAGCAACTCAGCGAGCTGGCAATGGGTCGCTGGCTGCGGGGCCGACGCGGCGCCGTATTTCCGCATCTTCAACCCGGTCAAGCAGGGCGAAACCTACGACCCCGACGGCAGCTACGTCCGCGAATGGGTGCCGGAGCTAGCCAAGGTCCCAGCCAAGTTTATTCATGCTCCGTGGACGGCACCGCCGTTGGTGCTGGCGTCGGCTGGCGTGTCGCTTGGCTGGAGCTATCCGATGCCCATGGTCGATCATGCGGCGGCACGCGAGGGGGCGCTTTCAGCACTGAAGTCGATCAGCCGGTCGGCGACGGCGGCTGAATAACGATGGCTGGGCAATGCGCTTTGAAGCCTCACCGTCGCGCACCATTAAAAAAAAGATTTGCATCCTTGGCACGAACGAAACACGTCGGTTAGGCCGCCCCGCGTCGCATGGATGCGTAAGGCTCTCACAGCGAAATGCTGCAAGGCTGTTTGCGCTGATCGGAGACTACGGGTGGAAACGCACGCGCATCATGATCGACTAGGCTGGAAGCTATGGCGCACGTCCTGGCCGCCAACCGACGTACCGCTTTTCCAGCCTACGGGCCGCCCGTGCCGACCTGCGTCACGGCCTTGCCAACGGCGCTGTGACGTCGTTTGTTAGCGGCCCGAGGCTACGAACGGCGAGAGCATGGCCGCACGCGACCAATTGATGATCGAGATAACGCCGCAAGTCCTACTCAAGGCCTACAGTTGCGGCATCTTTCCAATGGCTGAAAGCGCGGATGATCCAGCGTTATACTGGATCGAGCCGCAACATCGCGGCGTGCTGCCGCTTGATAGCGTCAACGTTCCGGGGCGGCTTGGGCGTACGATTAGAAATTCGCCCTATGACGTCCGGATCGACACGGATTTTGAGCGCACGATCGAGGGCTGCGCAGCTGCACGGCCCGGACGGAACAGCACTTGGATTAACGCTCGCATCAAGTCGCTGTATGGCGAACTTTTCAAGCTTGGCCATTGCCACACGGTAGAAGTCTGGGACGGCGACCGGATCGTGGGCGGGCTTTACGGCGTGGCGTTGAAAGGCGCGTTCTTTGGCGAGAGCATGTTTTCGGTTGAGCGCGATACGAGCAAAATCGCGCTCATTCATCTGTGCGCCCGGCTGATCCACGGTGGGTTCAATCTGCTCGACACCCAGTTCGTCACGCAGCACTTGCGCCAATTCGGCGCTATGGAGATTGGGCGGGCGGCCTTCCATAAGCGGCTTGAAAAAGCACTGGCTGTCGAGGGAAACTTTTATGCTTTGCCCATCGATGCGCCGCGCGAGGAGATCGTTCGGATTGTTGTTGAGGCTTGCGTGCGCCCGCCGGTCCCGTCTCGGCGCTAGCCCGTTCGACATTGGCCGGTTCGACATTGGCTCGTCTCGATGCTAGCCCGTCCGAAATTGGCTCGTCCGAAATTGGCTCGTCTCGATGCTAGCCCGTCTCGAAACTAGCCCGTCTCGACCCTTGCCCGTTTCGCCCTAACTCGTCGCGGCCGTTGCCGCGGTTTGCCTCGACCGGCAGCTGGTTTTGCGCCAATCGATGCGTCAGCCTTTCCAGTGTAACGCGGCGATCAGCGTGAACAGGCGGCGCGCCGTATCGAAATCGACCGTGATCTTGTCGCCAAGCCGCTCCATCAGCAACCGGCTCGCGTCATCGTGCATGCCCCGGCGGCTCACATCGATTGCCTGGATACGCGACGGTGGCGCTGTTCTAATGGCGTCATAATACGTGTCGCACACCACAAAATAATCGCGGATTGTCCGTTTCAACGATCCTAGCGCCAAGGGATGTAACAGGGCATCGGGCTGCGAAGCGGTGCCAACGGCAAACATCAGCCGCTCATCGACAATCGAGAGATGCAGTGTGTAGGGCCCGTTGTCGCGACCAATGAGGGCAAACGAATTGCCATCGATCAGGTCAAAGATTGCAACTTCGCGTTCGTGCTCGATGTGATGATTGCCGTGTCCAATCGAACTACGGTCGAGGGTCACTGCGGTCAGTCGGTCGCGACCGTTCGAAACAGTTGCGGGTAACCCATCAGGTCGGTCATCGCCATTGGATGTCGCGTTCTCGTCGGCCGGGCTCATGCCTCGTGTCCTTGAAGCGCCACATCGCGATCAATGCTTGAGGTTGGCTCGAGCCGGATCTCGACTGAGCGCCGGTGCGCTTCGAGCCCCTCGGCGCGTGCCAGTGTCATGGCCGACGGGCCAAGTGCGGCCAGTGAGTTGCGGTCGAGGCGCAGGATCGAGGTCCGTTTCATGTAGTCCAACGTGCCGAGGCCGGAAGAAAACCTCGCACTTCGCGCCGTTGGAAGCACGTGGTTTGACCCGGAAACGTAATCGCCGATTGCTTCAGGCGTGTGGGCGCCCAGAAAAATCGCACCAGCGTTTGTGATCGCGGCGGCCAGCGGATCTGGATCGGCGGTAACGATCTGGAGATGCTCGGCCGCCATGCGGTTGGCGAGCGCCGGGGCGTGATTGATCAGCGACTCGACTACGATGATTGCGCCGAAGTCACGCCACGATGCACCGGCGATTTCGGCGCGCGGAAGGTTGGCCAGTTGCCGCAAAACGGCTGTGCCTACGGCATCGGCGAACCGGGGGCTATCGGTGATCAGGATCGATTGAGCCGCTGCGTCGTGTTCGGCCTGCGCCAAAAGATCAGCTGCGATCCACTCTGGATCATTGTCACCATCGGCGATGATGAGCACTTCAGATGGCCCGGCGACGCTATCGATGCCAACATGCCCAAAAACTTGCCGCTTTGCCGCGGCGACATAGGCGTTGCCTGGTCCAACAATCTTGACGACGGGTGCAATCGTCGCAGTGCCGTACGCCATTGCGGCAACCGCTTGTGCGCCGCCGACCCGGTAAATTTCATCGACGCCCGCAAGGTCGGCTGCTGCGAGCACGAGCGGGTTCAACTGGCCGCGCGGAGTTGGCACCACCATAACGACGCGTTTCACGCCAGCGACTTTGGCTGGAACCGCATTCATCAGCACCGAACTTGGATACGACGCCGTCCCGCCCGGCACATAAAGCCCAACGCTATCAACGGCGGTCCAACGCCAACCGAGCTCTGCGCCTGACGCGTCCCGATAGCTGGCGTTTGCTGGTACTTGGCGTTGGTGGTGCGCAGTGATGCGGGCGTGTGCGAAGGCCAGTGCTGCACGTGTTTGCGCGTTGCATGCTGCAACCGCGTCTGCGATCTGCCCGGCTGTGACGCGCAGGCTGGTCGCGGTGATGTCGAGATGATCGAACTTCGCCGTATAGTCGACCAACGCTTCGTCGCCGCGATCCCGGACGTCGCGGATAATGGCGCGCACGGTGGCGTCGACATCGTCGGAGACCTCGCGCTTGGCGGCGAGCAAGGCAGCAAACGCCGTTTCAAACGTGCGATCAGCGGAATTGAGCCGTTGCGGCATTGACGGTCGGCCCTTTGGCCGCTCCTTCAGGTTTTGGGACCCGATCCTCGACCGTTGCCAGATGGCGCACGGATCGACGGGTTATCGTGGTCGGGTTTTTTCTCGGTAGACCACATGCCGCCGAGATCGCGCAACTCCGCCTCGATAGCTTCGACGTTGAGCCGCACCGCCGCCCCGCCGCCAAACAACAGAGTAATGCTGCCAGCCGGGCCGTCGGCAGCTAAGGCTTCGTAGCGGACTGCGAGCAGTGTCAGCACCGAAATTGAGCCGGTGACACTCGCTTTGGGATCAAAACCGGCCACTTTCACACCCAAAACGCGTTCGAACCGGAGCCCGGCGCGATGGCGGTCAAATGTTTTTTGCTGCCCCCAGACGGGCTTACGCGCTGCGTTGACCCAGTCGAACCGATTGCACACGAGCGCGAAGCGTTTCGCATCTGCCTGGTAGATCATATCGTCAATCCGGACCACCGCGTCCTGGCAGTGGGCTGACAAAACATTCAAATCATCGCTATCAAGCGCCTGTAACTTCAAGTCCTGCATCGGTTTTTTGTCTGCCCCTCGCCGTGCGCCATTGCTCTGTCTGCTACATAGCTACGACGATGCCCGCTCGCAACCGCGCTGGGAAACCGTCGCACGTCGTGGTCATGGTGATGACGCACCCGGCGTCCTATAACGGCACGATTCTGGGTGGAGGGGCGGATGAATACGCAAGCTGGTGTGATGGTGGTCTCGGCCGAGACAGCAATCAAAGGCTCAATCCGCCGTTGTCGGCGACTTGAGGTCCATGGCTACGTCAATGGCGAAGTCGTCGCAGATGAAGTTATTGTCCACAGCGGCGGTCGCATCGACGGCAAGGTCAAAGGGCGCAATACGTCGGTTGCTGGCACGATCGCGGGCGACGTCGTTGTCGACGGCCTGTTGACGATTTCGCAAACCGGCAGCGTCAACGGAACCGTCCAATATGGCAAGCTTGCCATGGAAGCAGGCGCAGACCTGATTGCCGAGGTGCGAAATATACCACCGCGCCTAGAGGGCGATTTTGAAATTTCTGTCCAGCGTGGTCGGACCGCACGGATTACACTGGCAGATATATCCGCGGTCGACCCCGATGATGCTGCCAGTGCGCTCGTGTTTGAAGTCTCAAACGAACAGCACGGCGCCGTTGCAATGATGGGCGATCGCGGTCGCCCGGCCAAGACGTTTACACAAGCTGACTTGATCGGTGGGCGCGTGTCGTTCGTCCATGACGGGTCTGCGCAGTCGGACGCGGGCTTCGATGTATTGGTGCGCGATGCGAGCGGCGGGACGTCGGGCGATCCGAAGTCGGTCAAGGTGACGGTGGTGGGTAACGCTGCCTCTTCGTCGCTGTGGTGAACGCGACGTGCGGTCCCTGGGCTGAAGGTTGGACGATCGGCTTCGCACGACGACGGTCCGTCTGGTGCCTGGTCCTTTCGCTCTCACTTGCCGGTAGCCTGTCATCAGGTGCGAGCGCTGAGGTCGTAGCGAAGCTCGTTCGCGATTGCGAGTTATGTCCCGATCTTGTGTTGCTACCGCGCGGCAGTTTCATGATCGGATCGCCCGCGACCGAGCCCGGCCGTGAGGGCTGGGACAAGGGCTCGGAGAGCCCTCAGCGTGTCGTGATGATCGCTCAGTCATTTGCAATTGGGGCATTGGCGGTAACTCGGGGACAATACGCGGATTTTGTTAAGGCGACTGGTCACGGCGTCACGGCTGATGGCGGTGGCAACAACAGCGTTAGCGGCGGCGGTTGCCACACGTTCGATGGCACAAGCTGGACGTTTGATTCGAGGGTGACGTGGGTATCACCCGACTTTGACCAAACGGATGATCACCCCGTCGTGTGCGTCAATCATGCCGACGCGATGGCCTACGTCGCCTGGCTTAATGCGATTGTTCCAGGTGGCCGCTATCGCCTCCCCTCAGAAGCGGAACGGGAGTATGCGGCGCGGGCTGGCACGACTTCGGCCTATTGGTGGGGACCGTCGATCACGCCGGATCGGGCCAACTATGTCAGCAGTTCTGCCGCAGCGGCACGAACAGGAACCCGCCTTGCGAGGAGTTTTGCGCCCAATCCCTGGGGGCTCTATCAAGTTCATGGCAATGTGTGGGAGTGGACGGCCGATTGCTTCGGGGTCGGCTACGGCGATCTTCCTGACAGCGTTGCCACGACGGGTGCGGCCCGGATCGACCGCGGTTGTGACCGCCGAGCCCTACGCGGCGGCGCCTGGAACCGGCTGCCAGCGACGTTGCGTGCCGCCTATCGCACGGGCCTCGATCCGGCGTTTCGCGGGCACTCAATCGGGTTTCGCATCGTCCGCGATGTGCCTCCGCAGTAGCGCTCATCGGTTAGGCTAGCGGCCTCGCGCTCGGACTGATACGAGCGCTCGTGTGGCGGCGCCAAGCAAGTTCCGTTCGCAAACAAGGTCTGCGCACGCGTTAGGTGCATGCGTTAGGTGCCGATGCGGTCGCGGCAGGCTCGTCCGTTTACAACGCCGCTTGGCCCGTGGCACACCACCATCGCTTGCCTTGAGCGAATCGCTTGCTGGGATCGGCGATCCGGGTCGCACATCTTTGGCAAATTTCGATCTGCTGCCGTCCCAACGAACGACTGGAGCCCGCCCCATGAGCGCCACTGACGAGACCGACGGCACGGCGCCAACAAACGGCCGGGAGTACGCTCAGTCGGGCGCGATTTTGCTCGGGTTGTCCAAAGAAGGCCCCGAGACGATCGAACTTAGATTAGCCAACCGCCACGGCCTTATCACGGGGGCGACAGGCACCGGCAAGACCGTCACGCTCCAAGTATTGGCCGAAGGTTTTTCGGCAGCTGGCGTCCCGGTGTTTGCCCCTGACATCAAAGGCGACCTATCGGGCATCGCTGCGAAGGGGGAACCGAAACCGTTTCTCGTGCAGCGCGCGAAGGACATCGGTCTGACGCGCTATGAGAATGCAGCGTTTCCAACGACGTTTTGGGACATCTTCGGCATTGACGGTCATCCGATCCGGGCGACCGTCCAGGAAATGGGCCCGGTCTTGCTGTCGCGATTGCTTGAGCTCACTGAGCCGCAGGAAGGCGTGCTCAACATCGCGTTTCGCTGGGCCGAGGATGAGCGGAAGGGCGGCGACAAGAATATGCAGATCCTCGACTTGAAGGATCTGCGGCAAGTGATCGATGAGATGGGCAAGCGCGCTGGCGAATTGCGATCGCGTTACGGCAACATCGCCCCGCAGACCGTTGGCGTGATCCAGCGTCGGCTGCTCGTGCTTGAGGAGCAGGGGGCGGATAAGTTTTTCGGCGAACCCGCGCTTAATCTCACAGACTTTATGCGGATTGCGCCCGACGGACGGGGCTACGTTAATATTCTCGCAGCCGAGAAGCTTATGAATACGCCGCGGCTCTACGCAAGCTTTCTGCTGTGGATGTTGTCGGAGTTGTTCGAAACATTGCCTGAGGTCGGCGATCTCGACAAACCGAAGTTGATCTTCCTTTTTGACGAGGCCCACCTGCTTTTCACCGACGCGCCCAAGGCCGTTCTCGAACAGATCGAACGCGTCACGCGGCTCATCCGGTCAAAGGGCGTGGGCGTCTACTACGTCTCGCAAAATCCAGCCGACGTTCCTGATCGCATTTCGGCTCAGCTCGGCAACCGCATCCAGCACGCGTTGCGCGCCTTTACGCCCAAGGAGCAAAAGGGCATTCGCGCTGCGGCTGAAACATTTCGCGCCAACCCGGACTTTGACACCGAGGTCGTGATCCAACAGCTCGGCGTCGGCGAGGCGCTGGTTTCGGTTCTGCACAACAAGGGTGAACCTTCGACCGTCCAACGCACGCTGATTGGACCACCGCTCGGTCGCTTAGGACCGCTGAAGCCCGCTGAGCGGGCAGCTCACCTTGAAGGCGATACGGTGTTGCGCAAAAAGTACAAAGACACGATCGATCGGACATCGGCATACGAGCGCCTGACGCAGCGCGAGACGCTGATGGGCCGCGCTCAGGAGGGCTGGCGCACGTTCGGCAACCTGTTTGGTGGCAAATCGTAAGGGCTAAACAAAGTGTGGTGAAGCGAGGACAGCCTACAGTGCGTCGGATGGTTTCCAGCCAGCGTTGCGGGCTTCGGCTTCGCTACAAAACCAGCGCTCGCCGCGCGATGTTCTGACCTTGGCCTTGTCGTAGTTGGCCGACCATGGGGCGACATAGGTTTTTGCGTCGCCTGCGATGACGCCCTTGATCGGGCAGCCATCCGGCGCGCTCTTCTTGGCGTCGTCCCAAACCTTGGCGCGATAATCAGACGGGCGTTCTGCATTGACGCGCCATAGCCCCACGCGGTCGTTGCGCGCCTCGCGTTCTTGGCCACTGTAGGCTGCAAACAATCCCGTCGTTGCGAACACATGCCCGGCGCGCACCAACTGTGCCGCAAGATCGACGCCATCGACCTTGCACGTTGCGCTTGGCAAGCCATCGTCAGTTTGCCCAGACATCGAACACGTCGCGCGCTTACCCTGGACGAGCTTCTGGAGTGCCGTTTTGGCGACCACGGGGCAACGGCGCGATCCGCACGTTTGGTTGGGTTCAGGGGCTTCAACGCCGTAGAGCTGAACGTCAGTGCCCGCGACCTTGAGCCGGACCGCTGAGACCGCAACTGTGCGGCCCTCAATGGTACTGCTTCCAGCGATGAGACCCGACCCACCTGAAACGACGGCGGTGGCACCATTGCTCATTGAGCGCCACACCCCTGAGACGTTGCCGACGACAATCGTCGCGCCGACCAATCCGGCAGCCGTTAGGATAACAACGCCTGTCATCGCCGCCCGCCGCGCCCTGTCGGAGAGGTTGATCCGATCGAGCCCGGTCACAGCTAAGAGCTTGGGCCATTGTGCAATCAGCAGTAGCACACCTGCCAATGCGGCAGCTGCGATCGCCGGCATCGCTTGGCCGTCAATGCCACTTTGGTAATAACGAACGGTTGCCGACGCCGTGGCTGCCGCCCCTGCGAGCACGAGCACAAGGCTGGCAAGCGGCTGACGTAGGGCTGCGATCGCAGGCCCAATGATTGGTCGAACAAATCGTCCCAATGCACCCGTTAGGGCCGCAGCAAGTGCAGACAGTGCTGGCCCCGCCGTGTGCCACAGCCACAATGAAGTGGCAGACGAGACCGCCAGCACAACATCGAATGCGCCAAGAATGGTGAACGTTATGGCGCGCCAGATGCCGCTGGCAGCGCTTCGTGCGCCCGCTGCACCAAGTTTGGCGCCTTTACGGCCAGCGTCCTTAACGCCGTCGACAGCGGCCACGCGGAGGTCATCGATTTGCTGGCGGCGTTGATCGCGGCGAACAAGGATCGTTGTGCGCACGTGCTCGCGCCAAACGAAGCCGTCGCTTTTGCGTTTCCACCACACCATCGTCAACCGTGCTTTCTTCGCGATGACCTTGTCGCATGTCCGTTCGGGCTTTGCGGAAAATGGCGGTCACTTCAAGGCAATCAGAGGCCGGGTTGCCGGTTATCCCGCCTAAGGCATTCCTCGTCAGGCGAGCACCGTCATTTATCGGGTGCATCCGATGATGGAGGTGTCAGTACCTGTATCAGGCGGGCGCGGATCGAGGCCTCGCGATCGATACTGGAGAGCTTTTTGCCCATTAGGTCGGTGACGTAAAAGACGTCGACCGCCTTCTCGCCAAATGTCGTGATGTGAGCGGACGCAATATCGAGGTTCAAATCCGAGATGGCCGTCGTCAAATCATACAGCAAGCCTGTTCTGTCGAGGCCTGCGACCTCGATGACGGTGAACCGGTCGGAGACGGTGTTGTTGATTTGGACTTCGGGCTCGACGTTGAAGGCGTCGTGGCGTCCCGCATAACCGCGGCGCTGCTGCAGCAATTCAATGAGGCGGACGTTGCCGTGTAGGACGTCATCGATCGTCTGGTGAATTCGAACGGTCCGCCGCAACTCATCGTCGTCGGTATCAAAATCACGGGCGAGCAAAAATGTATCCAGCGCGAACCCGTCACGTGTCGTTGTAATTCGCGCCCCGGTAATGCTCGCCCCATTGGCCGCGCAGGCGCCAGCAAACAGCGACAACAGTCGAGCGTGGTTTGGCGCGTAAACTGTAAACTCGGTGATGGCGCGGAACGCATCGGTACGCGCGGTCGTGACGATTTTGCCGGTATTTTTGACCGACCGGCGCAACAACTCGGCGTGCTCGACTTGTTGTGCGGTATCGGTGCGCAACCAATAGTCGGTGTAGTGGCGGTTGATGAAGGCTGTTTGCTCGCTTTCCGTCCAGGCTGGCAGGGCTGCGCGAAGGGCGTCGGTCGCCAACGCGATCCGGTGGCTTCGGCTTGATACGGTGTGGCCGCCCGCAACGAGCGGTTCAGCCTCGTAGTAGAGTGAGCGCAGTAACTGGCCCTTCCAGCCATTCCAGACACCGGGGCCCACGGCGCGGATATCAGCCGCCGTCAGGATCAGCAGCAACTTAAGCCGTTCGGGGCTTTGCACAATATCGGCGAAATCGCGGATCGTTTTGGGATCGGAGATGTCGCGGCTTTGCGCGATATTGCTCATGGTCAGGTGTTCGGCGATCAGCCAGGCGACCGTGTCGGTTTCCGCTGGCGTCATACCAAGACGCGGACACAGCACGCGGGCAACGCGCGCACCAACGACGGAATGGTCCTCTTCCAGGCCTTTACCGATGTCGTGCAGGAAGGCTGCGACAAACAGGACCGTGCGGTTGGCGACCTGCGCCATCAAGTCAGTTGCTACCGGCAATTCGGCGATGACGCGACCGCGCTCGATATCGGTCAACTGGCCCACGGTTCGTATCAGATGCTCATCGACGGTGTAGTGATGATACATGTTGAATTGCATCATCGCGACGACGTGGCTGAACGGGGGAATAAATCGTTCAAGTACGCCCGCCTCATTCATCCGGCGCAAGGCGATTTCGGGGTTATTCTTGCCCGTCAGGATTTCGAGAAAAACGCGGTTGGCTTCTGGATTAGCACGCAAGTTATCGTCAATCAGGCCAAGCGATCTCGACATCAGACGAATTGCATCGGGGTGGAGCGCGGCGTGCGTCCGTTCCGCATGCGCGAAATAACGCAAAATGTTTACGGGGTCGCGCTCGAAGACATCGGCGCTGGCGACATTGAGGCGGTCGTTGTCGAGGCGAAAATCTGTCCGCTTGCGGATCTCACGGCGGATGCCCCAGGTGATTGGCAACATCAACGACGACAATCCAGGCGATGACTTGAGTTGGCGAACTTCAAGCCCGGTCGATAGCGTGTTCGTCAGCGAGCCGACGTCCTTGGCGACGAGAAAGTAGTCCTTCATGAAGCGCTCAACGCCAAGCACGCTGCCGCTTGTGCTGTAGCCCAACATCTCGGCGATCTGCGGCTGGACGTCGAATGATAACCGCTCCTCGGCGCGTCCAGTCACGAAATGGAGTAGGCAGCGCACGGTCCATAAAAAATCTTCGCAGCGGCGGACCGTGTCAACTTCTTCAGCTGAAAACAAGCCAGCTTCGACCGATCGTGGTCCGACATCCTCGCCGTGGATATGGCGAACCAGCCAGTGCAACGTGTGTAGATCGCGAAGCCCGCCTTTGCCGTCTTTGATGTTGGGCTCAACCCGGTAGCGCGATCGGCCGGACTTTTGGTGGCGCTCTTCGCGCTCATCCATTTTGGCTTCGACGAATTCGCGCGAACGCCCTGTCGTGACCTCGTTGCTAAATCGACGCTCGAACTCGGCGTAAAGGGAGGCGTCGCCGTGGATCAGGCGGCTGTCGAGCAATGAAGTTCGAATGGTCATGTCGGTGAGCGATAGCTTCAGGCATTGGTCGACGGTGCGCGTCGCGTGACCGACTTTGAAGCCCAAATCCCAAAGCATGTAGAGAACGGCTTCGGCGATGCTCTCTGCCCATGGCGTCTTTTTGTAGGGCAACAAAAACTGGAGATCGATATCCGAGCCTGGTGCCAACAGGCCACGGCCATAGCCGCCGGTTGCAACGACGGCGATCCGCTCAGCGTCCGACGGGTTCGTTGCCCGCCATACGTGCGCAACCTTATAGTCGTAGATCAACCTAATCAGTTCATCTTGGAACAACGACAGGCCGGCTGCGCACCGCCGCCCGTCGAGGTCGGCTTCGAGGCCGGCGCGGGCTGCAGCACGGGCGCTTTTGACCAGAGCTTTGAGACGGGCCAGGACCGCAGGTTTGGCTGCTGCCGCGTCTTCGCCGTTGGCGCGGAATAAGGCGGTGAGTTCGGAGCGCAAGGCCACGGGATCAAAATAGGGTGCAACCGGAGCTGCGGCGCTACCGCTGTTTCGGGCGGCGCGCCGGTTATCGCGGGAGGCTTGGCGGGTGGTTGCAGGTGCAGATCGTATATCCATGATCTCAGACTACGATCTGTCGACCGCGTTGTCAGGCGCAACGTCACAACGGGTGGCGCGACATTGGGGAAGGACGCGCGATGCTTGTGAACGAACGGCTGACGGACGGCTTTACCGGGATCGCCGAAGGTTTGCTCGATGGGATGGCGAGGCTTTGGTTAAGAAGAAACGGGGGCAGCGCGACGGCGGTCGATCTGGACGTTCCAGCGGTCGTCGTAACCGGTGGATCAGGCGGCATTGGGCTGGCGATTGCTGCAGAATTCGCCCGCCGTGGCCGATGCGTTCTGTTGGTCGGAAGAGACCGCGCCCGGCTTAATGAGGCTGCGGAGCGGTTGCGAGGGGAGCTAGCGGAGGCTTCACGCACAAGCAAACGCCGCCAGATTGCCGACGCTGCGGGAATTGCCGGCAGAATCGCTACGCTTTCCGTTGACGTTGCCGCGCCAGACGCTGCTGAGCAAATAGGTGGTGCGCTTGAGCGCCAAGGCTGGGTGCTCGATGTTTTGGTGAACGCGGCTGCCGTTGGACTGTCTGGGCCGTTGGCAAGCCAAAGCGCCATGGACGTCGAACGGCTTGTCGCAATTAATGTCACGGGGCTGGTAGCGCTGACCCACTGGGCGCTGCAAAAATTGCTGGCCCGTAATCGCGGTGGCATCATCAACGTCGCTTCGATTGCCGGGTATGTTCCAGGCCCCAACCAAGCCGCCTATTACGCGTCGAAAGCGTTCGTCTGTTCGCTGACTTCGGCGCTGCGGGCCGAGACGGCAAGGACGGGCGTTCGAGTGATGACGCTGTCGCCGGGGCCGGTGAATACGAGGTTCCACGCCAAGATGGGAGCGGAGGCCTCAGCCTACCGTCAGTTGATCCCGGCACTGTCGCCAGAACGGGTCGCGCGTTCGGCGGTCGTCGGCTACGCGCTCCACCGTGGCACCGTCGTTCCGGGGCTGCTGCCGAAATTATTTGCTGTTACATTGCATGTCATGCCTGAAATCGTGAGCTTGCCGATCATGCGCGTGTTCTTGGCAACGCGCGGACCGGCTGGGAACGCGTCGGGATGATCGACGGCGGCTTGTAACAATTTGTGATCAAGCGGCAAAATTCGGTTTGTATATTTGCAACAATTACCATGCATTCTGTCGTTTGTGCTGGACTTCAGGTGACGCATATTCCGGCATTTTAGCGGCGGTGTCCTCAGGACATCGCCGCATTTCTTTCCACTGTCGTCTGCGTTGACGACTGAAGCTCGGCCTGAACACGGCTTTCGCTGCGCCCCCCACTGGCGCCATCGTTGTGCTCGCTCAATGCCATCGCCCGGCCGACGAGGATCAGGCACGGTCGTGTGGCGTCGAGCGTTGCGACCGCAGCTGGAACATCGCGTACCTTGCACGCGACGTGGCGTCCGCCAACAGACGTCGCGCCATTGATGGCCACGGCCGGTGTGTCCGGGTCGAGCCCGGCGGCGATGAGTTTTGGCAGCATATCGGCGAACGTCCGGCCGCCCATGTAGAACACCGTTGTTGTCCAAGGATCGGCGAGCCGAGGCCAATCGTGCTCCGGTGCTTGCCCGCTTTCCGAATGGCCCGTGACGAACATCAATCGCCGCGCCAAACGGCGATCGGTCAGTGACAGCCCAAGTTGCGCCGCCGCGCCCATGGCAGCGGACACGCCCGGCACGATCTCGACGGGGACGTCGGCGGCTCGGCACGCCGCGATCTCCTCGTTGGCGCGTCCAAATACCATCGGGTCGCCGCCCTTCAGCCGGACAACGCGTTTGCCCTCGAGCGCAAATGCCACGATCTGATCGTTGATGTCGCTTTGCCGACACGAGCGACCGCCACCGGTTTTACCGACGAGCACGCGGCGCGCCTCCCGGCGGCCCATCTCGAGGATTTCAACGCTAACGAGCCGGTCGTACATGATGATGTCGGCTGATTGCAGCGCGCGGAGTGCTTTCAGCGTGATCAATTCCGGGTCGCCAGGGCCCGCACCGACGAGCACGACTGATCCGCGCCCGACACTATCTGGCGCAGCTGGGCGATCGGGCTGACCAAACAGCGCCTCGATGTCGGCGTCCGTTGGTGGCGATGTTGCAGCGATGGCCCGGTCGGCGAAGCGTCGCCATAGGTCGCGACGGCCCGCGCCCATCGGTAATCGCGCTTTGACGGCCTCGCGCATCGACTTCGCGCGAGTGAGCCATGCGCCGAGGGCTGGGTGCAGGATCGCTTCGATCCGAGATCGGACGATCTGTCCAACGACCGGGGACGCTCCTTCCGTTGAGATCGCGATTGTCATCGGCGCCCGGTTGACGATGGTGCCGAAGTTGAATGTCCCGAGCGCTGGCGTGTCGACGACGTTAACTGGGATGCCGGCGTGTTTGGCTGCCTGAGCGAATGTCTCGGCGGCTGCGCCCGATAATGCGCCGACGGCTACCATTGCGCCGGTGAAGTCCTCTGGACGCCAGGCCCGCGCAATCAGGAGCACGCAGCCAGCGGGCGGGGATGCCTGAAGTGCCAGTAATTCGGGCGGTTGATACGGCGCGTAGACCTCGACACAGGCGCCAGTGGCGGCGAGAAGTTCGACCTTCCACACTAATCCGTCTGGTTCGGGCCGATGGCCATCCTCGCCGTCATCGGCCGCGGGACCGGCGACCAACACGCGCTTGCCTTTGAGATCCAGGAACACCGGTAGCACGGCCAGCGGCGATAACCGCGCCGGTCGCGTGTCGGTGGGGGCGACGGGTTCTAGCTGGAGAGATGGCGCGGTCGACGCTGCGAATGCAGGTCCATCTGCAGTTAGAGGCAGAGCATTGGCGAAGTTTATGGGGTCCATGGGGGCAACCTAAGCCGAATTTGCGCTGCACAAAAGATGTCTTCTGTGCACCGATAGCTGAAGTGGCGCAGACCGCCTCGTCGGCTCAATCGCCACCACAACCGCCGCCGTCTCCTCCGCCGCTGTCTCCACCACTCCCGTCGCCGAAGCCGTCGGTGCCGCCGTCGAACGTGATCGATAAAAATGCCCCGCCGCAGTGGCCGTCGTAAACGCCATCTCGCCGGAGCGCTTCACAGTCGGGATGGTATTCGTGCCCGCCGGGAATGGCCAAGTCGCGGTCGAGTGCAAACAACAACGGTAGCGTGAGCGGTGCTGCTGGATTGATACCGTCGATTTTGCAGCAGTGCCACCAGCTCCGGCGCAAACCTTCGTTGTTGGTTTTCTGGTTGCGCATAAGAACGGCCGCAGGCCGGTGGTGCAGGAAACGGCCGAATGCTGTTCGGCAGAACACTTCGTATTCGCGCGTGTGCAGGATAAAATGGTGCCATAGCGCGTCGGCGGCGACTGAGGGCATTGAAACGTAGCGGCTTCCGCCCCTCAGGTAGGCGAGGAAGAATTGCTTGAGGCCAGCTTCAATCCGTTCAATCTGCGGCGAGGTGAGATTTGGATAGTCGCGCTGGAGCTGTGCAATCAGCCCAGGCGGCCAGTGGTAGGTCGCGATAAAATGACGGCGCTTTGAGGCCAGCCATATGCGGTAGAAAATAAAAACGACAATTGAAAGAAAAACGGCGAATGGGACATATTTGGTCCAATTGGAGGGGACCGATGCCAGAAGCGGCGCGCCGCGGGTATAAAGGTTCGTCAAGTCGTACTCCGTTGGTTGTTTCAACTATCTTGATTGTAGCACGGATTTCGCAGCGCGCCGCAGTGCGAGCCGCCGACGGCGGTAGTTCCAATTACGGTTACCGGAGCATTGAGCCGCGTTCAAAAAAGAACCAAAGTCCACTTGCGCGTGACACCGCGCCGGTCCAGACTAGTTGACACTGTCGGTTGGTCCAGTGCGACCGTGTTCGGGCCTAATCTCGGGTCGCTCGTCGGCCTGATGCATCTCTAACCGGAGAGGGCGTGATGGACGTCGATGTTTCACTTTTGGCGCGCATTCAATTCGCGTTCACGGTTGCTTTTCACATCATCTTCCCGAGCTTCACCATCGGGCTTGCGGCTTTTATCGCGACCTTGTTGGTCCGCTGGCGCATCACCGGCGAACCACACATCTATAGCTTGGCGAAATTCTGGACGAAGATATTTGCCGTCAGCTTTGCGATGGGTGTTGTTTCGGGGATCGTGCTCTCCTACCAGTTTGGCACCAACTGGAGTAAGTTCTCGGTCGTTGTCGGCCCTGTGATTGGCCCGCTGATTGGCTACGAAGTCTTGACGGCGTTTTTTCTGGAAGCGACGTTCCTCGGTATTTTGCTGTTTGGCTGGAACCGAGTGCACCCCAACATTCACGTGGGCGCTGCGATCCTGGTCGCGTTCGGCACGTCGCTGTCAGCCTTCTGGATCCTCGCTGCCAACAGTTGGATGCACACGCCGTGCGAGTTTATTTTCGACGCGGCGGGTAAAGTCACGAGCCAAGTGTGCGGCCACGTAATGGAGAACGGCAAGGCGATCCCGACCGATTGGTGGCGGATCATTTTCAACCCGAGCTTCCCTTACCGGTTCTCGCACATGTTTACGGCTGCCTACCTCACGACATCGCTTGTCGTGATGGCCGTTGGCGCGCGCTATCTGATTGCCCGGCGTTTCGAGCGCGAGGCGCAGACCATGTTGCGGATGGGGCTCGGGATGGTCATTCTATTGGCGCCGTTACAAATGGTGATCGGCCACGAGCATGGCGTCAACACGCTCAAGTATCAGCCAGCCAAGATCGCCGCGATGGAGGGCCATTGGGACGGCAAACACCCAGCTGACCTCGTACTGTTTGCGCTTCCAAACAAAGAAACTGAACGCAACGATTACGAACTTCGGCTCCCGATACCGGGGCTGGCGAGTTTCATCGTAACGAGCCGCTTCGATGGCCTGTTCCCGGGCCTTTCCGACTTCAAGAAGGAAGACCGCCCGCCATTAATCCCGGTGTTTTTATCGTTCCGGGTTATGGTCGGGTTGGGACTACTGATGATCGCGGTTGGCGTCGTTGGGGCGTGGCTGTGGGTACGAGGGCAGCTATTCACGGCGCGATGGTATTTGTGGCCAGCGCAATTTTTATGGCCGACGGGCTTCATCGCGATCCTCGCCGGTTGGTGGGTTACAGAAACCGGGCGCCAGCCGTGGATCGTCTCGGGGATTTTGCGAACGGCCGACGCGTTGAGCCCGGTCGGCTTTTATGCGGTCTTGACGAGCCTCATCCTGTTCGTGATCGTCTATGCGATCGTATTCTCGATGGGCGTTCTCTACATCAACAAGCTCATCTTGAAGGGCCCGATCGGAGCTGCGATCGATGTCGATCCTTCGGTGCCTTCGCGGCCACTTTCGGCTGCTGCGAGCGCTGCGCGGTCTGCATTGAAGGCGCCACCTGCAAAGTTTAGTCCGGGCGAATGATGAAAGGACTGACATCATGGCCGATCCTTTCAGCATTCAAGTTTTGATCGACGCCGCGTTCTCGGGCAATCCGGAACTATGGGTTCCGCTGGTCTGGGCCGGTCTGCTCGCGACCGCCGTTGCGCTCTACGTCATCCTTGATGGCTTTGACCTAGGGATCGGCATCCTGTTTCCGTGGATGCCAGCTGAGGATGACCGCGATGTGATGATGAATTCGGTTGCGCCGTTTTGGGATGGCAACGAAACCTGGCTGATCCTTGGCGGCGGCGGGCTGTTTGTCGCGTTTCCGCTCGCCTATGGGATCATTATGCCGGCGGTGTATTTGCCGTTGATCATCATGCTATTGGCGCTGGTCTTCCGAGGCGTCGCCTTTGAATTCCGATGGGTCGCCAAGCCCAAGCACGCGTTCTGGGATTACGCGTTCGCCTGGGGCTCGATCGTCGCTTCGTTCTGTCAAGGCGTGATCCTCGGCGAAGTCTTGCTTGGGCTTCCCGTCAAGGATGGCGAGTTCGCTGGTGGCGCGCTTGATTGGCTGGAACCGTTCCCATTGTTCACGGGGCTTGCCGTTGTGTTGGGTTACGGGCTGCTGGGCGCAACGTGGTTGATCATGAAAACGGAAGGCGAGGTGGCTACAGCAGCCCGTCGTTACGCCAAGCCGCTGCTGTTGGCGGTGTTAGGCGCCATGGTCGTGATCTCGGTATGGACGCCGTTTGCGATCCCTCGCGTCTGGGACCGCTGGTTTACACTGCCAAACCTGTTTTACCTTGCGCCGATCCCGATTTTATCGGCGGTGGCAGCGTTCATCTGTTGGCGCGGTCTTGCAGGGCGGGCCGAGTTGTCGCCGTTTTTTGCCGCGATCGCGCTGTTTATGTTAGGCTTCCTCGGGCTCGTCGTATCGAACGCGCCCTACATGGTCCCGCCGTCGATCTCGGTGTGGGACGCGGCCGCGCCCCTGAAGTCGCAAATGTTTTTGCTGGTTGGGACCGTTGTTCTGTTGCCCTTTATCTTGGGCTACACGGCGTTTTCCTACTACGCGTTCCGCGGTAAGGTGCGACACGGGGAGGGTTATCACTGAAACGATGGTGATGCGGCGATGATTGTTGTCGCCGTTGGCGCCTCAAGTGACGTCGCCATGACGGAAGCCCACAACCCGTGACACCGACGCATGATCGACCGATGACAAACGAGCGATGACAAACGAGCGATGACCCACGAGCGATGACCCAGGACCGATGACAAACGACAATGCGCCGACGACCTCGGGCCCGCGACTGCTGGAGCCCGGCCGATCGGCACTTGCGCTCATCGATTTCCAGGCCCGGCTGATGCCCGCAATGGAGCATGCGGCATCGATCTTGCTGAATGCGCGTCGCCTCAAAGATGCGGCGACGATGTTTTCGGTGCCCATTGTCGTTACAGAGCAAAACCCTGCTGGTCTAGGACATACCGTACCCGACCTGGGCCTGCATGACGTCGGTGCAGCTGGCCCCAGCACGCGCGTGCCGGTGATAGCGAAAGCCGCATTTGGTGCCTGCGTAGAGCCAGCCTTCACGGATGCCCTCGCTGGCCGAGGCGATGTCATTGTGACGGGTTGCGAAAGCCACATTTGCGTGTTGCAGACTGCGCTTGGACTGCTCGATGCGGGTAAGCGGGTGTTCGTCGTGGAAGACGCGATTGGCTCGCGCAGGGCTGTCAACAAAGACGCCGCATTGCGCCGCCTTGAGCGTCATGGTGCCGAAATCGTGACGACGGAAATGGTGGTGTTTGAGTGGGTGCGGACGTTCGACAGCCCGCTTTTCAAGCGCGCAGCCGCGCTAATCCGCTGAAAAATGGTGCCGCTTAGGTGACTCGAACACCTGACCCCGTCATTACGAATGACGTGCTCTACCGACTGAGCTAAAGCGGCGCACCGCAACATTGCGGAGTGGACGGCTTAGCCGCTGATGCCATAGATGGCAAGCGAGAGCTCGCGACGAGTGCGGTTCAATGACGTCGGCTGGTGACGTGCATTTTACTTTGGCCAGAGCGCAGTTTCAGGTCTCGCTCGTCAGGGCAGGGCCCGGTATGGCGGTCGGTTGCCTTTGGGCAGCACGTCGTCGGAGCCTTCAGGACCTGGGTCGTCGGGGGCGTGCGGCACGACAAAGATCCGCGGCTCCTTCGGCGACGGATTTACGTTGGCGGCTGGCGTTGCCGACTGGGCGGGATTGCGTTTCGCCGCGGGATCGACCCGATGTGCTGTTTGGCTGGCTGCTGGCTCACCGGAGCTGGCGCGATCCAGGAGATTGGCGTCTGCCCCGGCCGTCGGATTTTTCGCCGCGGTGGTCTGCGCGCTGGATTGGGCAGTAACTGCGGGTTGGACAGAGGCTGATTGTTGGGACGACTTGGCACCTAGGGGTTCTGGTGATGTCGCTTTTGCCGAACTCAAACTTGATGCGCTCGACGCGCTTGTGTCCGATTTGGCCGAAGTGGGAACCAATCGCGGGCTGATCTGCCCTGTCAATGACGATGCTTCATTTGATGGGGCCGTGCTGCTGTCATTGGCCGACGGCGCGAGCGTAACGGTCGCATTGCGGCCAGAAGTCGACGTCGTGGCATTGGCTGCACTGTTGGACGATGTCCTCGCGCTAGATGCCGGTCGGTTACCGTCGGAGGGAACCGTCGTGGTTGACGCTGACGATGATGCCGATGGCTTTACCGATCCACGGGAGGCCGCTGCGGCCGCGGCTGAACCGACCATGGCGGCTGACTGCGCGCTAGCCGACGTTGCGGCGGGCGAAGAAACGGCGTCCGAACTTACGGCATTCGAACTTACGGTATTCGAACTTACTGGGGCCGATGCGGGTCTCGATCCGGACGCAGCGACCGGGGGGGAAGATGCGGGGATGGATGACGCGCGCGCTGGCGAGGCCGCAATCGAAGCCGACGACGTTTGTGGCGCCGGGCCGGTTGTCGACGCAGCCGGTTTCGTCCCGGCCGGCGTATGGCTCAGGTCGCGCGACGCGGGCTTCTCTGGCGCTAGCGGCGTTTGCGCAATCGCTTGGCTTGTGGTCGCTGAAGGAGTGACCGAGGGGCCCGTCGTGGAGCCCGTTGTGGAGCCGCCGACCGAAGCTGGACGACCGGTCGGGGCGTAGCTAGCCGATGACGCCGCGGTGAAGCGGGACGTGAGCGGCTCAGCTTCGATCATCTCGGCGTCTACCGCTGCCGAGGCTTCGATTGGGGCGGGCGCACCTAACGCAACAAGTTCTTCGACGCGGCGGGCAAGCAAGTCACCGTCGCGAGAGGCGAGCTGTTCGACTGGAACTTTCCATTGTACCGCGTCCAATTGGCCAGTGACGGGCGATATTGGTGACCAGTCTTCCGAGACGATGCCGTCGGCGGTCCAAGCCGGATCGCGCGGCGCGTTAACAGCGCGGGCGAGCCACTCGCGGACGCGGCCCTTGTCGCCGAACTGTTCGCTTTCTATGCGCGCCATCAGCGTTGCGATGCGTTGGGTCAGCTTGCTGTCGAGCATCGGTGCCAAGGCTTCGCGGGCCTCGTCGAACTCGCGCGCGTCAATCGCTGCATTCGCAACGGCGATCGCGCTTTCAGATGAATTCGGGTTCTGGGCGGCTAAGCGCTTAATCCGGGTGAGCCGGTCGCGCGGGCTGTCGCCGACACGGGCGTAAGCATAGACGGTGGCGAGATCGGGGTGCGGGCTGCGCGCCCAAGCGCGTTCGGCGATTTTGGCAGCCTTGGGTGTGTTGCCGCGAGAGGCGAGCATGCGCGCGGCTTGGGCGGCTGCAGGCACCAAGTTGGGTGCGAGATTGTGTGCCTCAATCGCAAGGTTGAGCGCGCGATCGGGTTCATGATCCTCGGCTTTTGCGGCCTGAGCGGTGAGCAGGACGGCGCGGCGGCGATCGGCGATCGGTTTATCGATCAGGCCATTCTTGCGCGCGGTCGCTAGCGTATCAAGTGCGCTGCTCCAGTCCCGCGAGCGGCACTGGATGTCGAAGAGCGCATCGGACGCCCACAATAACTTCGGGTTTAGCTTGAGTGCCCGTGCAGCGTATTGGCGCGCCGCTTCGGTTTCTTTTTCGCGCTCGGCTTCGAGGAATAGGCCGCGCAAACCGAGTGGTTCGGTATCGGGCGAGGCCAGCATGTTGTCGAAAATCCGCCGGGCCGTCGACTTGTCGCCAGCAAGCTGGGCGGCTTGCGCCCGAAGCAACTGCGTCATCGGCTCGTTCGGCATGGCTTTGCGCGCAAGTAAGGCGTGCCGCGTTGCGCCTGCGCGATCACCGGCACCAACGGCAATCATGCCAGATGATAACGCCTGCATTCCTTGCCTGTTGCGGCGGCGGTTCATGGCGTTTCCAACCGCGGCGGGGCTGTGCCACATAGGGCGGATAAGCGACCACGACACGAGGGCTGTGCCAACCGCGAGCGTCGCAAGCACGACGGCCCGGAACAGGCTCGTTTCGAGAACCCAGCCCTGTCCTTCCACCCTGACGTTGCCTGGTTGATCGGCGAGCCAAGATAGCCCCGTCGCGAGCGCCAGGATGGTGGCTAGAAAAAAGATCACACGGATCATAACGCGAACTCCGGGTCGGACTTGGCCGATATTGTAGACGGTAATCGTGGGACTGAAGTCGTGGCGCGAGGCAAACCCGCGCGCCCCGTTTTAGTTGGTCGGCTTGCCAGCGAGCGAGAATTTCAACGACGTTTCAAGCGATGCGATCGCCGTGTCGACGGCGGCACGCGATTCGAGCTTCAAAAGAAATGCCTGTCCCGCAGCTGCGGCTTTCGACGGAAGCGTCCGGCCTTCGGCGGCGGCATCGGCCACGCGACCATCTTTTAAGGCACGCTCCATGCGTCCGATCACGGCTTCGGGGCTCTTGTCGCTCGCGTCGTAATCGGTTTTGCGGATGCGGACGACCGACTTCGCGCTTGCCATCACACGGTCAAACATGTTGCCTTCGGCCGGAGCAGCCGTTTGCGCATCGAGGATCGCGTTCGCAACGCTTGGAAATTCGCCCGTCAGCTCGGCAAGTGACGGGAGGCCTTTGTCCTTGTGGCGCTCTAACACCGATAGGTCGACCTTGCTGCCAGCGATCTTGGCGACTTCGGCCAACTCTTTGCCAAACTTCTGGCCGCGGTCGATGACACGTTTGAGATTGTTCAATTCTAGCGAGAGAACGATCCGTTCCGCGTTCGATTTGCGGTCGTCTTCTGATTTGACGACGGCAGCCAAATTTTGCTCGATGGCGCCGAGCTTGCCAGCGATTGGTGCGATCGCAGACGCAACGTCATTTGGTTTGACCGTGGTCTTGTACTTGGCGTCGAGGTCTGACCGGACGGTCTCGACGGCGGTCTTCAAAGTGCCGGTCTCTTCGCGCAAAGTCGCGACCCCGTTGGCGAGGCGGTCGCTTTCAGCTTTGATCGTGTCCATGCGCTCAACCAGGGTCGAGGCTTGTGACTTGACCGCCGACAGTTCACGGTCAACGCGATTGGTGCCTGACTTCGCCGCGTTGCTATTTTCGTCCGTCGTAGCGAGCCGGTTTTCGAGTTCCTGGCTGACCGTCTTTCGCAATGCCGACAATTGGTTCGTCATCGTCGTTTCGAGATCGACGAGGCGGCCTGTCACAGCTGCGAGCTGGGGCAACTTGCCGGTGTCGGCGCCGGTTGCCTCAGACATGATCTTCAAGCGGTCTTCGAGCTTTGTGACGCGTGCTTCGGCGTCGGCCTGGCGGGCTTGCGCTTGGGAGAGGGCTTTGATGTCAGCGGCGACCTTGGCCTGACCCGCGTCAAGAAGTGCAACGGATTTCGCCGTCTCCTGCAACTTTTTGATCTCAGCTTCTGCGGCTGCGAGCTTTGCGGTCTGCTCTGGGCTCGCGGCGCTGGCGGGCGCCGATGATGGCGCGGCAGCGGTGACTTTTTTCAGTTTGGCCAGTTCTTCTTGAATGACCCGAAGCTCGCTTGCGTGTGGCGCTGGCATGGCGATGCCGTACTGTTTGCCGAGTTCGGGGCCAATGGTTGAGATGCCGTACCACGCGGCGGCGCCGCCGATGACACCAGCGATCAAATGGCTAAACATAGAGCCCAAGCCAGACGATGGGCGCAACGGCGCAGCCGGGGTTGATTTGGGTGGCGGCGATGTGCCGACTTTGACGGTTTCAGCTTTGGCTGGTGTTGGCTTTGTATCGGCCGGTTTGCCGCCAGACTTTAGCGGATCGCTGGCTGATAATGGAGGTGTCGCTGAGCCCGGGCTCACCGATGCTTTGGTGCCGTCAGATTTGGACGGCTCGGGTTTGGCAGCGTCGGGTTTGGATAGGTCGGGTTTGGATAGGTCGGGCCGGATCGTGGTTGAGGCGATCTCGACGGCCTTGCCCTCAACGATGGCCTGTGGCCGTTTCATATCGCCGAATTTAGGGTCAGATGCCTTATTATCCGTCGGCTTCGCGTCGCCGGGCTTAGGCTGGCTGGAGCCGGTGGAGGTCTGCGCGTAGCTGCCAGAGCTACCTGAAGCGGCCTGACTATCCGAGGCTGCCGGGCTACCCGAGGCTGCCGGGCTACGTGACGCGGCTGGGTTGGCCTTGCTAGCGTCATCCTTTTTATCGGCCATAGGTACTCCACGAAGTAAAACTCGGCGAGGCGACGCTCTATCGGGGCGACATGCACCTCGGCGCCACGCACCGAGGCCCTCTGCACGGAGGAGACGCCCAATGGACCGATCGGCGGTGGGTGCAACCCGCCAATCAACATGCATTTTCAACGGCCGTCGGTCGTCGTCGCGCTGTCACGCAACCCTAGCATACGGCGCCTCACGGAATTGTATCGACGCCTCATCAGCTTAACAAGCACGATGCGACGTTGCGCGGGTTTCCAGGATGTTAAGAACGGCTTTAGCATTGGGTGCCGCTGCGACGATGATACCACGCGGGGCGCTTTTAACCACGATCCGCGCGATCATATCTGACAGGCAGATGTAAACAAGCTGCTGATGTGCTTGATTTAATTGCGCTTCGGTCAATAGGCGAACAAATGTTTCAGCCGTCAATGGCGAGAGCAGAACCACGGTGTCGATTGTTCCGTCGCGCAGCCGTTCAAGGGTCTTGGCCCGCAGCATAACCGCAGGGCGTGATCGGTAGACGATGCGGCGGTTCAACGTCAGGCCGTATGCCAAGAGCGGAGGGGCTAAGTCGAAAGCGAGTTTGTCGCCTGATAGATGCAACAGCGGACCGGCGGCGGGGTCAGCCGTCGCAGTGATTACGGGTGCAAGGTCGCGGGCCGTCGCTGCGCCCTCGATGATGTGACTAAAGCCGAGCGCCCGAAGGGCTGCCGTGGAGCCCGGGCCGACGGTGTAGACCGGCAGCGTCGCGAGATTTGCGAGGTCGGTCGCCGTTTCGAGCCAGCGGACGGCGTTCCGGCTGGTGATCACGAGTGCTTGAGGCGACGGCACGGCGGCGATGGACGATGGGCCGTCGTCGCTAGATGCCTTGCCGTCGTTTGACCTGTCGATCGACGATCGTTCGCGCACCAGGACGGGGGATGGCGCGGCCAGTGAAATGTCGAGCATGGGATCAAGTGTCGAGCTGATGCCGAGGCTAGCTAAGTGGTCGTGCCAAGCGCTTGCGTCGGGTTCCGGCCGGGTGATCAGCACGTGCATCGGCGGGGTCCAGGGCGAAAAGTGAAGCGTGTTTTCGGCTCGGTTTTGATCGCGCGTGCTGGGCTACCTTGTCGTCGTCGTCGCCAATCTGGTCGATCACCCATGATACCCTCAGGTGCGGCCGGTCCAGGCTGGCACAGCCAGCGAGGCAAAGAAATCCGGTCCGGCGCGTGACAACAGTTCTTGACCCGCGTCTGCGCCAAGCGCGGCAGCGTCATCGGCTAACCCGCTTCGGGACGCTTCGTGGTAGGCGATCCCGTCTGTCGATAGGATGGCGCCGCGGAATGTGATCGCTGCCCCATGGAGCGTCGCAAGGCCTGCGATTGGCGTCCGGCACGAGCCGTCGAGCTTGGCTAGGAACGCCCGCTCGGCGCGCACACAGGTCGCTGTCGTCGGGTCGTCGAGAGGCACGAGTGCGGCGCGGATCGAAGTGTCGTCGCTGCGGATCTCAATGCCGACAGCGCCTTGGGCAACCGCTGGCAACATATCTTCGGCAGCAATGGGAGACGTCGCGCGGTCGGCCATGCCGAGACGGTTCAGGCCCGCCATAGCGAGGAACGTCGCATCGGCAACGCCGTCGGCGAGTTTTTTTAGCCGCGTTTGGACGTTGCCGCGAAAGTCGATAACTTTGAGGTCAGGCCGCAACCGGCGGACTTGGGCCTGACGTCTCAGCGACGATGTTCCAACCGTTGCCCCAATCGGGAGCTCCGCTATTGATTGGTAGCGGAGCGAGATGAAGGCGTCGCGGACGTCTTCCCGGCGCAGGATCGTGCTGATCTCCAGGCCATCGGGTAGCGCGGTTGGCACGTCTTTCATCGAATGGACCGCAAGGTCGATGCTGCCGTCGATCAGCGCCTCCTCGATTTCTTTTGTGAACAGACCCTTGCCGCCTGCCTCCGATAGCGGCCGGTCGAGGATCATGTCGCCCGATGTCTTGATCACGACAATCACAACCGCGTCGCCATCGAGGCCGTGGGCCGCCATAAGCCGCGAACGGACGTCGTTGGCTTGGGCCAGTGCGAGGGGGGAGCCGCGGGTCCCGATCCGGTATTTTTTCACGATCAAGCCTTCGCGCTCACGGTGCGATGTTCAGGGTGTAGACGGTTGCCGTGGTCAAACACGATTGCAAACCGCGCTCGTCAAGCAAAACTTCGCGGTTTGCTGTGCAAGTGAAAAGGTTCCGCAGGGTGCTACCCTATCGTTGGGGACGATGGTACCCTTGCAAGTGGTGGTTGAGTTAGACGACGGCAACATGCCAGAAGCGGCGACGGCTGGCCCGTTATGAATGCAGGTCGGTCATGAATTCCGTGTTGGCTGCGATTTTCGTCTACGTTGCGATCCAGTTCGCGATTGGCGTTTGGGCCTCGCGGCGCATGTCGTCGGCGGCCGATTACATTCTTGCTGGCCGTACGCTTGGCCCGGTGCTCGTTGGATTTTCGGTCTTTGCATCTTTCTTCGGCGCCGAGGCGCTCGTCTCATCGGCAGGCACGGTTTATGAACAGGGCCTCGCGGGTGCCGTCACCGATCCATTCGGCTACGGGTTCGCGCTGGTGCTAACGGGAGCCGTGTTTGCCGCGCCATTGTGGCGGCGCAACCTGACAACGTTTGCTGACCTGTTTCGGCAGCGGTATTCACCCGGCGTTGAAAAGCTCGTCGTGCTGATGCTGTTGCCCGGATCGCTATTTTGGGCGGCGGCGCAAATTCGAGCCTTCGGACAGGTGCTGTCGGCCAATTCAACGCTCGACATTTTTACAGCCGTTACACTCGCTGCGGTGATCGTTGGGTCGTACTCAATTGTCGGTGGACTCCTGGCCGACAGCATCACCGATGTCATCCAGGGCATCGTGCTGATTATTGGGCTGTTGCTGCTGGCGATTGCAGTTGCTTCGATGCCGCCTGGAAGCGAGGCGCTAACGGAGGCTGGGAAGGCGGCGGCGGGCACCAAAGCTGGCATCGGTATAACGGGTCAGTCGGCTGTTATCGCTGAACCTAGCCTTTGGGTATGGCTTGAAAAAATCGCAGTGCCGATTTGTGGGACGATCGTGTCGGTTGAATTGATCTCGCGCTTTTTGGGGGCCCGCTCGGCGCAGGTTGCGCGCATGGGCACGATTGGCGGGGGCTTGCTCTATCTCACCGTTGGGCTCGTGCCGGTCTATCTCGGCCTCAGCGCGCAGACCTTGCTGCCAGGGCTTGAGGAGCCAGAGCAGGTCGTACCCAAACTCGCCAGTGAATTGCTGCCAGGCGCGCTCCGCGTCATATTTATTGGCGCAATCGTGTCGGCGATATTATCGGTCGTCCACGCCGCGCTCCACGGTGCGGCGGCGCAGCTGTCACACAACATTTTATCGCGCATTTATCCCGAGACGAGTTCGGCTGGTCAGCTGTGGGCGGCGAGGCTGATGGTGATGGTGTTGTCGTTTGTTGCGTTCGGTTTATCGCTAACGAGCGATAGGGTGAAGGAACTGGTTGAGACGGCCTCGGCGTTTGGCAGTGCTGGCGTGTTCATTGTCGCGGTGTTTGCGCTGTTTACGAGGTTCGGTGGGGTACGGGCGGCCTACGCGGGCATGTTGTCTGGGATGGCTGTGTGGCTCGTGGCGCGATACGGATTTGACGCCGAGACACCGTATTTGTTGGCGTTGGCGTGCTCGCTCTTTGCCTATGTCGCGGTCGCGTTGGTTTTGGAGCGGGATGTTGCGCCTGTCGTCGGCACCGATTCCGCCTAATGGATGACGCGCGCGTGCCACGCTAGGGATGGGACGCGAAACATTCGAGCTGGTCCGAAACTGCCGCGGCAACCGCAGCCGCTTCGCGCGCGTCCGCTATTCGGCGGCGGTGCGCTGGGCTTCGATCGATTGTGGCGCGGCAAGCCACGTTGCGAGGTCAGCAAGGGCGCGACGTGAGGCGGCGCGTTTGCGTTCGAAGCTTTTGTCCTTGCCTTTGATGCGCCGACCCTCGGCATCATGGCTTGGTGCCTCGGCTGGTGGCAGCAACCCATAGTTTATGTTCATCGGTTGGAATGAGCGCGGCGCGTTGCTAGGTCCCGCCGGATCGCCAGCGGGCACGGATATATGCCCTCCGGTGATGTGGGCCAGTAACGCGCCAAGTGCGGTGGTTGACGGTGGGAGGCTCACCGGCCGTCCAAGCCGATCGGCGACTGCAAACCGGCCTGCGAGTAGCCCGATGGACGCGCTTTCGACGTAGCCCTCGACGCCCGTAATCTGCCCGGCAAAACGCAACCGGGGTTCGGCTTTCAAGCGCAATACGGGATCGAGCAATTTCGGTGAGTTGAGATACGTGTTGCGGTGGAGCCCGCCGAGGCGTGCGAAGTCTGCAGTCTCAAGACCCGGGATCATTCGGAACACGCGGACCTGTTCGGCGTATTTGAGCTTCGTTTGGAAGCCAACCATGTTCCACAACGTGCCGAGCGCGTTGTCTTGGCGGAGTTGCACCACGGCGTAGGGGCGATGGCCGTCCTGTCGGGGGTCGGCGAGGCCAACTGGTTTCATGGGTCCAAAGCGCAGCGTTTCGCGCCCGCGTTCTGCCATCACCTCAACGGGTAAGCAGCCGTCGAAGTAGGGGGTTGTGGCTTCCCATTCTTTGAAGACGGTTTTTTCGCCAGCGAGCATGGCATCGATGAACGCCTCGTACTGCGGTTTATCCATCGGGCAATTGATGTAGTCGGCCCCGGTGCCAGCAGGGCCTGCCTTGTCGTAGCGTGACTGGCGCCATGCGATCGTCTCATCGATGCTCTCGGCGTGGATGACGGGGGCGATGGCATCAAAAAACGCGAGTTCTTTTTCGCCCGTGATCGTTAGGATTGCTTCAGATAATGAGGGCGACGTCAGCGGGCCCGTGGCGATGATAACGTTGTCCCAGTCGGCCGGTGGCAACCCTTCGACCTCGCTCCGGTCAAGCGTGATCAATGGCTCAGCGGCGATTGCCGCCGTGACGGCCGCGCTAAACGCATCGCGATCGACAGCCAGCGCGCCGCCAGCAGGCAGCTTTGTCGCATCGGCGCATGACAAGATCAGAGAGCCCGCGCGCCGCATCTCCTCGTGCAATAGACCGACTGCGTTGTTTTCCCAGTCGTCAGAGCGAAACGAGTTTGAGCAGACGAGTTCGGCGAGCCCGTCGGTCTTGTGGGCCTCGGTTTCGCGGACCGGTCGCATCTCATGCAGCACGACCGGGACGCCCGAACGTGCGATCTGAAATGCTGCTTCCGAACCGGCAAGGCCGCCGCCGACGACGTGGATAGGTTTGAAATACATATGGAGTGTTTATGCGTCCTTGGCGTTGGGCGCAAATGGGCGCGCGACATTAGTAGAACCGCCCGGATGCGAGGTAGACCGGGCCGACTACGATGGCCGCCGATAGGGCGAGTAGTACACTCGCGCGGAGCAATGGGCGGGTAACGATTTGAACGGCGCGCTGGTCCTCAAACACGTCGGTTGGCGACTGGATGGGCTTGCGACCCGTCACCATCGCTTGGATCAGCGGCTCTCGTTTCACAAATGTATACAGCAGGTTAGCTGTGATGTGCAGCGCGATTGCTGGAAGCAGGACGTTGTAGAAGAGGATGCGGTGCCAGCGCGAGGCGAGCTTGGTCGCGTCCTCGCTGACGAGCCGATAGAGCGGGCCAGCGGTGATGTCGTTGTGTTCGACGGTGAACAAGCCGAGGCTCGCTTGAGTGACGGCGAGGGCCACGAGCGCGATGACGACGTAGGCGCCGAGCGGATTGTGGCCAAGAAAACGGCGTTTGCGTCCAGCCATAAGGTCAATCGCGTAACGGGCGGCCGCGTTTGGGCTGTAGGCGAACGTCGCGATCCGCGAGGTCGATGATCCAGCGAACGCCCACAGGATGCGCCACGTAAGCAGCGTGATGATCGCCATGCCATTGGCGCGGTGCCACTTCAGTTGATGGTCGCCGAGCGCTTCGGCGAAGCGGAAACTGACGTAGGCTGAGATCACGAGCGCGACGAGTGTCCAGTGGAACAATCGCGTTGGCAGGTCCCAGGTGCGCACGCTTGCGCCGAGGCATACGGCCGCTTGGCTTGGTGCAACGGAGGTCATGTGCGCACCGCTATTACTTCGGCTTGCGGTAGACCTTGTGGCAGCTTGAGCAATTCTCGCCCAGTAGCGCTGGCCAAGCGCCCTTGAAGCTCGCTTCATCCGTGATCGACCCCTCGGCGGCTTTCGCGGCAGCTGCTAGCTTTACGAACCGCTCGTTAAAATCTTTCTTGTTCTCCCAAATGTTGGGCAACGCCTCGGTGTCGCCGCCAATCTTGGCATCATCGCTGAACAGTGGTTCGAGCTTGGGTGCGCCGATCTGGAAGGCTTTCAGCGTGGCCTGGACTTTCGCGATATCGAAAGGCGCTTCACCCTTGGCCATGGCGGCTGGCTCTTTGTTGGCGGCGCCGAAGCTTTTCAGCACCTCCTTGCGCGCCTTGATCGCATCGAGGTTTTGCGCCGAGGCGGCCGAACCAAACAATGCGGCAGCGACCAGTGTGGCTGCGCAAAGCGGGGCGACAAACAGTATCGCAGCAAACAATTTTGTGGCGACGCGGTGTGTAATCATCGGCAGCGCTCCTCGGAACGTTTATTGACCGGTCGCGACCACAACGGCCGCGACACTGGCGACGTGTGACGCTAGCACGGTCGTATGTGTACCGAGGAACAATTTAAGTTCCTCGACACGTCTTGAAAACAGTTCGCGGTAGCTTGCACGGCGTTGCCGAACTGCTCAGCTTTCGCCATCACGCGGGCCGTAGCCGTAGCGGGCGGCGAGCGCCCAAACGTGGGCTGGGATCATGTTGCGCATCCGGGCGGGCTCTGATCGGCGCAAATGGAGCACCGTCTCGATCGCTTTCATCTCAACCCGGGTGCGCGCAAATTCTAATCCACGCGGGCCAAAGCGCGGCATCGCCCAGGCGACGATCGGTTTTAGCCACGCTGGCATTCGGTTGACGGGTAAGCCACCGGCTGCCAGCTCAACGTTTTTTGCAAAGCCTTTCACGGCGTTTTTCCGGTCGCCCCGGCTGCCGGGTTGCGATAGTGCGACCTCGTCGCCTAGAAGGGCCAACAGGTCTTCGCCGCGTTCATTGCGCACGATCAGCCATTGCTCGCCTTCGCCGCCCATATAGCCGACCGTGATGTCGGCGAGCGCGTTGGTGTAGTCGACGCAGGTGCGGCACGTCAGCGGAAAGAAATCCGGCGGGAGTTTGGAGATCGGCAGCTGCAGGAATGGGATCTCACGCTTGCCGCCATCGGAGAAACGGAGTTCGACGTGGTAGTCGGCGCGAAATTCGAGGTAGGTGATCGCGGCTGGGTCGCGGCCGATATCCTGACCGATAAGATCAAGAAATTCGTGGAAGCGGGCCGTCGTCGTATTATCCGAGCACGGCGTGCCAATGACGTAGAGCTCGTCGAAACCGAGTTCGGCTTGAAGCGCGCGTAGGGCGTAGACCTGACACGGGATGCCGATTAGCGCGATGCGGCGATGGCCAGCGTCGCGGGCCGGTTCGAGCAGGGCAAGCAACGGCGCGTAGCCCATTTTCATGCCGCGGCAGGCGGCCATGTCTTCGGCCCGTGTGACGATAACGGGCACCGGCTTCCATCGGTCGGCTGGGTCAGACGCGAGCGTTAGCACGGCATCGACGGCGCCGGTTTCGAGCAAGCGTTCGGCAATTCGGGTGGTGATGCCGGTCCATTGGGCGCCGTCGGCTGGGCGGCGCAGCCGGGCGCGGACCATGCGGCGGAACGGGCCGAAATGAAGCTCGTCAGCTCGGTCGAATCCCGGCCCAGCGGTATCGCGCGGCCGCCCGTGGATGGCGGTTTCAAGCCGTGGATACTCCGGTGCGATGAACTGGCACGCGCGGCCGCAGCGCTTGTGGTCAACGGTCCGTGAGATGCCGCAATCGGTGCACAAGTTGCGCGGTTGTGCTTTAGCAATTGGCGGGTTGGTGATCACGCTTTTGTCTCGGGGCGGGTCTCGCTGAGGAGGCGGGCGGCGTGAGGAGCCAAATACGTGAGGATGCCACATGCGCCAGCGCGCTTGAATGCCGTGAGGCTTTCCATCATCGCGCGGTCGTGGTCGAGGTAGCCTGCTGCCGCCGCCGTGACGATCATCGTATATTCGCCCGAGACCTGGTAGGCGAGCGTTGGCACCCGCAGTTCGTTTGAAACCCGACGGACGATGTCGAGATAAGGCATGCCGGGCTTGACCATCACCATGTCGGCGCCCTCGGCAATATCGAGGGCGACCTCGCGGATGGCTTCGTCCGTGTTGGCGGGGTCCATTTGGTAGGTGCGTTTGTCGCCTTTGAGTGTCGAGGATGAGCCGACCGCGTCGCGGAACGGGCCGTAGAACGCGCTCGCGTACTTCGCGGCGTAGGCGAGCAGCAGCGTGTTGCGATGCCCCGCCGATTCAAGTGCCGACCGGATCGCGCCGATGCGGCCGTCCATCATGTCGGACGGGGCGAGGATGTCGGCGCCCGCTTCAGCCTGGACCAACGCCTGCTTAACGAGGGCAGCCAGCGTTTCGTCGTTGGCGATCTCGCCGTTGATCAGCAGGCCGTCGTGGCCGTGGCTGGTGTAGGGGTCGAGCGCGACGTCAAGGATGATGCCGACGCCAATGCTAGCCGACTTGATGGCCCGCGTGGCGCGGCACACGAGATTGTCCGCGTTGAACGCCTCGCTGGCGTCGTCGGTGCGCAATTTCGGGTCAGTGTAGGGGAACAACGCGACGGCCGGGATGCCGAGCTGTTCGGCCTCACGCGCGGCCTCGACGATCAGGTCGACCGACCGGCGCTCGACCCCCGGCATCGACGGGATCGGCTCGCGGGTATTGCGGCCTTCGATCACGAACAGCGGCCAGATCAGGTCGGCTGGCGATAACGTGTGCTCGGCGACGAGGCGGCGCGACCACGGTGCCTGCCGCGTGCGCCGCATCCGTACGGCCGGGAACGCGCCAGGGGCTAGGGGTGTGGGGGTGAGCGGCGGGCGTTGGCGGCTGTAATCGGACATTGGGGAAGGCCGTTGTGGAAGCGAGTGGAGGCTATCGTTGACGGCACGCTAGCACGCCGGGCCGTCATCGCCCGAGGCGTAGCTGGAAGTTGGGGTGGCGGCAAATGAGGGGCGGTTTTTGGGTGGGGCTGCCAATAGGCAGGAGCTTTATCTCTGTACACCTAATAAATCTGAGGCAGATACACGGGCAGGTCGCACCTAATAAACGCAGCCGCTGCTCATCTTACAGACGTGATACGCTTTGATGTCACTTCTGGCTGCGCTCCGCCCACTCAGCGTTTCGAGTTACCGCGTGTGCTGATGGCAGACCTTAGGCATAAAGCCCCGCCACACTAATCGCAAATCTGCTTGGCTGTGCGGCGTTCGGCTAGATCGATGTGGAAATGGTTGCGGTGGTATTTGTCAGCCTCGGGGCCTAGCGTCGTCATAAAACGCTTGCAGGCAGTTGTGTGCACCTCGCGCAGGAACGTCGATTTGGCTTGGGCGATCCGGGTGGCTTCAGCCGTCAAGCCTGGTGCCACGGGTGGTGCAACGGGGGCGGCGGCGTAGGTCGGTGGCTTCTCGCGCGGCGGCTTTGGTCCACCGAGGCGGTTCGGGCCGACGATCCCAAAGTCGGATGGTTTCGATAAGCTGCCGCCAAGACCACTGCCGCCGATCGTGATGCCGGGTTTGGGGATGCCGTCGACGATGGTCTGGGCGGCGGCCAGCGGGTTTTGCCGGGTTTCGCTGGGTGAGGCCTGGGTGCTCGTTTGTCCGCTGCCGGTTTGGGCTTTTCCGGCCGATGCCGATGCCAGGGCCAGGGCCTGGGCCTGGGCTTGGGCCTGGGCCTGGGCGGCGGCTTCGGCTTTGGCCTTAGCCTCTGCGATTTCGCGGATGCGGGCCTCCTGGGCAGCTTTGGCGGCAATCGCGGCGATCTCGACGCCGGTCAGCCCCCAGTCCTCCTGCAGGTAGGCTGTCTCGCCTTTGGCGGTGATGAAGCCGCGGATATCGAGCGCGTTGGCCTTGCCGTGTTCGCTGAGTTTGCCGCCCTTTCGGCCGAACGCGTTGCGGCACGAATACGAGCTCATCGTCTCCATGCGCACGACGGGATAACCGAGGTGCTTTTTGGCGAGCGGCTGGACATCGAGCTTGACCCAATCGTGGACGGCGGCGGCCATGTCGCAGGTCAGGATGGCGGGCGGCGAGAGCGCGACTTGGGGCGACTTGCCGACGGCGACGAGTTCGACGGGGGCCAGCGTGCCGCACGCGCCGTCTTCCAAGGGTTCTTTGTAAATGACGACAACGTCGAGTTTCGACAGCACCGCGGTGCAACGGGCTTTGGCAGCGTCGATTTCGGCTTTTCGAACGGCGGCAGCTTCGGCGGCGGCCAGGTTTGCCGCTTGAGTTGCAGCGATGGCTGCGGCTTGAGCTGCTTCGCGCGCTGCGGCTTCGGTGGCCGCGCGCGCTGCGGCTTCGGCAGCGGCTTGAGCCGCGGCCGGGGCAGGCGTTGTTTGAGCGGAGCCCGTTGATGGAATTGGCTTCGCCGTGGATTGTTGTTCTGCTGGCGGAGGTGCGGTCACCGTTGTGTTGCTGGCGGCAAATGCTGGCCATGCAGTGGCGAGTGACAGCGGGAGGGCCGTGGACGCTGACGTTAGTATCGCCATCGCTGCAACGGCTAGTGGTCGACGAGTTAGGAGGCTCAAACTTGGCCGCCTCGCCTCGGGCTCACGGGACATGGGGCGGTTGGACATGGACCTAGCGACAATCGGCCCGTCTAATCGAGGCCAGCTCGATTTTCGTCCGTTGGTCGCCGGATACTTCAAACCACCGTTCACGCATCGATCCCTTGCTCTCAGGCAAATCCGCGCGGACGTCCGCTGACGGGCGGTATACGGCGGCTCCTTGGCCCGTTTGAGTCTCTAAGCAGTTTCGAATGTCCGATCCTATCGACCGTCAAGACACGGCATCCCCAGCACGAAACGCGAATCAACCGGTAGATTGAACGCTGCGTGTCATCGGTGCCAGATGACAGGTTGCGCCAGAAATTATCGCCCGTTCAGCGTGTAGCGCTAAAACCACGGCCATTGCCTCGCAGCCCATGAAGAGTAACGCAGTACGCCTGCGCCCGGTTCCCCCCATCAACGACAGTTTCAGTCAGTGCGTCCACCATGGCCGAACGACGCGATTGAAGCCAGCGCGCGACCCGCGTAGGTGCGTATCTGCCGCCAGACTGGTGGACATCATGGGGGCAATTCGATGGCGGACAGCGCCGAACGACCGGCCGTTTGCGGCATTCGCGAAGAACGTCGCGGTTCGTGTCATGTTTTCACCATCGACCGGGGTGGAGCCCTCAACGCGATCAACGCCGACATGATCGCAACGCTAGCTGCGAGCTACCCGAAGCTGGCGCGCGATCCAAACCTCTATGTCGTCGTGTTGCGCTCGGCTGATCCGAAGGCGTTCAGCGCTGGCGGCGATGTGCGAATGTTGACGGCGTTGGCGCGAACCGATCTTGCGGCAGCCAAGGACTGGTTACGCTGTGAGTATCAGTTGAACTGGCTGCATGAATGTTTCTCGAAGCCGTCGGTTGCTCTGATTGACGGCCTTGTCATGGGGTCAGGTGTTGGGCTGTCGGTCTACGCGACGCACCGGGTTGCGGGTGAGCGCTACGCGTTCGCAATGCCGGAGACTGCCATAGGGCTGTTTCCCGATGTCGGCGTGGCTCAAATCCTGGCCCGGATGCCGCATCGGATTGGGGTCTATCTCGGACTGACCGGGCTAACCATTCGCCGCACGGATGCGTTTGCGCTTGGCCTTGCCACGCACTGTATCGATGCGGCCAACTATGATCGAATCGTCGCGGCTCTGGCAAACTCAGAAACAATCGATCCGTTGCTTGACGGGTTGCACCGCGACCCAGGTCTTGGAGAGGTGATGGCGCACGCCAGCATCATCGCGTCGTGTTTTTCGCACGCGACAGTGGCTGCGATTTTGCAGGCGCTTGAGGTCGCCGCTGGGAATGGGTCTGCCGGGGACCGAGTATTCGCACGTCAAACGCTCGACGTCCTTGCCACGCGTTCGCCGCTCGCGTTAGCGGTCACACTGCGCCATATCGAGGAGGCAGCCGTGCTCGATTTGAGGCAAACGCTGCAGGTCGACTACCGGCTCGCGTCGCGGTTCCTGGAGGGGCACGAGTTTGCCGAGGGTGTTCGGGCGGCGCTGATCGATAAGGACCACGCGCCGCGGTGGTACCCTGCAACGGTTGCCGATGTTACGGACGATATTCTCGATGATCTGTTTGCGCCACTGCCGCCAGCCGACGAACTCACGTTGCCACTTCGCGCCGAAATGCAGGCACGCCGTGTGTGAGATGCCCTCACATGTGTTGATAGATGTCGATCGCCAGGTCGAGATCATCGAACACCCGGCCACGGCCGGCCTTTAGGACCAACGCTTTGCTGCAGTATTGGCGGATGATCCCGATGTCGTGGCTTACCAGGATCATTGCGCAGTTGCGGCGCTCGACGAACAAAGCGTCGTGGCACTTTTGGTGGAACCGTTGGTCGCCTACTGCGATAACTTCGTCGATTAGAAAACAGTCGAAATCAACTGCGAGCGTCAATGCAAAAGCGAGGCGTGCGCGCATGCCCGACGAGTAGGTTTTGACTGGGTTATAAAGTTGACGACCAAGTTCGGCAAAATCATCGACGAAAGCGACGGTGTCTGCGATTGGCCGGTCGTAGACGCGGGCGATGAAACGAATGTTATCGTGGCCCGACATCGCCGTCTCGAAGCCGCCGCCAAAAGCGATCGGCCACGACATCGATAGTCCCCGATGGACGCGGCCCGTCGTCGGAGGATCGACGCCGCCGATGATTTTGACCAGGGTCGATTTGCCCGCACCGTTGCGTCCAAGCACGGCGATTTTCTCGCCGTGACCGACCTTGAAGGTAATTCCATCGAGGACCCGTCGGATCCCGATCGGGCTTTCAAATTCCTTGGTGACGTTTTCGCACGCAATGAACTGGTCAGACTGCGTTGATCCGCTGGCGGCCGCGGTGGCCGTTTCTGCCGGGTTCAGTGTGTCCGTCGGTCTGACCATGGCGAGACAGGTCCATCATCAATTGTGAAGACTTCGGTTTCGCGGTCGAGCAAGCATCGTGGGTGGATACGAACGGAAGGGGTCAGGCATCATGTTCCATCACGATCGCCCAAAGCCACTTCAACGACGCGTACGCACACATCAGGATGAACAACGTGCTGAGGAGAGTCCACAGCCTTTTTGGGTAGGTCGCTTGATCGGGTAGCGCCGGGCTCACGATGCGTTCGAGATAAAGCTGCTGGCGCTGTGCATCTTGACGCGCGTTCTCCAGCGACAGTAGCGCCGACGTCATGGCTTTCGTCGCGAGTTCGCGCTCCAGAGATAGTTGCTCATAGCGGGCAAGTTTCGGGGCGAGTGCGCCTTCGCCGCCAACGATGAACTTGCGCTGCGTGTCGATTTCTTTTTCAAACGCGGCGATCCGGACTTTCAGTGCCGAGATTTGCGGACTGTTTGGAGCGGTTGCGATCGCTTCGGCTAAGGCTGCGCGTAGGCCCGCAAGTTCACCCGTCAGCGCGCTGATCAGCTCGAAAGCGGCGGCCGACTGGCGGCCTGGATCGAACACGAGTTCGGTTGAACGGAAATCGGCGATTTTGGTTTGCGCTGCTTCAACCCGCTGTTCGGCTTTGCCAACAACGTCGGAGGCGAATTGTATGGCATCGTTGCGGGCGCGCACATTGAGCCGGTTGATCAACTGTTCGGAATGCTCGGTCAGGGCCGTTGCGATTTCGCGGGCATCTTGGGGGGCAAATGCGCGAACTTTCAACGTCGCAATCCCGGTCGAGGCGTCGAAATCGACCGAGAAGAAGTCGCCGAGCCGCTTCATTAGCTGTTCGCGCGTGCCCCGCTCAAATGGACGTGGAAACCGCTGCCAAAAATCGGCACCCGGACGGGAAAGCTTGTCAAGCAGGCCATGTTCGCGTGTTAGCCGTTCGATGGCATCGCGCGACATGATGTAGGCGTTGACGGAGTGGGTATCGTCGTTGGCCCGCGAAAATGACGTCGTTTGGACGGCGCCGACGATGGAGCCAAGTCCGCTCGATCCCGATGCGCTGCGGACGACGAAATGGGCTTCGCTTTCGTAGACGTCGGAGGCGATCAGAATCAAGTACACGGCGAGCAGCGCCATCGGCACGACGACGATTGCCGTCAACGCGGGCGATTTGACGAACAGTCTGGAATACAGCGCGGCCAGCCAACGCGCAAAGGCGCCACCACCATTGCCCCGACGATCGGTCGGCTGAGCGTAACCGTGTCCGGTTGGCACGGCGCGAAGAGTGACCGTGGTTGGCCGTTCAGTCTTGGTTGTTCCCTCTACCATTGCGCGTTAGGTCCTGGTCATCGGTCGAGGCGGACGTATTTGCGTACCCAGCGGACCATCGCGATGCCAAATGTCGTCAAGACGAGGCAGCACATGGCAAGGTAAGCGGGGTCATAGTGGGTGACGACCTGGGGGCCAAACAAGCCAGCGCGGAACATCTCGTTGCCATGTACCATGGGTGACAGCAGTAGCCACGGTTGCACGTGGGCTGGCATCCAGTCGACCATGTAAAACGTGCCGGTAACCGGAAGCGTTATGTACATGAGCGGTTGCACAAATCGCTCGACAATTTCGTAGCGCTCGGACAACGCTGCGATGCACATGGCAAATGATAAACAGAACCAGCCGGTCAGCACCCAGCCGGTGACGAGCAAAAGCGGATCATCGATCGGGGGAACGAGTTCGAACAGATACAGCGGCACATACGCGATCGCAAAAGACAGCGCGCAACCGCCGATCTCAAGCAGGCCACGGGCCAGTAGTGCGTCCATCAGGTGCACGTTGCGATGAAACATCAAGCCAGCGTTGTGTGACAGGCAATGGACCGATCGACCCATGATGTGCCGCCACATGGTGATCACCGAATAGCCGGTTAGCACGAACGGGATCACGCCGATGTTGTGGTCATGGGTGCCTTTGGCGATGGTCCACCCGATCATGACCATCAGCGACAGAATTAGTGGTTCGCCCATCAGCCAGAAGAAGCCGAGGTTCTGGCGGCCGAAGCGGGTCATGATCTCGCGCAACATCAACGCGTGGATGACGCGCATTTGAATG
>JBBQNE010000007.1:0-42240 GCA_038329675.1 Hyphomicrobiales bacterium | reverse complement strand
CCGGCCTGCGCGACGATCGTCGCCTCTTGCTCATGGAAGCGCGCGTTAAGAACGAGGTGGGGCACCGGCAGCGCATTAGCCTTGCCGTTCTTGCCGAGCCCGATCAGGTATTCGCCCATTTCCTTCATTTCGGCTTTGAAGGCGTCGTGCTTACTATCCTTGATCTTGTCAGCCTGTTCGATCAGCTTCTGCCCACATTCAGCGATGTATGTCCGATCTTTGAGGAAAGCCGACAGTTGCTCGGACTTTTCGATCGAAGTCGTGCCGACGAGGATCGGCTGGCCGCGTCGATGGCAGTCGGCGATGGTCTGGACGATGGCCGCGTATTTTTCTTTTTGGGTCAGATAGATCTCATCGTCATCATCGATGCGCGAAATCGACCGGTTTGTTGGGATCTCGTGGACGTCGAGCCCGTAAATATCCATGAACTCACTGGCTTCGGTGGCGGCCGTACCGGTCATGCCGCCCAATTTTTTATAGAGGCGGAAATAGTTCTGGAATGTAATCGAGGCCAGCGTCTGGTTTTCCGGCTTGACCTCGACGCCTTCCTTGGCCTCGAGCGCTTGGTGGAGGCCCTCCGAAAAGCGACGGCCGGGCATCATGCGGCCTGTGAACTCGTCGATGATGACGACCTCGCCAGCTTTGACGATGTAGTCCTTGTCGCGCTGAAATAACTTGTGGGCCTTGAGCGCTTGGTTGAGGTGGTGGACAATCGTTACGTTTTCGATGTCGTAGAGTGACCCGCGCATCAAATCGATTTCGATGACGCGCTCTTCCATCTTTTGGTTGCCCGCCTCGGTGAAACTCACCGTGCGCTGCTTTTCGTCGAGCTCGAAGTCTGCGTCGTCGAGCGCCGGCATCAGCGTATCAACGGTCTGATAGAGCTCCGCGCGATCCTCTAACGGCCCTGAGATGATCAATGGCGTTCGCGCCTCGTCGATCAATATGCTGTCGACTTCGTCGACGATTGCAAAGCCGTGGCCGCGTTGGACCATCTCGTCGCGGCTCATCTTCATGTTGTCGCGCAGATAGTCGAAGCCGAGCTCGTTGTTGGTCGCATAAGTGACGTCACACCCGTAGGCGGCTTTGCGTTCCTCATCGTCCATGTCGTGGACGATCGTGCCGACGGTTAGCCCCAGGAACTTGTAGACTTTACCCATCCACTCGGCGTCGCGGCTGGCTAGATAGTCGTTGACGGTGACGACGTGCACGCCGTTCCCGGCCAATGCGTTCAGATAAACCGGCAGCGTAGCGACCAGTGTCTTGCCCTCGCCCGTTTTCATTTCAGCGATCCCGCCGCCGTTCAGCACCATTCCACCGATCAACTGAACGTCGAAGTGGCGTTGGCCGAGCGCGCGCTTGGCGGCTTCGCGGACCGTCGCAAAAGCTGGGACCAGCAACCGGTCGAGCGTTGTCTCACCTTCGGCCAGTTGTCGGCGAAACAGCGCCGTGCGAGCACGCAGTTCATCGTCCGACAGCGCCTCGATTTCTTTCTCGAGCGCGTTGATGGCTTCAACCTTGGGTCGCATCACCTTGATCCGACGGTCGTTCGATGAGCCGAAGATGCGAGTTGCGAACGTTCCAAACGACGACAGCATGGAGCGATGTGATCCTGACGGTGGTAGCCGGGTGGGCCGATGACCAGCACGCGCCCGATGGCGATGGCAGATTACCCCGTGTCGCGCCAACCGCCACGGGACAAATGATCAAGCGTTTTAGCGTCTCACCACGCGGTGAGTGCCCGTTCTATTGCGCCACAAACCTAGGGTTATGCCAGCCGCCTCCACTCGGGGCGACCCGAGCCTGACGCGATTGGACGGCGCAATACACGTCATACACGCCGCTTGAAATAGGTGTCAGTGTCACCGGTTGTCAACGAATGCCGGGTCTCGAACCGCCGGTCGCGAGCAAAAGACGGGTCCGCTTGTGCCCGAGCTAGCTACGACACGTGTGGAGAGATGCGGTATTTGCGCCCAGGCGGCTTAGCTTGATCGGTCGTGGCGAAGTTTTTAAAAAGCGTAACTTCCCACCGGCGTGGTGTTTCGGGTAGCACACCGCAGTGAAGGGGCGCTTGCACCCGCACAAACGGTGCGCCCAGCCAGATCGACAGCCATAGGAACATCGACGTGATCAAAGCCCATGTTGCCGCCGCCCTCATGCTGGGGGTCACGCTTGCCGTTACTGCTGGCACAGCGCACGCCCAGGACAAGGTCATGGCGACCGTTGACGGTCGTACAATCACCGAAGCTGAACTCAAGTTCGCCGAGTTCGAAATTGGCGGCGATCTCGGCAACCTCCCACCCGAAACGCGCCGCCGCGTGCTGGTTGAATATCTGATTGAGAACCAGTTGTTTGCCGATGCGGCCGAAAAGGCGCAACTCGGTTCGGGCAAATCGTTTGAAGACCGTCTGGCCTACTGGCGCCGCAGGGCGATGCGCGACGCGTATTTTGACAAGGCAGTCAAGGGCGAGATCGGAGAGGGCCTCGCCAAGACGTTCTACGAGGACCAAATCAAGGGCATGAAGCCCGAAGAAGAAGTTCAGGCTCGGCACATTCTGGTCGACACCGAAGAAAAGGCGAAAGACATCGCCGATAAGCTGACAAAGGGCGGCGATTTCGCTGTGTTGGCCAAGGAGAATTCCAAGGACCCGGGCTCCAAAGACGACGGCGGGATGCTCGGCTTTTTCGGGCGGGGGCAAATGGTGCCGCAGTTCGAAGAGGCAGTGTTCCGGCTGAAGAAGGGCGAGGTTTCACCTCCTGTAAAAAGCCAGTTTGGCTTTCATATTATCAAGTTAGAAGATCGACGCGACAAGAAGCTGCCGTCTTTTGACGAGGTGAAGGACCGCATCCTCAACTCGATGATCCAGCAGAAGGCCCAGGAAGTCGCAAACGGACTGCGAACCAAGGCGCAAATCGTCTACGTCGATCCTGAGATCAAAAAGTTGGTCGAGGAGCAGGAAAAAACTGCGGTCGACCAGAAAAAGACTTTGGAATTGCAGATGAAGGCGCAAATCGAAAAGATGGAAGCCGAAAAAAGTCTTAAGGAGCAGAAGAAACCCTGAACCGGCCTGACTTTTTACACGAGGCCGAATATGGGCAAGAGCGCTGCGCCGTCGCCGTTTTCGCCGACGGCGCTCCCTCGAATGCCGCCGATCGACGGCGTCCGGTTTGCGACGGCCGAGGCTGGCATTCGCTATGCAGGCCGGACGGACCTGGTTGTTGCTGTCTTCGACGAAGGAACCACTGCGGGCGGCGTACTGACGCAGTCAAAGACGTGCTCGGCGCCCGTCTTGCACTGCCGCTCAAGCCTCGCCTCGGGGGCTGGCGCGCGCGTGCTCATTGTCAATTCGGGCAACGCCAATGCCTTCACCGGCAAACGCGGCGCTGAAGCGGTGGCAATGACCGTTGAGGCCGCGATGTCAGCAACCCGCGCGACGTCGCCGGGGGCGATTTACGTCGCTTCAACGGGGGTTATCGGGGAACCACTCGACGCTGCCACGTTCACGGGGCTTCTGGCTGGCCTTTGTGAGCGTGCAACGCCAGACCTGTTCGAGGCGGCGGCGCGCGCGATTATGACGACGGATACGTATCCCAAACTCGCCACACGTACGGCTGAAATTGGCGGCGTTGCGGTCACGCTTAACGGAATTTGTAAGGGAGCTGGCATGATCGCTCCCGATATGGCGACCATGCTGTGCTTCTTGTTCACGGATGCGGCGATTGAGGCCGTTGCGTTGCAAGAACTGGTTGAACGTCACGCGGCCACGACGTTCAACTGCATGACAGTTGATGGGGATACGTCGACCAGCGACACGTGTTTGATGTTTGCGACCGGGGCTGCTTCGCGGCGCGGACAACCGCCGATCATGGACGGCTCCGACCGGCGATTGGCAGCGTTCGACGTGGCGCTCCACGACCTGATGCGCGACCTCGCGATCCAGGTTGCAAAGGACGGGGAAGGGCTTACCAAATTCGTTACGTTTCACATCTCCGGCGCAGAAAGCTTTGCTGCTGCGCGGCGGATTGGGCTAACGTGCGCGAACTCGCCAATTCTCAAGACCGCGATTGCTGGCGAGGATCCGAATTGGGGTCGCGTTGTGATGGCAGTCGGCAAATCCGGCGAGGCGGCGGACCGGGATCGGCTGTCGATTTGGTTTGGACCACATTGCGTTGCCCGCGAGGGTGAACGCGCTGTCGATTACGACGAAGCGACGGTCGCCGCTTACATGCGCAACGCCGAAATCGTGATTGCGGCTGACGTTGGCGTTGGCAGCGGTTCGGCAACAGTTTGGACCTGCGATCTGACGCATGGGTATGTGTCGATCAACGCCGATTACCGGAGCTAGGGCTTCAGGTGTCCCAGTCACCACCCTCCGTCCGCATCGTGTTAGTTGCAGCCGCCGCCATCGTCGACCGCGACAATCGCGTTCTGATCGCGCAGCGACCCGAGGGGAAATCCATGGCTGGCCTGTGGGAATTCCCTGGCGGCAAGGTTGAAAGCGGCGAAACGCCGGAGCGGGCGTTGCGCCGGGAGCTAATGGAGGAACTCGACATCGATGTCTGCGAGTCTTGCCTTGCGCCATTCACCTTCGCCAGCCACGCCTACGACACCTTCCACCTGCTGATGCCGCTTTACCTTTGCCGCCAATGGGATGGCATCGTCACGCCTCGTGAGGGTCAGCGCGTTGCCTGGGTCCGCGCCCTTGATCTTGCCAACTATCCGATGCCAGCAGCAGACCTCCCGCTGCTCCCGGCTTTGCGCGATGCCCTGCCGACATAAACTTAAAGCGCTTGCACCGCCTATTTGTTCCTGTTACGATCTTATTGTGGTCTTGCGCGGGGTGCATAATGGCGTTGTTTTTGTTGAGCGTGAAGCGTCGAAGCTTCGATGACACGGGTCGGCGGCGCCTCGCCGAGGCATTAGGGCATGTGGCTGAATGGGTCGCGGCTGCAAGTTTGACGCTGCACGGCTACAGAATTATCGAGCGCCGCTTTCGTGCTCGCACAGGCGAAATTGACATTATCGCCGTGCGCGGGCGCGTCGTTTCGTTTGTCGAGGTCAAGATGCGGCAGCGGCTCGCGGACGCCGAGGTCGCAATCACAGACAAAGGCCGTCGGCGGTGCCGATCCGCAGCGCGGACATGGATAGCGCGGCGGCCGCGCTACCAGGACCACGACCAACGCTTTGACGCCGTTCTCGTCGTGCCATGGCGGCTTCCCGTCCACAGGCTTGGGTTTGCTTGAAGCGCGATCAGGTCGCTGGTCGGCTTGCCGACGGACGCGGCCGCTGTGCGAATGGCAGCAAGCGGTTTGAATTCCATTTCGTCGACCTGTGTTGAGACGTCGAAAGTTGCGGCCATGTATGCACAAATATCAACGCTCGCCTTTGTGGGCATCGAAGCCCGTCACGTCGAGGTGCAGGTTCGCCTAACGCCTGGTGAGCCGCGCTTTGCGATCGTCGGGCTTCCCGATAAGGCGATTGCTGAAAGCCGCGAGCGCGTTCGTAATGCCCTCCACGCAGTCGGCCTAGGCCTGCCGAACCGTCACGTCACGGTCAACATGGCACCAGCCGATTTGCCCAAAGAGGGTAGCCAATTTGACTTGCCGATCGTGCTCGCGGTTATGGCCGCGATTGGCGCCATTCCGCCTGCGGCAATCGCTCAATTCTGCGCGATCGGTGAACTAGCACTCGACGGTTCCATCCGCCACGTTCCCGGCGCTCTACCAGCAGCAATCGGCGCAAACGCACTCGGCAAGGGTCTGATTTGTCCTGCTGAAGGCGGGGCGGAAGCTGCCTGGGCAAGCGAGGACATCGAAGTCCTAGCCGCATCGCATCTGCTGGCGGTCGTCAATCACTTCAAGGGGACGCAAATATTGCGTCGGCCGCAACCAAACCTTACTCGCGCCCCGTCGCGCCATCGCGATCTGCGTGAGGTTCGTGGGCAGGAGACGGCGAAGCGCGCACTCGAAATTGCAGCGGCGGGCGGGCACAACTTGCTGATGATCGGCCCGCCGGGCTCGGGCAAATCAATGCTTGCCTCGCGCTTGCCGTCGATACTGCCGCCAATGACGCCAGAAGAGATCCTCGAGGTGTCGATGGTCCACAGTTTGGCTGGCGAGCTTTCGAGTGGGACTTTGTGTCTTGAGCGACCGTTTCGTTCGCCACACCATTCAGCCAGCATGGCCGCGCTTGTTGGCGGAGGCAGCCGCCCAAAACCCGGGGAAATCTCGCTAGCGCATCTGGGCGTGCTGTTTCTTGACGAATTGCCCGAATTCGCGCCGCAGGTCCTCGACGGGCTGCGGCAGCCGATCGAGACCGGCGATGTTGTGATCGCGCGCGCAAATCATCGCATCACGTACCCAGCGCGCTTCCAATTAATTGCGGCAATGAACCCGTGCCGGTGCGGAGGTGGCGAGGCCGGGACCGCCTGCAAACGAGGCCCGCGTTGCGCGAGCGATTATCAGGCGCGGATATCGGGACCACTCCTGGACCGCTTTGATCTTCAAATCGACGTGCCTGCTGTTTCAGCCGCAGACCTCGTACTACCGGCTCCAAAAGAGGGAAGCGCTGAAGTTTTGAGCCGCGTTGCGGCGGCGCGGTCACGCCAGCGCGACCGTTTCGCGATGCTCTGCAGCCCTGGGCAACGCATACCGCGCATGAACGCTGAGTGCAGCGGTCAGTTGCTTGACTTGGCAGCTGCGCCTGATGCGGCTGGCGCGGCGCTTTTGCGGCATGCTGCTGATCGAATGCGACTGTCAGCGCGAGGGTTCCACCGCGCACTTCGCGTTGCCCGAACAATCGCCGATCTTGACGGTGACGAGAGTATCGGGCGGAACCACATCGCAGAAGCTCTGAGCTACCGGCGGGAGGCAAGCGTTAAGTTCGAAGCGGCTTGAAACCGCCGGGCAAGTCGATCGTTAGGTTTTGATGGACTGGGCGCAGCCTCGGCGTGGACATCATCCACGCTTGGTCGACCTCAACGATTGACCCGGCTGTACCCTGCATCTGGCTACAACCGGATACGTAGAACTACGTGACGGGTTGGCGGTGCATGGGGCACCCGCTCCGCTTGCGGCATGGCGACCTCCAACCCCGGGGGTGTCCAGCGACGGTCAATTGCGGAGAAGGGCGTGCCATAGCTCGGGCCCAGGTCAAAATCGGTCCCAAGTCAAGCTCGGGCCGAGGTTAAGCTTGGGCTCACGTCAAGCTCGGGCCCAGGTCAAGCTCGGGCCCTGGTCAACGCGGGCCCTGGTCAACGCGGGCCCTGGTCAAAGCGGGCCCTGGTTAAGCTTGGGCTCACGTCAAGCTCTGGGTGAGTGGCGGTTTTGCCAAAACTAAGGTCGCCCGAATGACACGTGCGCAACATCGTCGTTCGTGCCGAGCCAGTTTTAACTGAAGCGAGCTTGCCAATTCTAGCTTACCAATTGTTGGCTCAGTAATCGTCGTTGGGTGAGCCCTTAGCCCGCCCGACCCCGATCGCGTTTAGACCTGAATTTCGGTCACCGGCAGGCCGTGCTGCATTTCGGCGGCTTCGACTGTGTTTTTTAACAGACACGCGATCGTCATCGGGCCAACGCCGCCCGGCACCGGTGTGATGGCGCCAGCGATCTTGGCGCACTCTTCGTAGGCGACATCGCCAACGAGGCGGCCTTTACCGTCGGGGCCTGTCACGCGATTGATCCCTACGTCGATCACGATTGCGCCGGGCTTGATCCACGATGCCTTGACCATTTCCGCTCGGCCGACGGCCGCGACCAGGATGTCGGCGGATCGGCATACGCCGGGCAAATCGGCGGTCTTGGAGTGGGCGACCGTAACCGTGCAGCTCTCGCTGATCAGCAGTTGCGCCATCGGTTTCCCGACGATGTTTGACCGTCCGATGACCACGGCGTGCAATCCGGTCAGGTCTTTTTTTACGGTTTTGGCGAGGATCAAGGAGCCGGACGGCGTGCACGGAACGAGGGCGCGTTCGCCAATCGACAGTCGGCCAACGTTGACGGCGTGGAAGCCATCGACATCTTTCATTGGGTCGATTGCTTCAATCACCTTGAGCGCGTCGATCTGTTTGGGGAGCGGCATCTGGACGAGGATGCCGTGGATCGTGTCGTCACGATTGAGTTGGCCGACAAGCTCGAGGAGTGCTGCTTCTGTCGTCTCGACCGGCAACTTGTGCTCGACCGACTTCATGCCAACTTCCGCCGTCTGTTGTGCCTTGTTCTTGACGTAGACTTTACTCGCTGGGTCTTCTCCGATCAGCACGACGGCGAGGCCCGGCACGAACCCATGCTCGCGCTTGAGGCGGGCGACGTTTGCTTGGACTTCCGCGCGAACCCGAGCAGCAATAGCTTTGCCGTCAATGATGTGGACGTCGGCCATGGGCAGTCTCCCAGATTTATGTTGTTGTTTGTCTTCAAACGATCGCTTTGGCGATGTTTGGGATCACGACCATCTGCAGGAACTGGCACGACAAAAGCAGGATGATCGGCGAAATGTCGATTGCGCCCATGTCGGGCAGTATTCGGCGGATCGGCCTGAGCAACGGCTCCGTCACCGCTTGGATCGCTTGATAGATTGCGCGTGCTGTCGGGTTGTGGGGGTTGACGATACCAAAACCCATCAACCAAGAAATCACAACTGAAGCGATGATGACGTACGTATACAGCGTAATCAGGCCGCTGATAAACTGAAGCAATTCGATCATGGGGTCCCCGCGATTCCGATCGACGGTCTAGCGACTGGGGGCCGATGCAGCAAGCACGATGCGTGATTGCGTAACCGGTGTTGGGCGCTTGGGCTTAACGGCATGGTCAATCGCTAACTCAACCAGTGTGGCGCTTTACCGGTCGCGTGCCCTAGCTAAGCGGACCCTTGGAGGTTAGCGTTGGTCGGTTGGGGACGTGGGGCTCCACGGGAACACGACATGGGGCGCAACGCGGCGGTAACGGGTTCATGAAAGTATTGGTCGACGGCTTCAATCTCGCTTTAGAGAAGGGCACGGGAGTTGCGACGTACGCCCGTAATCTAACGTCGACGCTCGGCGCACTTGGCCATGAAGTCAGCGTCCTTTATGGGCTCCAATCGACGGCATCTGCGAACGAACCGCTACTTCGCGAGATCGCGTTCTTCGACGACAACCCCTCGTCTCCACGCATTATTCAGCGCATCGCCGAACTTCGAGATGGCCTGCCGAACCCATTTGCTCGAACCGCCTATCCAGTTCCCGTGACGGGGGGCGTGATCGCGCGACAGTTCGCTTCAAAACTGCCGTACTATGACCGACTGCTCAACGCGACGCGGTTGTACCGGCAGGCGCCGATGCACTTTCGGACGTTTGGCGGGTCGATGCGGGTTAATCTCCCTGGGCCGATCGACATTGCGCACTGGACGTATCCGCTGCCACTTCGCGTTCGGGGTGCGAAAAACATCTATACGCTGCACGATCTCGTTCCGCTCCGGCTGCCCTACACGACGCTCGATAACAAGCGCTATTACTATCGCCTCGGCCGGTATCTGGCCGCTTCGGCAGACCATATCGTGACGGTATCGGAGACATCGCGGGCCGACATTATCGATCTGCTTGGAGTTCCTGAGGACCGGGTCACCAACACGTATCAAGCCGTTGATATGCCGTCGAAATACTTAGACGTTCCGGTTGATGTCGTGACCCGTGAATTGGCAGGGACGTTTCGATTAGACTACAAAAAGTATTTGCTGTTTTATGGTTCGATTGAGCCAAAAAAGAACATCGGGCGTGTGATCGAAGCGTTCCTTGCCGCTGACCTCGACATCCCGCTGGTGATCGTTGGGGCGCAGGCCTGGAAGTCGGAGCAGGAACTGCGGCTGCTTGTCGACGACAACATCCGCTCGCTGATCCAGACTGGCACTGAGACGCTGGTGCGCCGCAAAGTCGTGCGGCTCGACTACGTGTCGTTTCCCCAGCTCGTGAATTTGATCCGCGGCGCGACGGCAATTACCTTCCCGTCACTCTATGAGGGGTTCGGCTTGCCGGTTCTTGAAGGCTTACTGTGCGGGACGACCGTCATCACCTCGGATGCACATTCGACAAAGGAGATTGCTGGCGACGCCGCGATCCTGGTCGATCCCTACGACGTCCGCGCGATCAAAGAGGCGATTATTGCAGCTGCGACCAATGCGGGGCTTCGGGCTGATCTTGCTGTGAAAGCAGCACCCGTTCTGCAACGCTTTTCAACGGCGGCCTATGGAGCGCGTATTGAAGCGATGTATGACCGTGTGATGACGCAACCGCCACGCTAAAACGCGATGCAAGACGGGCGCGTGATGATCCCAACCGATTCCTGATTAAAACGGCGCTTATAGGCAGCCGCTAAGGCTTGAACTTTGATCTCATCATCTACGGCAGCGAATGCGATCAGCAACAGCTTGCCCGGTTCCTTGATGATTTGGCCCGTAGCGCTGCTCGCGTATTGGCCTGTTGTATCGATCACCGTGTAGCCACTTGGAAAACGCGGCGTTACGTCCTGGTCGAGGAAGTTTGCAAAGTCGGGCTCGGAGACAGCCAGTTTCGCGCCCACGTTGCGACCCAACAGAACCTCGGCGACCTGCCCTAGCCGCGATTCGGTCGGACACGACACGCGCGCATTGTCGCCGCGTAACGCCAGAGCCAGGACTGTCAAGGCTGCAGTTGCAGCTACGATGATTGGGCGCGGGTCGGGGGTCGTCATTGCAGGCACAGCACCGACGCCTCAGTCGGCCCAAAACCCCCACCAACGCAGCCGTAATGCCAATGTTTATTCGTGGCGATTGCAATTTTAGGTTGTGTCTTGACCGCAACACAGATTTTCTGCAACTGCGCGTATTTCACAACTTCGTAATTGCAATTATAGATTGTGATGACCGACTCTGCTTTTCTCGCACTGCTCGCCATCGGTGGCCTGCTTGTGTTGCGTGCCTGCATTTTGCGTCCAGTTCCGTTGCGTCCCGCCGGATGGGCAGCCGACCGTCCTCAGACATGTTTTTACATTTCAGGAGACCGCGATGGCTATGCCTCGACGGAACGCTAATTTTTTGCCTGCCGCAATGGTCGCTTCAGCACTGATGGCTGGTTGTGCGGTCACGCCAAACCCGCTCGACGAGACGCAGCTCAATGCAATTGCAACGGACCGAGTGGCTGAGGCTGGGGCAAACCAGGAGCCCGTGCATGGCGCCATCGACCTCAACGAGGCGGTGGCCCGCGCACTCAAATACAACCTCGACCATCAAGTCGAGATCGCTGAGCAGGCGGTCCGCGCGCAGGAACTCAACCTTGCGCATTATTCGATGCTTCCAAGCGCCGTCGCGGGCTCTGGATACGTCGGGCGAGATAAAGTCAACGCGTCGAGTAGTGAAAACGTTTTCACTGGCGTCCAGAGCCTTGCGACCTCAACCAGCCAAGACAAACGACTGCGGACGGCCGATGCGGTGTTTGGTTGGAACGTGCTCGATTTTGGTTTGTCTTACGTTAGGGCCCGTCAGGCCGCTGACAAGGTTCTGATCCAACACGAACTACGCCGCAAGATCACGTTGCGGATTGTGGAGGACGTGCGTGCTGCCTATTGGCGGGCGGTCAGTGCGCAGCGACTGTTGTCGCGGCTGAAGGCTGTAGAGCGCTTGGCGCGCGGGGTTGAGGGCGAGGCCCGTCAGCTTGCGAACTCCAAGGAAACGTCGGCACTCACAGCATTGACCTATGAGCGCGAGATCGTGGAGGTTCAGCAAAAACTGGGCGAGATCGCCCGCGAACTGAACACCGCCAAGCTTGAACTTGGCGCGCTGATGAACCTGCAGCCCGGCACGCCCTATAGCGTTATCGACCTCCGCCGAACAATGCCGCAACTGCCAAAGGGGCATATGCCTGACTTGTTGCATTTGGCCGTCATGAACAGACCGGAACTGAAAGAGGCCGAATACCGCAAGCGGATCAACGAACACGAGGCGCATGCAGCGCTTTTGGAACTGCTGCCGGGTGTCAATCTGTTTATCGGTCCGAACTTCGACAACAACTCGTTCCTGTTTGCTAACCACTGGCAAAGCTGGGGCGCGAAGGCGAGCTGGAACCTCATCAGGGTCTTTTCGTATCCCGCCCGCCGGGAACTGGTGGATGAGCAAGACGCGATGCTCCACAAGCGCTCGCTTGCGGTCACGATGGCCATCATGACCCAGGTTTACGTTAGCCGCATCAGGTATGCGCACGCCGTCAAGGAATACGGGATCGCACTTCGATATCGCAACGTTCAGAATGATTTGTTGACTCAGATCCGCGCTGAATCTGCGGCTGGCCGGGTCACACGCCAGACGTTAGCGCGCGAAGAACTGAACGCGGTCGTTGCCGAGGCAAAACTCGACCTACGGTTTGCGGCCGTTCAGGCGGCGTGGTCCAATACAAATGCAAGCCTTGGGCTCGAGCCGTTCGATATCGAGGTCGACCGCGACGCTACGATTGCCGACATCACGGCTGCCCTTCGTGGTCGACCAGCACCGATGACGACCGCCAGCATGGGCGGTCCATCGAAATGACGCTTGCTCGTTGTTTCCCAACGCTGCTCAGTGGCCTCGTCACTCAGGTCGGCTTTGGCATCGTCGTTACGTCGATTGCCGTTGGCACCAACATCACACCCTCCCCAGCTTTGGCCGGGGAGGCCTTGCCATTACGAGGCGTGGTGCGTGCCCTCCATCAGGCGTCTATTTCATCGGAGATCGTCACACCGGTACTGGCGGTTGGTTTCCGCGAGGGGCAGCGCTTTGCAGCTGGCGACACGTTACTAACCTTTGACTGTCGCCGTCCGCGTCACGACCTCGCCGCACTTGATGCGACCGTCAGCGAAACTCGGGTTGCGGTGGAAGCCAATACGCACCTGACCAAGGGCGGCGCTGGCAACCGAACCGATCTCGCCGTGGCGGAAGCTCGCCATGCGAAAGCAGTCGCTGAGTACAAGTCGATGCGGCAGCGGCTGGAGGGTTGCCAGATCGTTGCCCCGTATGCTGGCGTCGTGACGGAGCTTTCGATCTCCGCCTTCGAGACGCCGCAAGTCAACCGCCCCTTGCTGACGATCGCTAGCGACACGGCGATCGAAATCGAACTGATCGTGCCGTCGCGAATGCTGCCGATGGTGCAAACGGGTAGAGCGCTGCACTTCACCGCCGATGAGACGGGCCGGGCCTACCGAGCGACGATCAACCGGACCGGTGGGGCAATTGATCCAGCGAGCCAGACCGTCAAGTTATTCGCCGATTTTGCCGACGCGGCAGACGGTATCCTGCCTGGCATGAGTGGGACGGCGATCTTTATCACGACCGGGGGCTGAGCCATGGCAGGGGTCGGCCAAAAGGGCGCGCCGTTTTTGACGTTTGGATCATCGCGCGCCGGCGGCGCCAACCTCGGTGCTAGCGGCGCCAACCTCGGTGCCAGCGTCGCCAACCCGGTCAACGGCCCTGACATTTCAAGCGAAGCGGCCGCGCTCGGGCTGCTCCTGCGCGTTGAGGGCACGACGCGGGATGTGGCCAATCTGATTGAACTGAAACAGGTCGCCGTCAACGAAGTCCGTAAGGTCAACCGAGCGCGGCAGATTTTTCTGGTCGAGATTGACGGGCGTCGCGTGACGCTAGCGGCTGCTTCCGGCATCAGTGTGCCAGACCGGCACGCGCCACTGACGGTCGCCGTCACTAGCTTAATTGACCAGCTCGCCCGTGATCGGGGGTTGGCTGAGCCCGTCGACTTCGCGTTGCCAGCCTACGCTCGACCGAACGATGATCTCGCCACGGCCTATCCGTTTCGACAGATGGCGTGGGTGCCGTTTGCAAGCCGCGATGGGCGGGTGTTCGGCGGGCTGTTGATGGCGCGCGAGACGATCTGGAGCGAGCAGGACCGCGCGATCTCAATCCGGTTGGCTGGCACATTGGCGCATGCGTGGCGCGAACTCGAAACGGCGCCGCGGTTCCGTCCGCGGGCCCGATCGCGTCGCGTGTGGCCATATGCGACGGCTGCTGCCGTATTGGCGATGCTGTTCCCGGTGCCAATGACGGCGTTGGCTCCCGTTGAGATCGTAGCGCGAAACCCGGTGATCGTTGCAGCACCGATCGACGGCGTGATTGAAACGATTGAGCGGGAGCCCGGTACGCCCGTTGCCAGCGGTGATGTGCTGCTGCGTCTGTCAGATACGGTGCTGCGCAACCGCTTTGACATCGCCGGGCAGGAAGCCGCGGTGGCTGAGGCGAAGCTCAAACAAGCCACGATCCTAGCTTTCGGCGACGCGAAGGGACGCCACGAACTTGGCATTGCCCAGGCCGAACTGGTGCTCAAACGGGCCGAAGTCACGTTCGCAGCTGAATTGCTCGAGCGGAGCGTGATCCGCGCTCAGCGCGCAGGCATCGTCGTCTATGCCGACAAGCGATCGCTGATCGGGCGGCCGGTCGCCACGGGCGAGCGGATCATGGAAATCGCCAACCCCAGCGAAGTCGAGGCGCGCATTGATCTCGCCTTGCCCGACGCGATCGCGCTCAAGTCCGATAGCGCTGTCACGCTGTTTTTGGACATTGCGCCGCTTGCGCCGCTATCGGGCCGCGTGGTCAGAACGGCCTACAAGGCGCGCCCGGGCGATGGCGACGTGCTGTCGTTCCAGACGTTTGCACACCTCAACATGGGTAACGAACCGGCCCCGCGGATCGGCCTGCGCGGCACCGCACAAGTTATCGGGGACCGGACGGTGCTTGGCATCGTGCTGTTTCGGCGGCCAATTTCGGCGATCCGGCAGTGGCTTGGCGTATGACGGGCGATCGGATCGGTGCGGCTGAGGGTTCGGCACGGCCTGATCGTCGCGCGGCGCTGCCACAACTGCGTGCAGAACTCCAACTGCTCGACCAGGGTGGCGGTTCGAGCGCCAAATCCGATGGCGCCGAAGTGCGAAAAACTGGCATTCGGAAGGCTGGAATAAAAGACGCTGAAGCTGACACAGCGCGGGCCAACACAGCGCGCCATGTCGTGTTCGATCCATTGCGCAACCGATACGTCAGCATCGACCGGCAAACGGCAGAGCTCCTGTCCTTGTGGGGGCGCAATGCCACGGCGGCCGACCTTGCCGCCGATGCGGCGCGCACGTTTGGCCTCGCGCCGTCCGACAAGACAATCGACGGTCTCTGTCGGTTTCTCGTCATGAACGAATTGGTGGTGCCGACGGCTGAACGGGATTGGCGGCGCTTAGCAGCGACGGAAGCCTCAAGGCAGCACGGATGGGTCGCCTGGGCGATCCATAACTACCTGTTCGTCAAGATCCCGCTGCTTGCGCCGGAGCCGTTGCTAACGCGCATCGCGCCTTATGCGGCCCCGCTGTTTACGCGCTCAGCTGCCATTACGATCGCTGCGGCTGGCGCGGCCGGGCTCTATCTCGTCTCGCGCCAGTGGGACCGCTTTCTCGCGACGTTCCCGCACATGGTTTCCATTGAGGGCGCGGCGACGTTTGCGATCGCGATCGCGATCGTCAAATCCCTGCACGAGCTTGGCCACGCGTTGACGGCCGTCCGCTATGGCTGCCGGGTGCCATCGATGGGCGTGTGTTTTATGGTCCTCGTGCCGATGCTCTACACCGACGTCAGCGATGCTTGGCGGTTGCCCTCGCGGGCGAAGCGGTTTGCGATCGGCGCAGCTGGCCTCGCCGTTGAGCTATCGTTGGCGGCGATTGCGCTGTTCGTATGGGCGTTTTTGCCAGAGGGCGCGGCGAAGAGCCTTGCTTTTGCGCTGGCGACAACGAGCATCGCGTTGAGCCTGGCGCTCAACCTCAATCCGTTCATGCGCTTTGATGGCTACTATCTGCTGTGCGATGCGACCGGCATCGACAATTTACAGCCGCGAGCGTTCGCCGTTGGGCGCTGGCAACTGCGCGAGGTGCTGTTTGGGCTGGGTATGAACGCGCCAGAGCCGTGGCCGCGATCCCGGTTGCGCTGGATGGCGATCTACGCTTGGGCGACGTGGGTTTACCGGCTGATTGTCTTCACTGGCATTGCGCTGCTGGTTTATCATCTGACGTTCAAGCTGCTCGGCATCATTTTATTCTTGATCGAAATCGTCTATTTTATTGCGCTGCCGGTGTGGCGCGAACTCCGCGACTGGAGCCAACTGCCAAACATGATGATCGCAACCCGCCGAACCGCCTTGAGCGCGCTGCTTGCCGTTGCCGTCCTTATTAGCGTGTTCGCGCCGTGGCCGTCGGCGGTCGTCATTCCGGCCATTATGGAAGATCGCGATCTTCAGCGGCTCTTTCCGCGCCGCGCGTCGGTTGTGGTCGCGGTCCACGGCAAAGCGGGAGACCCTATCGAGGCAGGTGGCGTGATTGCGGAACTTGCCTCTCCCGAGCTCGACCAGGAGATCGCGCTGGCAAAAGCGCGTCTTGCGGTCGTTGAGTTGCGATTGCGCCGATTGGCAGCTGATGCGCAAGACCGGCAATCGGCCGCCGTTCTGCAAGATACGCACCGAAGTTTGTTGTCAAAGCTGGCGGGGCTTAGTGCTGAGCGCGCGGAACTTTCCATCGTTGCGCAATCTTCTGGCACGATTGCGGAACTCGATCCGGATTTGCATCCGGGCCGATGGGTGAAACGGACCGACCAGATTGCGATTGTCCGTGGGATGGGTGGAAGCGGGCTACGCGGTTATCTCGCCGAAGGGGATTTCGCGCGGATCGACACAACCGCAATTGCGCGATTTGTTCCCGACGAGCCGTGGGCGACGCCGTTCGCGGCGCGGTGGGGCCGCTCTATCGACATTGCCATTGATACTATCGGTCCGGTTGGCTCGGCTACGCTCGATATTGCGGAGTTGTCGTCGCGGCACGGCGGGCCAGTTGCGGCTCGTCCGACATCGCATGGAGACAATTCTGCGGTGATCGGCCGTCAAGACCGCGGCGAATTCGGTGGAGGCTCAATGGCCGTCGTCGGGCAATTTCTGGTCACCGGACACGCCAACGATGGCGCAATCGGACCCCCACGGACGGTGCGGGGAACGCTCCACGCGCGCGGGCAATCGTCAAGTCTTGCCGCGCGGCTGACCCGACAGGTTCTGAAGGTCCTGGTGCGCGAATCGGGGTTCTAGTTGGCGGTTAGACGGGGCTCAACTAGGGGCTCAACTAGGGGCTGGGCAATTCTTCGCCTTTGAATTGTATTTTTGACCCGTATCTTTACCGTTGTTCAATCTTAAATTGCAAGACTGGCTCAACTTTAAGTTGCCAACCTTGCTGTGAGATTGCGCTGCCATGACCTCCAAAAATTCTGCCGTCGCCAACGTTGCCGCTCTGGATACGCCGGAATTTGAAGTTGGCTACCGGATGCTTGAGCCACGGATCGCGTTCGACGCGGCGATGGCTGCGACCGTCGACCAGGTAACGTCGGACACGTCGGCGGCGACCCCGGACAGCGCGGCTGCGTCAGCCGATGACGCGACTTTGGCACCGGCTGACATCCGGACGCTATCGGGCCTCTTGGAGGCGGCCTACGGTGAGCCTGCAACACCACCTGGCGAGCGCAACGCTATCGTTTTCATCGATGCGGCAGCCGGCGACCCGACGCTGCTCGCATCGGCGGCTCCTGTCGGCGCAGAGATCGTCGTGCTCAACGCCAACAGCGACGGCCTTGCTCAGATCGCCCGGCATCTCGATGGACGGACCGGCATCGACGCGATCCACATCATCAGCCACGGCTCGGCTGGCAACGTTACGCTTGGCAACATCACACTCGATACCGCTGGCGTTTCGGGGACACATGCGGCCGACCTCGCTGTTATCCGCAGCGCGCTATCGGCTGACGCGGATATCTTGTTCTATGGCTGCAACGTCGGCGAGGGTGACGCTGGCGACGCGTTTATCTCGGCATTTGCCGAAGCAACCGGCGCTGACGTGGCCGCGTCCACCGACGATACCGGGGCAGCGCAGCATGGCGGCGATTGGGTGCTTGAACGGTCGACCGGAAGCATCGAAAGCAGCGTCATTAATGCTGCCGATTTTGACGGGCTGCTCGCGCCGACGAACACCGGCACATGGACGATCGCGGGTCTCTCGGCATCGAACACCACGGGCGGGATCACGACTACGGTTTCGTTCGCACCAGGTGCTGGAGCAAACTTCTCGGGGCTGGCGAACCAGACGCTCAACACCATCGCCGCATTCTCGAACGGGGCACAAGGCGGGGCGTCGCTTAGCTTCGTCTTTGACTGGGATACGACGCCGGAAGCTGCCACCGGCATTCCGCTACCACAGGCCAGCACGGACGCTGGCACGGGAACGGTGACGATCACGTTTTCGCAGGCGGTGACGAACCCGATCATTCACATTGATCGCATCGGCGGCTTTGGCGCATTCCAGGCCACCGACCAGTTCGGCGTCGTGACGGCTGAAGAGGGCCGCACGAACAGCTCGATTTGGACGCTTGTGACGCCGGGCGCCACGCTGACAGAACTTGCGGGCGTTTCGCATTTCGACACGACGGCAACGACCATCCAACGGACGCCTAATACGCTAACGCCGTTTAGTGGCACGTCGACGGAGTCGGGTACCAACCCGATTTTATCGACGGCTGCGGGTTCGGTCCGCGTCAACGGGACATACACGACGATCACCTTCAGCTTGACGGGGACCGGCGTTGAAGGCTCGGGCGGCGATGGCGTCGAGTTGCGCTTTGCGATCGATCCGCTGCCGATCATCGACCTCAACTCGACGGCTGGCGTTTCCGACACGAACCGCGGTTTTGCCGTCACCTACAACGAAGGCAGCGCACCGGTTGCGGTGGCCGATACGGATGCGGATGTGTCCGATGGCGGGACGAACGACCTCGCAAGCCTGACGATCAAGGCGGCGGGTGTGGTCGATGGCGGCAACGAAATCGTGCGAATCGGCGGCGTCGCGTTCTCGCTCAACACGGCTTCCAGCGGCACAGCCGTCATTGGCGGCACGACGTTTGCCCTGTCCTACAACCCGGTCACTTCCGAGTTCACGATCACGCGCAGCGGTGGGGGCATCATCCCGCAGGCGAGCCTTGACACGCTGGTTCGGTCGGTCACGTATGAAAACACGGCGGGCGAACCGCAACCGGGCGTTCGCACGCTTGAATTCCAGGTGACCGATACGTCTGGACAGCCGTCGAACCCGGCGGTTGCAACAATTACGGTGGTTCCCGTCAACGACGCGCCCGTGGCGGTCAACGACGGCGTTATTCCCGTAACGGGAAGCACACCCGTTACGATCGACGTTCGCGGCAACGACAGCGATCCAGAAAACGATCCGCTGACGGTGACGGCGATCATCGATCCGGCATTCCCATCGACCCCGCTAACGCTGACGACGGGCGTTCCGGTCACGCTGGCGAGCGGCACCGAAATCGTGCGGCTTGCGGACGGTACGCTTCGCATCATCTCCGCCAATGCGGCCTCGGGTGCGGAGACCTTTGGCTACGTCGTCCGCGATCCGTCGGGCGCCACGGCTTCGGCCAACGTGACGCTGTCGCGCACACCGGGGTTCGCCTTTCAGCCAGCGGGACCGCTCGTTGACTTGTCTGGCGACACGCCACCCGACACGGCAATTCTTTACGGCCACCAGCAGGTCAATCCGGCTGACCGTAATCAGCCCGACTTTACGGCTAACGGAACGTTCTCGCTGGTTGGCAACGAGATGATCGGACCTGGCCTCACGGTCAGTTATTCGAGTTCGACGCGGGCGGATATTTCGGGGGCTGGTACCGCGACGTTGGCGCGAGCCGTCGCAGCGGGCGACTATATCTCGATGTCGTTTACGACTGACCCGGCGTTGCCGCCAAAGTGGCTGACCGAAGCGATCAAGCTCAATAGCGGTGTGGTGACCTACAAGTTCGCCGTTGCGATTTCATCTGACGGATTCGCGACGGCAAACTTGCTCGGTCGTGATTTTGCTTCGCCAGGCGGTGGACCCTATTTCGACGCGCCTGGAACCAGCTATCCGTTCTTCAACACGGCTGATTTCGCCCTGCAGGCTGGCCAAGCCTACGAGGTCCGCGTGTACCTCTACGATGTCAGCGGGGGCGAAGCCTCGACTATCCGTTGGGACGACTTCTATTTGCGCCTGTCGAGCGACCCGATCGATCACGAAGACACGTTCCGCGAGGGTGGCCCAGCAATCTCGATCGCAACGCCTGATGCGAACGTGGAAGATGCTGATAGCGCCGTCCTGACCGGTGGCTCGGTCGTGCTGATCAATAAACAGCTGAGCGACCGGCTCGTGATCGGCGGCGTGCCGACCGTCAGTGGCGCGACCGGCACGATTGGCGGCGTCGGTTATACTGTGACTGAGTCCGCTGGCCAGATCACGGTCAGCTTGAGCGGTACCGCGTCGAAGGCTGCGTATGCGGCGGCGATCCAGGCGATCGCGTTTGAGAATACATCGAGCACGCCATCAACAGTCGACCGGTTGTTTGACGTCACCGTGACGGACGGCACGACGACTTCGCCAATTGCGCACACGACCATTCACGTTATTCCCGATGCTCCACCTGCTATTGATCTCAACAGCGCTTACGATCCAGGCGCACCGATGGACGTTGGCTTTGCCTCGACGTTCACCGAAGGCGATGCGCCGGTCTCGATCAGCGATAGCGATGCCGACGTGTTCGATGCGGCCGAAGCCGACATCCGAACGTTGACGATCGTGGCGGCTGGTGTGTCTGATGGTGCAGCCGAGATCATCAGGATTGGCGCGCAGGCGTTTCCAACGAATGCCGCGTCGACTCTGACGGTCACAGCGGGCGCAACCTCGTTCAAGGTCGCCTACGCGCCGGGTACCGGGTTCACGGTTACGAATGCGGCCGGAGCGAGCCTCGTAATGCCGCAAGGCGACCTCGACACGCTGGTCCGCTCGATCACGTATGAGAACACCTCGCAGAACCCGACCGCGGGCAACCGGACGCTCACGTTCGTTGCAACCGACGCGCTTGGACAGGTATCGCTGCCAGCCGTTGCGACGGTCTCGGTCATCCCGGTCAACGATCCACCCGTGGCGATCGCAGACATCGCAACGACGCTCGAAGATACGCCGGTTTCGGGCAATGTGCTTTCTGGCCCGGGTGCAGATACCGACGTGGACGGCGGCGCGTTGAGCGTCGTTGATTATACGGTACTGGGCGTGCCGGGGCCGATCATCGCTGGAACGCAAGCGACCATCCCGGGCGTTGGTGCGGTGGTCATCAATCCGACGGGCGCGTTTACGTTTACGCCGGCCGCCAACTACAACGGGCCGGTTCCTGTCGTCAGTTACACCGTCTCGGACGGGAATGGTGGTGTGGCGACCGGTACGCTGACGATCACGGTTACGCCGGTCAACGATCCGCCGACCGTCGATCTCAACGACAATGGCACGACGCCAGTGCGCAACTTTGCGGTGACGTTCACCGAAGACGGCCCGCCGGTGACACTGGCTGCGCCAGCTGCCGCCGTGATCGATGTGGACGATGTGAGCTTTGTGCGCGCCATCGTCGAATTAACCGGGCAACAGGATGGCCCAGCTGAAATTATCACGATTGCTGGCGTCAATTTTGCGGTCGATGGGTCGCCCGTGAACCGGACGATCATCGTCAATGGACAAGTCGTCTCCGTTGCCACTGCGGGCGATGGCAAGCTGGTGTTCACGGTGGCGGCTGGAGAACTCGACCGGGGAACGGTCGAGGCGATTTTCCGCACTATCGCCTATCGCAATACGTCGGATGCTCCCGGTGCATTACCGCGCGCAATCGCATTTTCCGTTAACGACGGCGACAGCAATAGCAACGTCGCGATGACGGAGCTCACGCTGGTGCCCGTCAACGATCCGCCGCGCGATGGCGACGAGACGCGTTCGGTCAACGAAGATGCGACGCTAGTGGTGCCTGCGGCTTCGGGGCTACTGGCGAACACCACCGATCCTGACGGCGGCATGCCGCGCGTCACGGGTTACGTGATCGCTGGCGTTGCCGGTATCCAACTGCCCGGCGCGCCAGCGGTGATCCCTGGTATCGGGTCGATCACGATTGCGAGCAATGGAGGATATACCTTTAGCCCGGCGGCCGATTATTCAGGGCCTGTGCCGGTCATCACGTATACGGTCGATGACGGCAACGGCGGCACGGACACGTCTCAATTGGCGCTGTCGATCATCCCGTCGAATGACGCTCCGGTTGCGACAGACGATACGATTGGTGTGCCCGAAGATACCCCCGTTAGCGGCAACGTGTTGACTAACGACAGCGACGTTGATGGCGATCCGCTGACGGTTGTGAGCTACACGGTCGATGGTTTACCCGGACCGATTCCGGCTGGCACGCCGGTTGGAATCCCAGACGTTGGATCGCTCTATATCGACCCGAATGGCGGCTTCACGTTCACGCCTGCAACAAACTACGCCGGTCCGATTCCATCCGTCACCTACGTGATTGCGGATGGGAACGGCGAAATGGACACGGGGCGTCTGACACTGGCGATCGTGCCGTCAAACGATCCGCCGACGGCCGTTGATGATGCGCGCGTCGTGATCGAAGACACGCCGACGACTGGAACCGTGCTCGGCAACGATACGGACCCTGACGCGGATAACCTCGTTGTTACGGGCTTTACGGTTGCTGGTTTCCCGGGGCCATATGCGCCGGGTGCGACGGCTGTCATTCCCGGCGTCGGCACGCTCCGGATCGATGCGGATGGAAGTTATGTGTTCGCGCCGGTTGCCAATTACTCCGGGCCAGTGCCGACGGTTGCCTACACGATCGCGGATCCAGACGGCGCGGCTGCGGCTGGAATGTTGACGTTGACGATTGCGCCGACCGACGATCCTGGCTCGTTCGCCCAGACCGCGACGAACGCGGCGTCGGTTGCTGATTCGGATGCTGAGGTGCTGGAAGCAGGTCTCGCATCAGGCAGTGACCCGTCGAACCCGCGCGAAGCGGCCGTTGGCGACTTTAAGATCTTTGACGTGGACGGCATTGCATCGCTCACGGTTGGCGGATCGACAATCACCATCGGTGCGCTAACGGCAGCGACGGCAGCGAACCCGATCATCATTGGCGGCGGAGTTGGCGGCCCGGTTTATGGCACGCTTGAGATCACGGGGTTTAACGCTTCGACCGGCACAGTTGCATATCGATATACGCTTCACACGGCCGATGCGAACGTCGGGGGTAGCCCACGTCTCGATACGATTACGTTGAGCCTTGTCGATGCGCTCGGCAACTCTGTGCCAGGGACACTCGCTATCGCCATTCTCGATGATGCGCCGCGCGCCGTAAACGACACCGACCGCGCGATCTCTACGCCGGGCAATCCGAGCAGCATTGCTGCTGGCAACGTCGTCACCGGAGCGCAGTCGGCTGGCGACCCTAACGGCAGCGATGGCCTCGCCGACACATCTGGCGCCGATGGCTTTGCATCGTCACCCGTCACTGGTGTCGTCGCTGGTACGGGCATGCCGCTCGCGGTCAACGTCGGCGGCACGGTCGTCGGCGCCTACGGAACGCTGCTGATCTCCGCCGATGGCAGCTACGTTTATACGCCGGATTATGCCGACCCGGCGGTGGCCGCGCTTGGGCCCAACGATGACGTGTCTGATACATTTACCTATCAGATCGCGGACAGCGATGGCTCGACTTCAACGGCGACGTTGACAATCTCAATCACGGGGACGCCTGCGATTATCAATGCAGGTTCGGCGCATCCGGCTGGTGTTGACGGAATCGTGTTGGAAAGCGATTTGCCCAACGGGACGCGGCCCGTTGGACAAGGTGAAATGGTGACTGGCAGCTTTGCCGTCGTCGTGTCGCCAATCGACACGATTGCGTCGGTGACAATTGCTGGACAAAGCTTCACGCCAGCGCAACTGCTTGCGGCCGACCCGGCGGCGCCAATCTCGATCATCACCGCGATTGGTCGTGTCGAAATTACGGGCTTTGACCCGACGACGGGCGCGGTCGCCTACACCTACAAGCTGACGACGCCACAGGACCACACGGGTCGGGACGTGTTCGATCTGATACCGTTGGGCGTTACGAGCGGTCTTGGCGACCAATCCGACGGCCAACTCAAGATCCAGGTGACCGACGATGCGCCGTTAGCGGTCGATGATGCCGATGAGGTGTCCGAGAACGGCGTCGGTAGGGCGACGGGCAGCGTCGCAACGGGCCTCGACCTGGGTGCGGGCGCGGATGTGAACACGTTCGATGGGACCGCCGATGTACCGGGCGCCGATGGTATGGCCAATCCGGTTATCGCGGTTGGCGCTGGTCGAGGTTATCCGGCCGGTGGTCTGGCAATGCCGATCGCTGGGCTTTACGGCACGCTGACGCTTAACCCCGACGGCAGCTACACGTATGCACCCAACCGCGCCGATCCGACCGTCAACGGCTTGAGTGCCGGGGAGAGCCTGAACGACGTCTTCACCTACGTCATCAGTGACCGCGATGGTGATACCGCTAGCGCCACGCTGACGGTGTCGATCCTCGGGGCAAATGATGCGCCCGTGGTGATCAATCCGGCGAACCCCGGCATTGCCGGAAACCCGATCCCGGCTGCTGACCCACAAAACGTGATACCGCCGGTGTCAACGATCGATAGTGCGATCCCGCCGATCGTTGTCATGGCAGATTACATACGCGACCCCGAAGGGCGGCCGCTGACCTATGCCGCGACAGGCCTTCCGCCCGGCTTATCGATCGACGCTGCAACCGGGCTCGTCACCGGCCGACTGCCGCCCGATGCGTCTCAGGGTGGGCCATCTGGCAACGGCCAATACATAGCGACCGTTACGGTCACCGACCCCGACGGGCTATCGGCCACGACGACGGTGACTTTTACGATTACCAACCCGCCGCCAGTCGCACTCGATGATGCGGCGTCGAGCGGCGAAGATGGCCCGCCGGTCACCGGTAACGTCATCACGGGCAGCGTGGCGACGGGTGTTGGCCTCGATAACGACCCTGATAAGGATGTGATTACGGTTACGGCCGCGGTTGAAGGCGCTGCGCCGTTGGTGCTTGGCCAGCCCTACGTCACGCTTGGCGGCGGTGTGCTGACACTCAACACCGATGGGTCCTATACGTTTGATCCGGGCATGGCCTATAATGGTCTCGAAACGGGTGAAACGGCGACCGAGACGATCGTTTACACGCTGACCGACGCTGACGGGGCGAGCGATACCGCGCAGCTCGTAATTACAATTGTCGGCGCCAATGATGCGCCGGTGATTGTCGACCCGGCCAACCCCGGTCGCGATCCGGCGAACCCGATCGCGGCGGCGGACCCGCAGGCCATTATTCCAGCCGCGGCGACGACGGATGGACTGGCACTGACGCCGATCAACGTATCGCTCTACGCCCGCGATCCAGACGGCGAGCCACTGAGCTACGCCCTTGACCCGACTTCGCCGACGTGGCTGTCGATCGACCCGGTCACGGGGATATTGACCGGAACGCCACCCGCCGACGCTAGCCAACTGTCGACGACGGGCAACCCCGGCGAATACCGGATTACCGTTACGGTGTCTGATCCGGACGGCGCTACCGCGACGACGACGATTACGCTTGCTGTTACCAACGTCGCGCCAATCGCGACTGACGATGCGGCGATGGTCGGTGAGGACGCAGCCGTTGTTACCGGCAACGTCATCACAGATGCGGTAACGGGCGATACCGACGGTGCGCCCGACAGTGATCCGCTGAAGGTGGCCTCTGCCTTACAAGGTGCAACGCCGATCACGATTGGCGTGCCATTTACGACGGCTGGCGGCGGCGTACTGACGCTAAACGCTGACGGCAGCTACACGTTTGCGCCAGGAAATGCTTACAACGGCTTGGATACCGGCGAGACCGCGACAGAGACGATCACCTACACGGTCGATGATGGGAACGGCGGCAGTGCCACGGCGGTGCTGGTCATCACGGTTGTGGGCGACAACGATGCGCCGGTGATCATCGATCCAACCAACCCCGGCACGCCTTCGAACCCAATTGCGGCTGGCAATCCATCTGGCATTATTCCTGCGATCGCGACACCGGATGGTTCGACACCGCCCATCGTCGATATCGGCGCCTACGTCCGCGACCCGGACGGTGAGCCGCTGACATTCGCAGCAACGGGATTGCCGCCGGGCCTGACGATTGATCCGGCGACGGGCGTGATCTCTGGGACGCTGCCGCAAGGTGCGAGCCAGGGCGGGCCCGACGGCGATGGCGTCTATCGGGTCATTGTTACGGTCACCGACCCCGACGGGCTGACGGCGGAAACAACCGTTACGTATTCGATCGGCAATCTGCCGCCAGTGGCCGTTGATGATAGTGGGATTGTTGACCGTGGCTTGCCGCTGCAGATCGCAGTTCTTGGGAATGATCGCGATAGCGGGCCAGATTACGACGACTTGCGCGTGATCGCTGCGGTCGCGCAACATGGCACGGTTGTGATCAATGCCGACGGCACGCTGACCTATACGCCAAACACCGACTACGAAGGCACGGACACGATTAGCTACAGAATTACGGATGGAAATGGCGGGTTCGCCGAAGCAGTCGTGCGGCTCCTCGTCAACAAAGACCCGGTTGTCGTGCTCGAAGCTCCGTTCGTACCCTCGTTGCCGATGCCGGTCGTGCCGGGTCCGTCCCTCAGCGCGGACGGAATGGTTGGCGCGGTGCTCGCCGAGATCCGGGCATTGGACCAGCAGTCACGGGATGGTTTCGACGTGCCCGAGTGGAAGCGTCAAGTCGGCGATTTCCAGGGAATTTCGAGCTTCTCCATCAAGTTGTCGAGCAGTGTGCGTGACAGCGTGGCTAACATCGAGACGTTCGTGCGCGGTGAAACGCTCATCGTTCACCTCTCACTAAAGCGCGGCGGCTACCTTGGTGAAGCGGACTGGAAGGTGCAGCGTGCCGATGGACGGCCGTCGCCTGATTGGCTCGCACCGGCGGGGCGTGACGTGCTGATGGGGATACACCCGGTCGGCGAAGAGGTGATCGACTTGCGGGTGACGGCGATCCTGCCTGATGGGACCGAGGTTGTGCATGTTGTTCGTATTCAGACGAATACGGGCGAAATCCAGCCGCTGAAGATTGGGCGGACGGGCGATGTTGCGCCGCCGATGCTGTGGGAGCAGTTCAAGCTGCAACGGGCGGCAACGACAGAGGAAATCGACATGATGGCTCGGGCCGTTGTTGCGGCTGGGGTCGCTACCGGCGGTTAGCTCGGGTTGGGGCGCGGCGGGCCGTTATCAGGTGGGGGTCGCTGTCATCGCGGCGGTGCCTCCGCCGAGATCAGGTGCGCATACGCGCTGTCCGCCCGACAGCGTCTCGATGCAGACCTTGACGTCGTAGACCGCCTCCAGCCGCGCAGCCGTCAGGACCACTTCTGGACGGCCACTAGCGATCAATTGCCCGTCGTTTAGGAATATGACGTGATCGGCAACGCTAAAGGCGTGGTCGGGATCGTGCGTCGACAAGACGATGCCGAGGCCACGGGCGGCGAGGCGTTTCACCTCGCTCAACACGCGGACCTGGTTGCCAAAGTCGAGGCTGGCCGTCGGCTCGTCTAAGATGATCGCTGGCGCGTCCTGGGCGAGCGCGCGGGCGATTAACACGAGCTGGCGCTGGCCACCGCTGATGCGGGTGTATTCGCGGTCAGCCAAGTCGGCGATGCCGAGCGAGGCGAGTGCTGCGTTGGCGAAGTTGAGGTCGACGCGTCCTGGTTTGGCGAACAAGCCGAGATGGGCGGTGCGACCCATCGTGACCATATCAACGACGCGGTAGGGGAAATGGGCTGCATGGGCTTGGGGTACATAGGAGACGCGGCGCGCGATCTCGGCCCGGTCGAGGGTGAGGATCGGATCGCGGCCGATCGTGACGGTCCCGCCTTGGGCCGGGATGAGGCCGAGCAGAGTTTTAAACAGCGTGGTTTTGCCCGAGCCGTTCGGACCAAGCAGGCACAGCACTTCGCCAGCGCGTACACCCAGCGTTATGCCGCGGCCGACGGCGTGGCCGGGATAGCCGATCGCGAGATCAGTAGCGGCGATAAGCGGCGTTGGACCAGTTTGTATCAATCCCATGCCGCGCGTCCTCGCACCAGCAGCCACAGGAAAAACGGGGCGCCGATCATCGCGGTTAGAATGCCAAGCGGCGTTTCGACCCGCGCAATCGTGCGGGCGAGCGTGTCGACGAGGACCATGTAGGTCGCGCCAAGAAGCATCGCGGTCGGTAGCAGCCGGTCGAAATTCGGCCCGACCAACATCCGGGCAATATGGGGCATGACGAGCCCGACCCAGCCAATGACGCCAGCGATCGCAACGACGCTCGACGTGATCAACGTTGCCGCCGCAATGACGATTACGCGGAGGCGCGGGGCCTCGACGCCGAGTGCGCGGGCCTCGTCGTCGCCAAGTGAGAGCACGTTGATGCGCCATCGCAGCAAGATCAACGGCACCAGGCCGACGAGCACGAGCGGAACGGCGGCGACGACATCGGCTTTGCGGGTGCTGGCTAGGCTGCCGAGCAGCCAGAATGTGATCGCGGGCAACTGGTCGTAGGGGTCGGCAAGGACCTTCAGTAGCGAGATCGCCGCGCCTGCCAGCGAGCCGACGACGACGCCAGACAGCACCAGGACCAACGTTGGCTCGCGCCCACGCACCGCGCTGGCGATGGCATAGACGAGGCCGACGGTCAGCAGGCCGCCGATGAAAGCGAGGCCTTGGATCGCGATAATGGGCAACGACAGGAATATCCCGGCGACCGCGCCGAGGCCAGCACCGGTCGAGACGCCCAAAATATCAGGCGATACCAGCGGGTTGCGGAACAGGCCCTGGTAAGCAGCGCCGGCGGCAGCAAGCGCTGCACCCGCCAGCGCGGCCGCAGCGACGCGCGGGAAGCGCACTTCGAACAGGACGGTATCGATTTGGCCGAGCCGCGGCGCGCCCGTCAACGCGCGGCCGATGGCACCGAGAAAGTCCGCCACGTTGATTGGATAGGCGCCGGTCAGCGCAGATGCGAGCATCGCTGCGGTCAGCGCAATCGACAGCCCGCCAACCACGCCGACAGGACGGAGGAGGCCTGCTAGCGCTGTTTCAGTTCTCTCGGCGGGGCTTTGCCTCGTGACCATTCGATCAGTCCATCCAGTTCGGCATCGGTTAGGGTTACCTGATAAAACAGCGCGTAGAATTCGCGGACCGTATCGCGCAGGTCTTTCGGGAACAGCTCAGGGTAGAACAGTTGGGCGGCCCACGTTAGGCCCATGATGCGATTGACCGACGGCGGGCGGTCGATCCACCCAAACGGCGCGGTCGGCGAGAGGTAGAGGCGGCCTTCGCGGATGGCTTTCACGGTTTGCCATAGCGGGTCTTTTTGGGCGCGATCGAAGAACTGGCGATCCCAGGTCAAAATGATGTCTGGATCGGCGACGATGACCTGTTCGATCGAGACACGGACGATGTTTTTTTGCGCATCGCCCGCTTCGATCACGTTGCGCCCACCGGCGCGTTCGATGATCTCGGTATTGATGGAGCCCTTAGCGCCGCTTTCGAGCCCGTCTGGGCCGCGCGCGAGGTAAACCTTGGGTCGCTTCTCCATTGGGACGGTGTTGAGCGCGGCATCGACCTCAGTGAAGCGAGCTTCAACGTAGCGCGCCAACGTCTCGCCGCGCTCGGTCCGGCCCAGTGCCGCGCCGACCCGCCGAAGGGAGGCCGGGGTCGCGTCAAACCGGCCGTCGAACAGAAGATACGGTATTTGGGTCTGCTGCTGGGTGGCGTCGGCGAGCGAAATGTAGGTGTCCTTGACCGAACCGAAATCGAGGATCAGGTCGGGCTTGAGCCGCATCACGGTTTCGATAATGGCGCTGCCGCCGCGGCCGGTGATCATGCCGACTTCGGGGAGGTCGCGATATGGGGCAGCGATGAACGGTTTTTCCTCCTCGCGCGGACGGCGCGGCCAGCCGGTCATGGTTTCTGGCGCGATCACGTAGAGGAGGATCGCGGCCGGACCGCCAGCGGCGAAGACCTTTTCGATTTTGTCGGGCAGCGGCACCTTGCGGTTGGCGCCGTCGGTGACCTCGGCTGCGTGTGCGGAGACCGCATAAAGTGCAGCGATAGCCGACAGTGCCATCACTGCCGAGACAAGCCGTCTCATGACACCTCCCTGGGTTCTGCCCGTTGAAACGGACCGATATGCTTGGTCATGCTATACGCTAGACAGTGCCCGCCAGCCAGCGCGGAGCATCTGCGCATCGGCCAGCCTCGCAACGGCCATGGCAGGCGGGAAACCGGCGACAATTGCGGCTCGATGATGGGTGCCGCGCGAGCCGCTTGACCGCGCACAGACTTTAGCCACATGGTCCGCCCGCTGCACTAAAAAAGGACGTTCCGCCGCTATTCCAACGCGTCAGGACAGTCCAAGTCTCGGGGAACTATCCATGTCTCAACCGACCCGCAGGGCCGGACGCCATTTCCTGCAAATTCCAGGACCAACGCCGGTTCCAGAGCGCATTATCGCTTCGATGTCGCGCCAGATCCTTGACCATCGCGGACCTGAATTCCAGAAGCTCGCCCATCGCGTTTTGGCCAACGTCAAGCCGCTGTTTAAAACCGAACAGCCGGTGATCATTTTCCCAGCCTCGGGTACAGGGGCTTGGGAAGCAAGCTTATCGAACACGCTATCGCCGGGCGACAAAGTGTTAATGGTTGAGACCGGCCAGTTTGCGCACCTTTGGCGCGTGATGGCGGAACGTCTGGGCCTGGTGCCGATCGTGATCCCGACCGACTGGCGGACGGGACCTGAAGCCCATCTGATCGAAGCCCGCCTCGCAGAGGATAAGAGCCACGCTATTAAGGCCGTTTGTGTCGTCCAAAACGAAACGTCGACGGGCGCGCGTGCCTACATCGACGAAATCCGCAAAGCCATGGACGCCGTCTACCATCCCGCACTGCTGATGGTTGACACAATTTCATCGCTTGGCGTCATGGACTTGCGCCACGATGAGTGGGGCATCGACGTTACCGTTTCTGGGTCGCAGAAAGGCATGATGCTGCCGCCCGGCCTGTCGTTCACGGCGGTGAGCCAAAAGGCGATTGCGGCCTCGAAAACGGCGAAGCTGCCGCGCGCGTTCTTCCAGTGGGACGATATGATTGCGGCGAATGCGCAGGGCTTCTTCCCCTACACGCCAGCGACCGGGCTGCTCTATGGCCTCGATACGGCGCTCGACATGCTTTACGAAGAAGGCCTCGACAACGTCTTCGCCCGCCACGACCGTTTGGCTGAAGCGACCCGCCGGGCCGTGACGGCCTGGGGCCTCGATATCTGGTGCCGCGATCCGAAGTATTATTCGTCGGCCGTGACAACGGTCGCCGTGCCCGACGGCATCAATGCCGACGTTTTCCGCAAAACTGTGCTCGATACGTTCGACATGTCGCTTGGCACCGGGCTTAGCCGACTAGCTGGCAAGGCGTTCCGCATCGGGCATCTCGGCGATACCAACGAGCTGACGATCCTGGGCGCGATAGCTGGAGTCGAAATGGGGCTCGAGATCGCTGGTGTCCCGCATCGCAAGGGCGGCACACAGGCAGCGCTCGATTTCCTGGCCGCGCAACACAAGCCAGCGCTAAGGCTCGCTGCTGAGTAAGACGGCCGGGGCTTAGGTTTGGCGGCGGGTAGGTTAAATTGCTTTCTTAGCGCGTCGCCGACGTCATTTTGGCGCTGTAAATAGGGGCTCGATACCGGATCGGTATTGAGCCCTTTTTCTTTGGCCCGGCGCAAGATTTCGCCGTCGGCCCTGGCGTCCCGAAGCAAGCCGGTGACGGGGTAGACGACGGTTGGCGAAGGTATTGCGTTCGCGCCACCCGTTTTGCCGACGAACGTCAGCGTCCGGTGGACCACGACCTCGGGTGTGCCTTTGTTGGAGACGAGTTCGCGGCGCTCGTTGGACAACACCTCACTCAGGTCGGCGAAGTCGACGCGCCAAACGTCGGGTTGCCACCACCATATGCTCGTTTGAGCGTCAACACCGCGATCAGAAACGATGATGAATTCCGTCGCGTGCTTTGGGCCGAGGACTGCAGCCAAGGCGACCGCAATCAGACCGAACCCAGCGCCGCGGATCCGTTCGCCTGAGCGCCATATGTGACGCGCCCAAATCAGCGCTGCAAACATCAGCAGGGCGATCGCCGGACTGGTCCACGAGGCGTGCGTGAATGTTACGGCATCGCCATTTCTTGAGACCGACGTGCAGCCGTCAAACAGCGATGTTGGCAACAGCGACGTGGCAAGGATCAACGGCACGTTGGCTGCGCCGAAGCGGGTGCCCGATGGGTCGATTGTCATGCTATTGCCCCCAGGGTGCGCGCTGCTGGTCTCGAACCGCCGGTGGCGCTGACCGAAGTGTTTGAGCCACGCCTGTCGTGATTGGAATGCCCGATGCCACCGATTTTCGTGTTTGATGCCTATGGGACGCTGTTTGACGTCCATTCTGCGGTTGGACGGTATCGCGATGAAGTTGGTCCAAAATCGGATCTACTGTCTGCGATTTGGCGGGCAAAGCAGCTCGAATATACCTGGATCCATTCGCGGATCGAGAAGGCGGCGACGTTTGCCAGCCTGACCGAACAGAGCCTCGACTACGCGATCGCGGCGATCGGCGGCCTCCAGCCTGGCCTGCGCGAGGAACTGTTGTCGTCCTACCGGTCGCTTAAGCCTTACGACGAGGTGCCTGATGTGCTCGACGACCTCAAAGGGGCTGGGGCACGGCTTGCGATTTTGTCGAACGGCGACCCGGAGATGCTGGACGCGGCTGTCCATGCTTCGGGGCTAGAGACGGTTTTTGACGCTGTTCTGTCCGTCACTGATGCTGGGCTATTCAAGCCCGCGATGACGGTTTACGCGCTGGCGACCACGTTTTTTGACTGCGAGGCGCGCGATATTTCGTTCCAGTCGTCGAACCGGTGGGACATCGCGGGAGCCTACGTCGCGGGCTTTCGCACGGTGTGGGTTAATCGAACTGGTGTGCCCGACGAATACCCGGAGTTTCCAGCCCACCGGACGATCGGCGACTTGACGGAGCTGGTTGAGGATTACGACGAGATGGCGCGGCAGGCTTAATGCGGCGGGCGGCTGCTCAGGCGCGCGCTTTGCCGCCCTGGATCGGCACCATCGCGATCTGATTTTCTGCGTTGTATTTGTTCATCGCGCCGGAGGCGGCGTCGACGCCTAGTCCGACAACGCCGCCGACTAGCAGATTACCGGGCATCATTGTCTCGGTAGACGAGGCAATGATGCCGGTACCGTCTTGGAAGCACTCTTTCTTGCAGCTGACCGTGACGTTGTGCTGGCTCTTGTCGGGCACGACGGTTGCTGGCGTCGTCACCAATTTTGTGCCGATGCCTTCTGATGCCAACGTCCATTGCGCGCCGGGCGCCGCGGGCGTGTTCATGGCCACGGCCTAAGTTGTGCCTTTGGTAATTGTTGCGCAGCCGGCAATCAGCCCTGCTGCGACCGCCAGAGCGGCCGTCAAAGTCCCCCGCATCCTTCGCCCCTGCCCCACATTGTCCGTTATGTTGCGCCCGGCCACATTGTATAATGCGTCGCATGGCTGTCGAGGTGGTTGGTTGAAAAACACATTCAGTTTGGCGCGACGGCAACTCACGAGCCCCGCTTTGCTGTGGAAAAGCGGCAGCTTAAGCGGCGAGCGTTCCGTTGGCTGCGGACACGATCCGAACGGGGCGGGTTGGAACCGCAACGATGGCGGGTTGGGCACGGGGGGCGGTTGGTCGGTCGGGGGCTTTGGAGTTGGAGACCCGGTACCTCGGCGGGCGGTCAAACGGCGGGCGGTCGCTTGCTGGTCGGTCGCGGAAGGCTTTTGCGGTTGGGGCGATCGGCAATCGGGCTGCAGCTTCAACTGGGGACGCCGACTTGCGCACCGCTGCTGCGAGACGGCCTTGCGGGACTGCCGACACCAACGGGGCGATCGGCGAGCTCCGGCGCGATGGCCAAGCGGCATCATATTCGGCGGCGAGATCGTGCATCGTGCGGCGACGCGCGGCTGGTACCTGGGTTTCAGATACGTCCGGCCGGGCCTCAGCGGATAGCTGCGGCAAGACGCGTTCGATTGCGACGATTGCAATGGCCGTCATGGCGATCAGCGCGCAACAGTAAAACGCCATGATATGCGTAAATGGCGTGATGTAGCTCATCTCTTTGGCGCTGCCGAGCAGCACGGGCAAGATCCACGATACGCCCGATATCGACCCGCTCGCCGCCAGGAACAGTCTGAGTTCACGGTCGAGACCATCGAACAGCCTGCGACCCTGTTGCTTTCTAAGCAGCGGCAGGACGTTTTGGTGGATGCTGACGCCATTAACCGTCAGGATCGCGACAATTGCGACTTTGGCCCAAAACTTCTCGTTGTTGATAAAGTTCGGGGTCGTCATCATCATTTGAGCGGCGAGCGCAATCCCGCTGACCCAGAGCAGGACGAGGCCGACGGTGACGATGCTGGCAAGGAAGGAGACGGTGTCCTCGACGCCCGGCTTGATCTTGGTCAGGATCGCGTTGCGGACCACATAGCCGTCAGTTATCAGCGCGCCGCCCACGCCTAAGCCAAGGCCGATCAAGTGGACGACCAGGATGCAGGTTTGTAGCTTCAGCTCTAGCACGCACCCCCCGCCCCACACACCTGCCAGCACGATGCTCAAAGGCTTCCGGCCGGACCGGTTTGGCCACCTAATGAGACATCGACAACCGCCATTCACCATCACGCATACAATTGAATGCAAGCGGCTGATATTGCCGATGGTTTTGGCGGTTACCGATTTGCCAATGGGCGTCCCGGCCAGCCGCTAATGGGACGTTAAGCATCGGCGCAGGCGAGCTGGGTCTTGCCCTACGGTCGCCCGGAAACCTCCATATCAACCCTCAAGGCCTGAGCGGTGGAGGATACGCGTGCGCGGCATCAATCAGCGGACGCATTGCAGATCATACCGGCAAGCGACCACCATCGCGTGTTGTCTGCTGATCGCGACATCGCTGCTGGGGACGGGGGGGCCAGCAACTGGTGCTCCGGCTGCTCAATCGACGGCTGACACGGCGGCTGACACGGGGGCTGACACGGGGGCTGACACGGGGGCGACCTACGGGCACCGGCTTGTTAGCGCTGCACGGCAGCAGGTCTCGGCGCTCGTCATTTATTCGCCAGCTTACGTGAAGCTCGATTATCCCGGCGGCGATATCCCGGCGTACCAGGGCGTGTGTACCGACGTTGTCGTTCGCGCTTACCGGGCGTTAGGCCATGATCTGCAGAAGGAAATCCACGAATCTGGCGTCGGATCGGGTGACCGCAACATTGATCATCGGCGCGTTGAGGTGCAGCGGAAATACTTTGCCAAGAATGGCCGGTCGCTGCCACTTGCAGCTGACCCAAAGGCTGACCCCGCGCGGTTCCAGCCCGGCGATATCGTCACCTATTACCTGCCGGACGGATGGCATTCCAAGACCCACGTCGCAATCGTTTCGGACCGGAAGACTGCCGGTGGTGTCCCGCTCGTCATCCATAACCGCGGCCTCGGCGTGCAGGAGGAGGACTGGCTGTTCGGCTGGCGGCTCACTGGCCATTACCGGTATGTGGCCGAGCGGTAAGCACCGCAGATGCCGTTACACCTCGTTTTCGTTAACGCTGTTCGCTCAGAAGAAAATGAGATTCATAGATTAACCACTTGTTTTTCATGCTGTTTTATGTTTGATTGACGATCTTATCTCAGCAGACGCGCAGAGCTAGCGCGGACCCGGCCGGTTTAGGCCAGGGAGGGCTTGTGCCAGTGGATTTCGACCCCGGATTGGTTACTTTCGCAGCGGTGGTTTTCACCCTCGCGACGTTGGGTTATGCGGCCACCTCCACCATGCTCGGCCATCGCATTGTCGCATCGGCTGCGCGACGTACAAAGTCGACGCTGTCGCATCGGTCTAACGTGACGCTTTTAGCAGCTACTCGACCGATGGCCTTTGGAGCATCGGGTTCGCGAGGCAGACAGCCCATGGACCCGCATGCAGCCGAGACGGTCCCCTCGGCTCACGGTTTGTCATCGTCGCGACAGATTGAGCGGCTGGCGGGTTACGTGGGCGAGCAAACCGCACGCGTCGCCAACGCCGAGACCCTTCATCGCAATGCGGGTCAACAACTCGATCTCGCCAGCTACTCGATCCAGACGCTGGTGCGCGAACTTGCTGACATCGTACCATCGCTGAAGCCAACCGTCGTGGTCCGGGACACGTCACCTCCGGCAGCGCAATCGGGTCTATCGCTTGCCGCTTGAGGCGGCCGAGCCCTCGAAGCCGTGCTCATTTTTCGTTGGTGGTATGGTCGGGCGGGCCGCGGATTGCCCGGGTAGCTAAACTGCAAACCGCGCTTGCAGCACAACTAGAATTCCCGTCAACGTGACGATGGCCAGCGCTGTCCCGAGCGCCACCGCGCCAGACACCGCGTTCAGAACCCGTCCTTCCTGGCGCGCGAACAGATAGGCGTTTGCGCCAGCTGGCAGTGCTGCCATCAAGATAACAATCGCGGTTGACAGCGCGGGCAGCTGCAGCGCCAGGGCGAGGGCCGCTGCGACAAGCGGCATCGCAAGCATTTTCAGCACGAGGACAGCGACGAGCGTTCGCGTGTCACCGCCGACCTTGAAGCCGGTCAGCGATAGGCCAAGCGAAACGAGCGCGGCTGGAACACCTGCGCGGGCCAGCATTTCGGCAATCGACAGGAGGGCTGAGGGAAGCGCAAGGCCCGTCATGTTGCTGAGGAACCGCCACGCCAAGGCTGCGGCGATTGCCACGATCAGCGGCTGTGTTGCCAATTGCTGGAGAACGGCCATCACGGCTGGACCAAGAGGGCGGCTGTTGGCGCCTGCGCTGTCACCGGTCCCGGCGTGGACCAGTGCTGCGTGAACGGTTGCCGAAACCAAAAGGATCGGCGCGTGGCAGGCAATGATGGCTGAGATTGGCGCGAGAGCTGCCTCGCCGAACGTGCCAACGCCGATCGGAAGGCCCAACATGATCGTGTTGCCGAACGTCGACGTGATCCCGATTGAGGGTTGGTCGAGGTTAGGCCGTCGCAAGACATAGCGCGTGAGTAGAATGCTGAGCAGCCAGACCACAGCCACCGCGCCAAAGAAACTTGCGATTACGCCCAGCGGTGCGACGCCGGTGAATTTAACCGTGACGATTGTGTGAAACAGCAAGGCTGGGATTGCGATTTTGAAGGCGAAATCCGCAATGCCTAAACTCGCGCTTTGCGAAATGTAGCCTGAGCGGCCGGCCGCGTAGCCGATCGCTATGATCCCAAAGACTGCCGATACGACGGCTAAAATTGCAACCATGCCGGTCATATCAACGCAGCTCGGTCCAGCTCAGGAGGGGGCGCGAGGTCAGCATTCGGGCACGCTATGGTGGCAGGCCTGGGGTCAGTTGACACGAGGCGGCGTGCCAGAGAGGCGCGCGCCATCGAGATTGCTGCTGCCGATCGAGGGGGCGGCTTCAATCACCTGGGAGCCGATCTTTTGGACTTCCAAAATCGCCAAGCTCCGTTCGACGTAACCGTTGACCGTCAAACGAAACGGTCCATCGACGCCGGTAAATCCGCCGGGTCTCGTGAGATTTGCGGTCGTGAAGCGCTGACCTGTTGGTTGAGATGACAGCGACATTGCGAGCTGCATGGCATCGTAAGCGATGCTTGCGACGCGCGGCGGGGATTGCCCGAAGTTCTTGGTGAACTTGGCCTGGAACGTCCGCCAGCCTGCCGGATCAGGACCCGGGTACCAGCCGCCGATAAACGCATCGTTGGAGCCGAGCGTGGCAAATTCCCATGCGCCCGAGCCGATGAGCTTAACCTTGCCAGCATCAAATCCTGAATACGTCAGCAGCGGACCGAGTTGGGGTAGAACGTCTTGGCCTCCGGGCAGGAAAACTGCGTCGATGGGCGTGCCTGTGCCTTCGGCGGCGCGCGCGGCTTCGACGATCCGTCGCGATGGACCAATCATTGCGTTGGCGCCAGCGGGATAGGTTTCAAACGCGACGACAGAACCGCCAGCCTTGGCAACCGCCGCTTTAAAGGCGTCGCCGATTACGCTGCCGTAGGCGTCGTTTGGGACGAGGGCGGCAAAGCGCTGTTTGTTGTGGCGCGCGGCGTAGTCGACAACCCGATCAGCATCTTGTTCTGGTGAAAAGCCAAGGACATAAACACCATTGCCAGCGACGGTGCGGTCATTTGAGAACGCCAGCACCGGCATGTTCGACGCCCGTGCAACGGCAGCGGCACCTGGGACAGTGCGCCCTAGGAGTGGGCCGAGTATGACTTCAGCGCCTTCCTTGACGGCTTCCTCGGCGGCTGCGCGGGCGCCCTCGGGCGTGCCTTTGTCGTCCTTGACGATCAACTGCACGTCACTTCTTTCGGCTTCAAACAGAGCCAATTCCACGGCCTGTTTCATACCTTTAGAGATGACGGCCGTTTGATCAAAACCACCCAGCGGCAATAGCAGCGCGACTTTGAAGCCACGGCCGCTGATTGGAGCCGCGTTTGGGACACCCGACGTGCCGGGGCTGGCGATGGATGCATCAGCGGTCGCAAGCGGATCGATTGGCGACCGGTCGACCGCGCCGGAGGCCACACTGGCGGCGGCGCTGCCTGATGGCGAGCCATCGCTCCACATGGGTTGGCCGTCGGCGGATCGGTTTTTGCCGTCGGCGGAGCGCGTGGTGCCAGCGGGTGCATTGGCGCCGGTTTCGAGTTGGCTTTGCGATGAACAGCCGCCGATGACGACGGTTGCGACAGCGCCTAATAGCCCAAAGAGCGTAGAGGCGGCGGTTATACTGGGACGTTTGAGGAGCATCATCGTTACGGGTCGGTCCCGAAATAGCTGGCTACGGACGACTTTGCTTCTACCGCCGGCATGCTGGAAGAGCTTATCGTAATTGCCCCAATGCGCCACTGTTTGCGCGCATACGAGGTCGATCGACGGCTCTTAACCGTAGAATCGATAAATGAGGGCGTCCGAGGCCGCAAGCTGCCTGACTGGTGAAGCGACCAACAGCTGTGTAGATCGCTGGTTGCGTCACAGTCGTGACGGTTGCGAGGAGCCGATCGTGACACCCGATGACGAGACACCACCTGACGCTGATCTTGAAATGACCGGCGATGGGGTCCGCCCACTTGGCAATGAGCTAGTTTTGCTGGCCGCGCGTGCCGCTGCGGAAATTGAACGGCAGATGTCAATGCCGCTCGCGCCGGGCCTTTATTTGGTGGCAACGCCGATTGGCAATCTCGCCGATATGACGTTGCGGGCCCTGGCAGTGCTGGCGCGGTGTAACGTCGTTTACTGCGAGGATACGCGCCATAGCCGGACGCTCCTGGCCCACTACGGAATAACCACCCGGATGGAGGCGTATCACGATCACAACGGGGACCGTGAGCGACCCCGGCTGATGGCTCGTCTGGCGGCGGGTCATCGCATTGCGTTGATCAGCGATGCTGGCACGCCACTGGTGTCGGACCCGGGCTATAAACTCGTCCGGGAGGCCCTCGAGGCTGGACATAGCGTCTGGAGTTTGCCTGGCCCATCGGCGGCGTTGGCTGGACTGACGTCGTCGGGACTGCCGACGGATGCGTTCTTGTTTGCTGGGTTTTTGCCGCCCAAGTCGGCGGGGCGTCGCACGCGGATTAGTGCGCTGGCGTCCGTTCCGGCCTCGCTCGTGTTCTATGAGGCGCCATCGCGGATAGCGGCTTGCCTACGCGATCTCGCCGATGTGCTCGGTTCACGTCCAGCTGCAGTGGCGCGCGAACTGACCAAGCGTTTTGAAACCGTTCGGCGCGGGACGCTTGCCGAGCTTTCAATTGCCTTTGCCGCTGAGCCCGATCCAAAGGGCGAGTTCGTGATTGTGATTGCGCCAGCAGAGCCGCACGTGGCGAGCGAAGCGGAGATCGAAGCGGCGCTGGAGGCTGCCATGCAATCGATGTCGCTTCGTGATGCGGCGAAGTCCGTTTCGGAAGCGCTCGATGTCGCCAAGACCCAGGTCTACGAACTCGGTCTGAAATTACGCGCGAGGAGCGGCACCAGCGGCGAAGACTGACCAAAGGTACAACCCGCGATAGCTCATGAAATTGGCCGGTCGATCGGCGCGATCGCGGGCAAAAAAAAAGGCCGAGCTGCCTCAGCAGTCCCGGCCTCAAGTCATAGTTGGGTCCAAACTGGCGAAATGCGTCGGGTGATGGCAAAAAAACCCAGCGCCCTCGCTGTCGGGATGACGTCTTATACGAAAGTGTGCGGCGGGATGTAACCCCCCTGACCAAAAAAATTCACGGCGGCGTGATGATCGTGTGATGCGCAGTATAAAACAGGCCGATGTGTGCCGCTATATTTCAAATAAAAACAAGGGCTTCAGTACTTCCACTGCCTGGCTTGTGCGACCAAGAAATCACGTAAAACCTGGACTCGTTTCGACGTTTTGAGTTCCTCTGGATAGACAAACAGGATTGGAAGCTTCGGCTGTTCGGCTTCGGAGAGCACACTGACGAGCTCGGTTTCCTCCTCCGTCATGTAGTCCGGGATCATGCCGATCCCGATTCCGGCGCGGACGGCATACTTGAGCGCGATGACGCTATTGGCCTTAAACGCTGGCGTGCGACCACCCTGTGGGCGCCCTACGGTCTCGAGCCAGCTAAGATTTTGGTAGAGCGCTGGAGCACCGCCATATGAAATCAGCCGATGATTATCGAGATCGTCGATTGATTTGGGCAAACCATAACGGCGGACGTAGGCGGTCGAGGCGTACGCTTTGACGTTCATGGTCGCCAATTGGCGCCGGATGAGATCGGTTTGCGTTGGCTCATGGAGCCAAATTCCGACATCGGCGGCGCGCATCGAGAGGTCGACTTGGTCGTCGCTCAACAACAGGTCGATACGAATTTCGGGGTAGAGCTCCATAAACTCGCGCAAGCGCTGCGTGACCCATACCGTGCCGAGACCTACGGGCGCTGAGATGCGGATTTCGCCTTGCGGCTTCGATGTGGCGTCCGCGAGCAACATTTCTGCGGTTTGCAGCTTTAGGAGCACGTCGGCCGCCGTCTGATAGAGCATCTCACCCTGCTCGGTGAGTTGGAGCCCACGGGCGTGGCGGTGAAACAGCGGAACCTTCAAGTCACGCTCGAGTGCGGAAACTTGGCGGCTCACCGCCGATTGGCTCATGTGGAGTGTATCACCGGCGTGGGTAAAGCTGCCGGCTTCGGCAGCCGCGTGAAAGATGCGCAGCTTGTCCCAGTCCATGATGTGTGCCTCAGCGCATCGGCGTCAGCAGGTGGCTGCGCCTGCGTCATGACTTAGGTCGCCATGCAAAATATGCAATGCTCGCCCGTCGATGCGCTGCTGTCTAGATACCTTGCTTGCCCCAAGTTCGCCTTTGACAACATCGGCGGGCGCGCGCACCGGTTGGCCAAGTTAAGCTTAACCGACGGATTGTCGGCGGGTGATCGGTCGTGGGCTTCGCAATTGAGATGACGCGGTCGGTGGGGAGCGCGAGAGGTGGCTGATATCGTAGCGCAATTCGCGGCGGCGCTCGGTGGCGGAGACCGGGGCGCTGGAACCGGCAAGGGTGCGGACTTGGGAAAACTGCGCCCTTGGCCAACTGGCATCAAGCCGACCGAGAAATACCAAGCTGCGCGGCGATTTTTGGCCGAGGAGCGCGGTCATCTGTTCGTTACGGGCCGCGCCGGTACTGGCAAATCGACCCTGCTGCGGGCGCTGGCCGACATGCTGACCGACGATCTCGTCGTGGTTGCGCCAACCGGGCTTGCCGCAGTAAGTGTCGGTGGCCAGACGATCCATTCGTTCTTTGGCCTGCCGCCGCGTTTGATCGGCCCTCAAGACATCAAACGGATCCGCAACGGCGCTTTAATGCGGCGGCTCAAGTTTTTAATCGTCGACGAAGTTTCGATGGTCCGGTCTGATCTGATGTGGGGCGTCGATCAGATGTTACGGATCAACCGCGGGCGGCTCCGCGAGCCATTCGGCGGTGTTCGCTTGGTGATGTTTGGCGATCTCCATCAGCTGCCGCCCGTGGTGCCCGAAGGCGAGGTCGCCGATCACCTCAATACGACGCACGGCGGGCCGTTCTTTTTTGTCATCGATGCGCTCGTCGAAGCGCCCGGAACACGGCGGCTCGAACTGACGGAAGTGTTCCGACAAACAGATCCCGAGCTGATTGGTCTGCTCAAC